>DEPD01000077.1 GCA_002358575.1 Lachnospiraceae bacterium UBA3401 | reverse complement strand
GGAAAGAAAAATTCTTCAGGAACAAATGTTTGAAGCAGTTAAGAGAAAAAACGTCTGACGAGCAAGTTGCTTTGGAAAAGGAATTGCCATGAGAAGTTTGTAGACATAGGTGATGAAAAAAGGATTGCGAAGAGCAGTCCTTTTTTCGTGAAGAAATATATTTAACAAAGTATTGGATGAAAACAATGTTGATTTCTTTCAAAAGAGTAATTCTTGATTTAGTAAAATACAGAATGAAACGGCGAAAGATTTATAACAATGGTTGTTTTTTGGGAGATAATAGAGTAGAATAAAGAGAATGATAAAATTAAGATAAAATATTGATAAGGAGTGGATGCGTATGTTGCAGATCAGACCTGTTTCGGATTTAAGAAATAAGTTTCCTGATATTGAAAAAATCGTAAATGCGGGAGAACCAGTATTTCTGACTAAAAACGGCTATGGAGCAATGGTGGTTCTTAGCCTTGAAGAGTATTCAAAGCTGACGGACGGTGTAGAGGCAGCGCTAGATAAAGCAGACAGGATTGCCTTAGAAAGCGATGCACGGATGAGCCATGAGGGAGTTTTTGGAGAACTGCGGAGGAAGATAAATGTTCAGTAAAAGTACAGATTGCGTTATCTGCCGCTTTTTTATGAGGACTTAGAGGAAAAAGTAACCTATATTGCGGAGAAACTAAAAAATCCCAAAGTGGCAAATGACCTATTGGGTAAGATGGAAGCTGTCATTATGGAGCGGCTTCCAATGGCAGAATCTTTTGAACCATATCATTCGGTGCGGGAGCATAAATATGTTTATTATCGTATTTATGTGGATAATTATGTCATTTACTATATAGTAATAGATGATAATCCGAAAGATTTGATTATGGAAGTCAGACGGTTTTTGTATCATGGGCAGAATCGGGGGAATATGGTTTAACGAGCAAAGCAGCAATCGCGCTTGCACGAGTTGGCGTTTTGCGATTGCACACATCAAGGTGTCAGCCAAGATGTTATGGCATAGGAAAAAGTTTGATGAGGTTATTTTAATTGCTACATTCGACAAAATATGTTGAAAATAACGATAAAATGAAATAATCTTTAAAAGGAGAAATAGATGGAAACACAAAACAAAATATCCAATGCCGCTTTTCTGCGTTGGATGAAACCTGTATTAACTGCATTAAAGGAATTAGGCGGGCAGGGCAAACCGCAGGAAGTCCGGCACGTTATTGCTAAAAATGAACATCTGACAGAAGAAGAACTTTCGGAAACGAGAGGGAAAAATAATGTTAACAAATTTGAAAATGAGGTTGCTTTTGCACGAAACTATCTTGTTTTCGGCGGATATATTGATAAAAGCGCCTATGGAATGTGGAAACTGACAAAACAGGGCTGGAATGTGGATATGACTGATGAATTAGCATCTAACCTGTTTAAGCAGGGAATGACCGAGGCGAGAGATTAAAAAGATAGAGAACAAAGGAATTTCTAACGATAACAGAATCAGGATTCTGACTGCGATAGCAAATATATTTAATGTAAAAACAGAAGTGCCGGTCACTTTTGACGGAATACCGGTTGTAAATAATTTTGGGGCAGCTTTCTATTCCTTTAAGGAAGGTAGAGGAGATAATGACATAGATAGCCTTTGGGAGCTGTTCTATCATGCCATTCAGTATTCTGCTACACTCGGAGAATCATATAAAAGCAATTTGCAAAAATACTATGATGAAGTCAGAAAACAAAAAGGCATCAATTGGAACATTACGATGGGATTATACTGGATAAGACCCAATACATTTATCAATCTTGATTCCTGTAATAGAAATTTTTTAAGCGATGAGGATAATATGCCGCATGAGTTCACAACCATATTTGCGAATGTAAACAAAAGGCTTCCTGATGGGGAAAGCTACTTTTTTATGTGCGAACAGGCAAGAGATGCATTGAAGAAAGAGGGATTCCCTTATCATAGTTTCCCGGAATTATCCTACCATGCATGGAAGTATACGAATGAGGGTGATGCTGCAGGAAACCAGCAAGTTTCCGTAGATGCTAATGTAAAGGAAATTTCCTATTGGATTTATTCTTCGGGGGATAATGCTTCCATGTGGGATGAATTTTATAAACTCGGCATTATGGGTATCGGTTGGGATGAAGTCGGGAATTTGAAAGATTTCTCATCAAAAGAAGAAATCAAAGAAAAAATGAAAAGCATATATGGCACAGGACATTCTTATAAGAACGATGCTCACTGTTTGTGGCAGTTTGCAAATGAGATAAAAGTCGGGGATGTGATTTTTGCAAAAAAAGTATGCGCAAAGTCATTGGAAAAGGGGTAGTTACTTCTGACTATGTTTTTGATGATATAAGGGCAGATTATAAGAAAATCAGAAAAGTAGAGTGGCAGCATAATGGAGAGTGGGCGCATCTAGGACAGGCGGTAATGAAAACGCTTACAAATATTACTCCTTATAACGATTATGTGCAGAAACTTTTGGGACTCTTTGTGGATGAAATTGATGACGAAATGTCGCAGGAAGCCGAAATTAAATATCCACCATATTCTAAGGATGATTTTTTGGATGAAGTTTATATGAGCGAGGATAATTATGACACCTTGGTGGAACTGCTTGATACAAAATATAATGTTATTTTGCAGGGCGCGCCGGGCGTAGGCAAGACCTTTGCTGCAAAGCGGCTTGCCTATTCAATGATGGGAGAAAAAGATACAAGCCGTGTTTCAATGGTTCAATTCCATCAGAGCTACAGTTATGAGGATTTTATTCAGGGATACAGACCGGATGGTAATGGTTTTTCTCTTGTGCAGGGCGCTTTCTACAAATTCTGTAAAGCAGCAGAGATAGATGATGAACGCCCATATTTCTTTATTATTGATGAGATTAACAGAGGAAACCTGAGCAAAATTTTTGGTGAACTGATGATGTTAATAGAACGTGATAAGCGCAGAGAAAAGCTGAAGCTTCTTTACAAAGATGAGTGGTTTACCGTTCCTAAGAATGTTCGTATGATTG
This sequence comes from Lachnospiraceae bacterium UBA3401, assembly GCA_002358575.1. Taxonomy (GTDB): domain Bacteria; phylum Bacillota; class Clostridia; order Lachnospirales; family Lachnospiraceae; genus COE1. The sequence goes on along the minus strand of DEPD01000077.1, from coordinate 371 downwards.
GAATGATGAACACCGCTGACCGGAGCCTTGCCATGATGGATTATGCTTTAAGGAGAAGGTTTGCATTTTTTGATTTCGCCCCGGCGTTTTCTACTGATGGATTTAAGCAATATTTATCAGACAAGAATAATGAGAAATTGGAGAAGTTGATTACTGTAGTTGAAGCTCTCAATGGTGCCATTTTAAATGACGAGTTACTTGGAGATGGTTTTAGAATCGGACACAGCTATTTTTGTACCGATAAAGATATTACGGACAGGTGGCTTAAAGCGGTTGTAGAATTTGAGCTTATCCCATTACTGAAAGAATATTGGTTTGACGAGCCTGCTAAAGTAAGAGATTGGGCAGCAATAGGCAATTGCGAAACAAGT
>DEPD01000076.1 GCA_002358575.1 Lachnospiraceae bacterium UBA3401 | reverse complement strand
ATCACTTATTTTCCTACAATTCCTAATAATTCCTAAAGTAAGAAATGTTTGTGAATTAAACCGCAAAGACTTTATTTTTTTGCAGTTTTGTGATAAATTAGTATGAGGTTTTGCAGTTTTAAGGAATATTAAATTGGAAAGGATAGGTTATTAAAATGGCTAAGGAGAAAAAAACAAATGCGGCGGAAACATCCGATATAAGCAAAAGCAAAGCAAAACGGGAAGAACGCAGAAAAGAGGTTGCACGGGATCGACGTCAAAAGCGCACGACAAAGATTATCACTATCGCCATTGCAGCAGTATTGATTGCAATTGTTGTGTTCGCAGCAGGCAAAAGTATTTTCCTTGCTGTAATTCGGACAACCTCCGCAGAAAATCCCAGTGTCGGACTTACCGCAGACGGTCGAATCGAGGGCGTCAATGTAAAAGATGTTGTCACACTGGCAGATTACGCCAATATTGCCGTGCCAGAAGAGGAAGTTGCAGCGAAAACAGAAGAAGTTGAGGACTCTATCAAATCTACTCTAGAACAACACAAAGAACCCAGCACCGACGCATCTATCGCAATTGCAGATGGCGACAAAGTGAACATTGATTTTGTGGGAACGGTTGACGGTGTTGAATTTGAGGGTGGAAACAGCAATGGCGAAGGCTATGACTTAACAATCGGCTCTGGCAGCTTTGTCGATGATTTTGAACAGCAGCTTATTGGACATAAACCGGGCGAAGAGGTAACTGTGGAAGTAACATTTCCAGCGGATTACGACGGCGAAGAAGTTGCAGGCAAAGATGCAAGCTTTGCAGTCACTATAAACAGCATCAATGTCACACCAGAACTCACGGATGAATTTGTTGCAGAAAATATTACTGAGGAAGGCGTAACCACCGCTGCAGAATATCGTGCCTCTGTGGAGAATAATTTTTACGAGCAACATCTTGAAGAGTATCTAACCAATTATATCTTGGAAAATTCCACTGTAAAATCGTATCCTTCAAACTATCTAAAAAAGGTACGTGCGGTTACAAAATATAGTGACGAACAGATGCTTGCATCCTATAAACAGATGTCTGCCTACTATGGCATTTCCATGTATGAAAATCTATGGGATTTAAGAGATGATGCGGTTTCAGATGAATTATCCTACGAGTTAGAGCTTAGAGAACGCGCAAAAGAAGCGGCAAAAGATGCAATGGTATATCAAGCACTGTTTGAAGATGCTGGTCTAACTCTTGATATGGAAGCAGTTTATACAGAAATGACCGAAGAGTATGGCGAGGAATCTTTCACACAGATGAAAGAGACAAACGGGGAAGGTTATATAGCACAGAATGAAATCCGGGAAGCAGTTATCGAATATCTCGTTAAACGGTACAAAAAATAAAAATCTAGCACATAATACACATAGGCACCTGTAATTTTTACTACAGGTGCCTATTGCTTTATCTTTTTCACCACATTAAATCAAATGCTGCAAACGCATCCTTTCTGTCAAAATGTTCTTCTTTATAGCGCAACAAAAATGCTTTGATCTCGGCATCACTGTCTTTTACATCCTCTAAAAGATCTGCAAAATTATCTTCTGTTATACAACCCGCCTCCGCAAAAATCCGGTAATAATCAAGTGCACTGTGATGTTCTTCCACAATAAGTTCCCATGCTTCAGGCGCATCTGTGCCTTTTGTATGTCTGCACAAATACGCCTGAAGTGTATTTTTAACCATATCAGACAATTTATAAGAATGTAACAATCGAAAATATACCACGCGCAACTTCATTTTGCGTTTTTCCACAGGGTAGGATTTAATGTCATAATCCTTTCCCTCATAATCCTCCTCCCCGCAGGTCCATAGTTCTTCAAAACCGTCCAAGTCATCCAATGCAAGCAATGCAAGCAACTTTTCATCCCAACGTTTCACCCATTCCTCTTGCCCTACATTTGTCGGGTCAAACAAAAAGTAGTCATGCAAAACTGTAACTGCCAGTGCTAACATTCTGCTAATCCCCTGCGATGCACGAAACGCACGCTCTTCCTCTGTTCCATTTAATACAATCTCTCGCAACCGTCTGCAACCCAGAAAAAGCTCTTTTCCACGATTTAATACATGATGTGGTATCGTGATGGTTCTAAGCTGTTCCATATGCGCAAATGCCCAGTCTCCAATTTCTTCTATGGTATCTGGAAGTATAACACTGCGAACGGTCTTACAACTTAGAAAAGCCTTGCGTTCCACACCAAGCACTTTCCTATCCTCTATCTGTGGAGGAAGTATAACTGTTGTGCCAATACCACGATACTGTTTGAGAATATATCCCTCCTTATATGGCATAAATATAAGTTGCCCTCCACCATCACCCTTATTTTCTATTTGCTTGTCTGTTTTCCTATCATCATTCATATAGTATTGTCTCCACAATTGTTATATTCCCGGTAAATAAAATTTGCCATGAGTATCTTACCAGCCACAGCCGCGAAGCGGCATACTTCCTTATGCGGCTGTGCGCATCACCTTATACTGGCGGTCAGTCTTTTTAACTGTCAGTATATGTTGCATTCAAAAAGACTGTCACACAGTATCATATGATGCACACATCCTACAATTCCAACGCGTCAATCTCCTTCATAATATCATCTTGACGCTCATGCAGCATCAAATTCTCATTGTGCCTGTGATAATCCTCACTTCCATACAGAGCAATAAAACGTGCGCTATAAGCATTGACTGTCAACTCTGTCACCAGCACAAGCACCTCATTTCCATCCATAAATGCAGCCTCGCTAAAGGCAAACAGATTGTGCAGCCTTTTTTGTATCTTGCTATTTTCTTCTTTTAATTGTATTGTCTCTGTGTCAAATGCAGCCTTCAAAAGACCAAATGCCTTCACCGAATCCACATTGCTTTCCAATCGAAGCGCTTTCTCCTGCTCCGTTAGAAAACGAATAACAGCCCTGTGTTTTCTCTTATCCTCATTTGACAGTGTGCCAGCATTGGTCATAGAGCAAATTATCTTCTCGCGATTTTCCGCCTGCACCCGCAACATTGAGGCAATATCGAAAAAAAGATCTGCGTCCTTTTCTTGTTTTTTCTCGTAGGACAACCGTATTGCTTTGAGCAGCTTCATAAGGTCTGTTAGATAGTCCGATTTTTCAAGATTTTCTTTCATCTCACTCTCTAGTTTATCTAAAAGCATTCCGAGCAGCGATAAGCGCTCGTCAAATTTGGCAATTCTTGCGCGCTCCACAACCTGCGCGGAATTTGTGCCTTCCAGAATTTCTTCCACCTTGTAATCTTTTTTATATTTATTGTACAGCTCGTAATATGCTGTAAACTCTCGGACAATCTTATCATTATGAAGGTATTGTGCGACAAGCGTCTCATCCACCACAATGCCCTCTTCCTCGCATAAAAGCATCATAGCAGACAGATCCTCCCATCCTCTTGCCGTCACATAGGACTTTCCGCCAACATTTGTTTCCACACGATAAAAATCATTCTTTTTCATGTCAAGATAGGTGGTAACTGCATTGTGTATACCCTGTTTTAATGCATATTCCTTCCACGTTGCATAATCTGCCTCCACCTCAACTAATTTCATGCGGTCCATTGTCACCACATCAAATTCACGCACGGATTTATTGTACTCGGGCGGATTTCCTGCTGTAACAATCACCCACCCTTCTGGAACCTTATGTTTTCCAAAAATTTTGTACTGTAAAAACTGCAGCATTGACGGTGCAAGTGTCTCTGATACACAGTTAATCTCATCTAAAAATAAAATTCCTTCCTCAATGCCAGACTGTTCCATCACCTCATAGATAGAAGCGATAATCTCACTCATTGTATATTCCGAAATATCAAATTCCAGTCCTTTATAATTTTTATGTGTAATAAAAGGAAGCCCCAACGCCGACTGTCTTGTATGATGTGTCATGGAATAACTCACCACCGCAATTCCTAGTTCCTGTGCAATCTGTTCCATAATAGCAGTCTTTCCTATTCCCGGAGAACCCAAGAGAAATATAGGGCGCTGACGCACTACAGGAATCCGATACTCTCCATACGCATCCTTTTTCAAATACAGTTTTACAGAATTTTTAATATGCTCTTTTGCCTGTTTAATATTCACACGCAATCTCCCTTCCTTTTTCATTCTTTTTCAAGCTCCTCCGCCGGAAGTACAAGCTTGATTGCCCATGGCGGTATCGGCGGTTTCTCATAATTGTCTTCCAGAAACACAAATGCTGTATCATAACCATGTGGAGGTTTCCGCGCCGGAAACACACCATATCCGTCCGTAAAATAAATTAACCCTTTTAGATTTTCAAATTCTCCACTTTCCACAGCCTTGTCCACATAGTCAAACACCGGTCGAAAATCAGTGGAACCAAACCCTTCCAGTTGCCCTTCCCGCATAAAGCGCTCAAATTCTTCATCACTTGTAATCTTGGTATCACGGCGTACTTTTGAATCACACTGCAAAATATGAATATTAACTTTGCGGAAAAAATTTTCGCTGCTTTTTAGTATGTGATATGTTTTGTTTAGAAACGCCTGTACCACGCTTCCGCGGCAGGAACCTGATGTGTCAATAGCCACCACAAACTCTTTAATTTTATTGACATCTTTATACTCAAGTGGCTCCACCAGTGGAAGATTTCCGTAGAGTGATAGTCCATACGTATAATATACATAGTCAAATTCATCATCATTGATCTGCATTTCCTCACCGGACACACTAAATTTTCGCAGAAAATCCCCATAATCATAGGTTTCCTTTACCGCCTCCTCAAGATTTTGCAACAGACTCTTATCATTCGACTTATCTCCCGAAAATGATTTCAGCTCAGCCCGAATGCGCTCACTAATTTTTTTCCATTGTGCCTCTGTTATCTCAAGTGTCTCTGCCGGTTTCCAGCCATCATGCACATCACGGCAAAAAAGACTTCCCAACGTCAGCAACTCCTCACTTTTTAGCCTATCCTCTTTCAATTTCCTATAGATTCTATCCGCAGTTAACGCCCCTGCACGCTTCCTCCACTGTTCAAGTATCTCTCGGCGCTCCCTGTCATGCTCTGTCTCAAGTCCAGAAATTTGCAACCCTAGAGCCGCATTTTCCACTGCCATATCTGCCGCAATATTCCACAATTCCTGCTCCACCTTGTTATACTTATACGAATGGCCGAAAATACAATGTAACAGTATATGTAAATGCAGTCTTGTCACATTGTTTGGATTGGCCTTGTAAAGCCGCAGCAGCACTTGTGGGTCATAAAAAACGATTACCGTTCTCGGCGTGCTCATATCACACAAAACTTGTCCGATTCCCGACTGTGCCCGAAATTCCAGTTCGGAGAGCGCCACATCAAGAAAACGCAGATGAATCAAAAGACTGTCACGCGACAGTCTCCAAACTTTCGCTGCAAGTTCCTCCACTGATTCCACAATGCCACCTCCATCAATAATGTTGTATCTCCCCGTTGCAGGCTTCCTCTAAAATCGCCTGCACATCTGCTCCATCTAGGTCCAATCCCTGCGCACTAATAAAATGTGTGTTCTGTATTCCATAAAGTTTGCAGAGTGCACTGGCATACTCAAAACCAAAATTACAGTCGCCAATATAACCTCCGCTGGTCGTCACATAATACATGTCCTCCGCCACACTCAGCCCAACAGGCGTGCTGTCCTCGGCATATGTAAATGTAATTCCATCTACACTTGCCATCTCAAAAAATATTTTTAGAGAAGCTGGAAATGACATATCCCAGTAAGGTGCCGCAATTACCAGCATATCCGCCTGCGCAACCGCATTGGCATAGTCAAACATGGAATCCCCAAGTTGACCAGCCGTTAGAAGTTCCTCTCTGCGCAAAAGTCGTTCATAGTTTAGTGGAAGCAAATTTTCTGTGGAAAGACGAATCTCTTCTATTTGGAATGCCATATCATGGCTGTTTACTTCCTTGATACATGCAAGTAAATGCTCTGCCAGAGCCAGTGTTCTTGAATCTCTGCCACGCACACATGCATTGATAAATAGTAATGTGGGCATCTTTATATCTCCTTGTATAACCTTAAAAGTGTTTCTGGCACTTCTGCCGCCATGCGCTCATACGCTGTTAGAGACGGATGCAAATGATCTCCACTGTCATACTCCTTTGCAAAAGCAGCCGGATTCGCACTGTCACAAAGCGCTTTGTCAAAGTCAATACAGCCTTTAATTTCTGTTGTCGTCCGTATCCACTCATTGACTGCACAGCGAAGTTCATCTCGAAATGGCTCATAGGTTCGCCAGCCAAAGATTGGAAGCAAAGTTCCTATATATACCTCAAGCCCATATTCTTTCGCCTGCACAATATATTGCTGCAATCCCTGTATCAGATCATCAGCCGTTGGCAAATCGCTCCACGGCCGGAATGGATTGGCCTCAGTCCCCACTGGATGAATAATATCATTAATTCCATGTTGTATAATAATACTGTCCGCACCGCTGACTTTTGCCTCCCTTGGAAATCGAATGGAACCTTTTAATCCATAAGAATCATAAGTGATATTTTCATACTGCCGCAATATGCGCGTTCCACTCGCAGCACGACGCACAATTGCCGTGTGTGAAATCTCCTCCTGAAATAGCCGCAACGTCAAATAATCAGGCCATGCCTGCGAGGTAATACTATCCCCATAGCAAATCACTGCCCTGTTTGTGCTCTCTGTATATATTTCCACATTACTCAAAAAATAAAACCAATTTGTATTTCTTGTAAAATCTAATGGCAACACACTGCGCCGTGCAAAGTCTCCCACCGCATAATATCCCTTGGAAAGTGGGCCTGTAATCAGCACCGCAGAGCGCATCTGTGTAAATTCGCCAAGATATAAACTGACACTAATGTCATTTCCACGTTTAACAGGAAAATAAATTGCATCACTTATAACTGCCTCTCCTGCTGGTATGCTTACACTACTGCTGCCAGAAAATGTGACAGATGTGCTGGTCTCCTCCACAATCTCTCTCTCGGAGTCCGCACTGTCTGCTACAAACACACGCGTTATTGTCACGGGTTCTGTACCGCAGAAATTGTCAAGGGTAATTTTGATATTATCACCGTCGAACATCGGTCGAATTGGATAGCGCAATGTCAAGTCCTTTGCATAATTTTCTGGGCGCCTGTCCGCAATTGAAATCGCGTTTCCCCATGTCGTCACATATTTTTTTAAACTTTGTTCCATGTTCTCATTCCTTATTGATTTAATATATGGAATTTATTATAACATGAAACAAAACACACTTCAATTCGAATATAATTTAACATTCTGTTTCCGTAACAGTTCAGCCTTCAGCTTCCTGTTACAAGCATCAAGCCATGCAAAACCACTTCGTGATGGCTTTATGCATTTCGGCCACCATGTTATTTTATGGACTTTGTAGCAAATGCAAAGTCCTAGGCTGAACTATTACTTCTGAAAAAATCATAAAATAAGTTGTAATTAATCAGAAATAGTGTATATTAAATATAGTAGGTGATGCACAGCCTTATAAGTGAGCGAGTTAACAGATGGCAGGGACTGTTTAAGTCTCTGCCTTTTCTGTAAACGGACAAAGAAGTATTATGAAAAACAATATTAAAATATATGACGTGAAAGATGCCTACATAAAATACTTGAGTCAATATCAGGAACATTTATTTTTGCATGAAGGCGGATCGTTCGGACGAAAATATATAGGAACTGTTTTGGAGATTAACGGATTTTATTATTTTGCACCATTGTCTTCGTTTAAGTTCAAACACAAGAAAATGAAAAAAAGTGTAGATTTTATCAAAATAAAAGACTATGCGGTTATCAATATAAACAATATGATTCCGGTTGCAAAAGAACAATTGATATGGTGAGCAGTATCCAATCGAAACAGACAGATGAATATTCTATTTGCAACGTTTTTTATTGTTGGACGGCAAATCTTCCTTCATGGAAATCATGGTCCGTCTATGGCATCCGGTCAGGGGATCCGTTAGATGCCTTATTTTTTATAAGCGTTTCAAGATACATGAGTCTGGTGGTGACTGTCACGGCATCCTCTTCTTTCATCAGCCTGCTGATCCGCTCCCTGTTCCAGAAAAAGTCAGAGAGTCTGGACCGCTCGCCTCCCACATCATGGTTGGGGATACACAGGTAATCCCCATATTTATGCTGTCCGGTAAGGATATGGAAATAAGTCCCGCGTCCTTCAATCTCCGCTTCATACTGCCGTCCTGTCCTGGATGCTTTGAGCAGACAGACTTCGGCTTCCCAAGTCTCACACCCAGCATCGTTTTCTAGGATACATGTGTATTTCATAAACAATGACCTCCTAAGAAAGATTCTGGTTGCTGACCGCGGCCAGGATAACCTCTGTGTCAATGCTGTTTTTCTCCATCTGAGCCCCCAGCGCCAGTGCATCGGTCATCAGGTTGTCCACCAGGCGCGGGTTTCCCTGGAAATGGCTGTGTACAGCACAAAGGGCTGCCTGGTCGATGATGCTGGCGGAACCTCCCACACAGAAAAGCTTGTGGAGCACATACTGTGCCACTTCTGCGTCCGTGAAGCCGTTAAAGTTATCATGCACGGTGATCCTCGGGCTGTTCAGGTGCGGTTCGCCGCACAGGACCAGCGTAAAGCAGTTGACGGAATCATAATTGTAATTCATGAACATCTTGATGTCCTCAAGGATGCCTGTGGAAAGGTACTGTGCCTTGTCCACGACCAGCAGCGGCTGTTTCTTTTCATAATAGAGGCAGAGGATCTGCTCCTGTATGGCGCGGAACATTCCCAGCTTTCCGCCCCTGCCCTCCACGCCCAGGACAGCGCAGAGCTGGCGGTAAAACTCCATGACGCTCACGGTGGAGAAGATATATTCCATGTGGTACA
>DEPD01000103.1 GCA_002358575.1 Lachnospiraceae bacterium UBA3401 | reverse complement strand
TTTTTCTACAGTTCCTTATAGCCTTTTGGAATCTTTTTCGTACTTGATTTTGCAGCAGATTTTCTATTATATAAATACAAATATAATCAACACATGTTTTATAAATTATATATTTCTAACAAAAAATATTTTTGCAATATCCGGTGCAAAAGACTCCAAGAGCCTATTTATTCGTGCTTCAAGACAGGACTACGTATAAAATGCGTAGTCCGTAAGAAAGCCTAGATTTTGGCATGTAACTATGAAGAAATCAGAACGTTATGATAATCTAAATATAACCAAGTTTTATATAGTTTTCAAGGGACAGAATTGGCCAGTGAAATATTATTGGTTTTGTTTACTTATTAGTATAGTGAAGAGTGCGAGCAATTCACTCGCGGACAAAATAAATATTATACTTCAATAAGTCATACAAAAGAAAGGAAGAAAGGTATGAATACACAAAAAACACATAAGAACAAAATTGGAGCACGTAATCTGACAACGGCAGAGGCAAAACTGATTTTGCCTGCATATAAGCACATTTATGATCAGATTGACCAATTTAGGGAGGAAAAGGAATCACGCCCAAATGAAATGAAAGCAAAGGGTGAATATACAAATCAAAAAACAAATAATATTGGCATAATAGGAGTTCGAGGAGCCGGCAAAACGTCGATACTAAAGACGATAAAAGCAACTTTAGAAAAAAAGTCAGAGTATCAGGACATTATTCTTCCAATTATTGTGCCAGAAAATATGTCTGAATCAAGTACATTGATGGCGACTATTTTAGGAATGCTCAGTGAATTTATTAAAAATCGTGATCAGGAAAGGAAAAATGGATGTATTGAAAAAGACCCACTTAATAAATGCTGTGACGAGGCAATTAAACAATATACTTATATACAGAAGGAGTATCGCAGTATCTTGCTGCGGGAGTATACTACAGAGAATGATTATGTGAAGAGTTCAGCGGAGGTGTTTAATTCCGATATCGAGTTTATTAAAAAGTTTAATCAGCTTATTTCATTTCTGGTAAATCCTAATAACGAAACAGATAATAAAAATTTGCTTTTTTTGTTTATTGATGATATTGATCTAAGTACATATCGATGTGCAGATGTGGTCAAGACACTTTTGTCTTATCTGTCAAATGAAAATATTGTTACAATTATTTCAGGTGATCTGAATACGTTTGAGGAAGCATTGACGTTGGATTTTCTAAGGCGGGATAACGTATTAGATGGAGATGTCCTGAATAGTGCGATTGGTGAGAACACCATTTTGAAAAGCAAACAGGATCTTGCATATGAATATTTGAAAAAGATACTGCCTCCAGCATATCGATATCAAATTAAACATTGGTCTTTAGAGGAAAAAGGGAATTATTGTATTGTCGATTTATCAAAAGAGCAGGAATTAGAGAATGATATGGGAGTAAAATTGTCTGATTTGTTAAGCCAAGCATTATCTGGCTGGATTGATTCGTCCTACTTCTGCTATATGGAAAATTCACAAGAAAAAAAGGTGCTTCCTTATACCTATCATTTGTTTGATAATACTTCCCGAGGATTGAATAATGTCTACAATGTATTGAGTGATATTGCGGCAAAAAGAAAGGAAAAAGAAGGGGAATACTTGGTAGAGAAGAAATTATTATTGGATACCATCGTTGCTTCCAAACCAGTTTATAATCAGCGCCGAGATGATATTTATGATTACTTGTACGTTGTGGGAGAAACGGAAAAAGACAGTAAAGTATTTTTTGATAATGCAGTAAACATCATATATAAGGAGAAGACACAGGATGAACCGAACAAAAAAGAGTCACAAAGAACTTTTTATATTGAAGAGGCAGTAGAACGCTTTTCCTTGTTCCTTTTGGTGGATTTTGCGGCGCGGCTTTTGTACGGAAATTCAAATTTGAACAATAATTATAGGAGGGCTATTGAGAAGGATCGAAGTTATATTAAGTTAAAGAATAGGGCTATGGAAGATTTATTTTTCTATCCTGAAATTGCAGAGCGAGCTATAAATGTTTTAGATAGAGGCTGGACAGATAGAAGTGCAATGAATGCAATATATAGGAAAAAAGAAGAAAAGTTGTATTTCTTAAACAGGAATTTTTTGCTAAAAGGCGATGTCATTTTCAATATGACATATTATAGATACCTTCCTATAGAACGTATAATAAAGTTGGAACAGAATGGAACGTATTTTACAACATCATTGGAACAGGATGTGATTATTTCTTTTTGGAGTGCAATATCTTCGGTGGCGTGGACAAATGCAATAAAACCTTTGCAGATGGCAGCAAGATATTATCCTGCTTTTTGGGAGGAGTATGCCTATATTCAGAGCAGATTGTCGGGAATGGCATCACAAAATGTAATTATGGCATTGTTTGATAAAGAGTGTGACGAGGTTATTAGGAATAGGAATATAGAGGAGAGCACAAAACAGCAGTTATACCGTATTCTGATAAATACCATCTCACAATTGCTCCAGCCAATGATAGACCAACATGATATAGATATGGAAGTTGAATTTGATAAAAAAGAATATATTGGCAATAGGGAGATGGAAAGAAGAGTTGGTATTTTGCAGGCAATTGATAGAGAAACGTTATGGAAATCAGAAGTGATAGAATCTGTGGCAGAATATTTAAAGAAGGAGATAGGTAAAACACTAACAGACATTCAGAATAGATTATTGGAGATAAATGGCGCATTAATACTAAATATTAAGAAAGCGAATGATAGCTGGAAAGATTTTAGAAGTGCCTACGATGGGGAGTCAAACACAATATTCAGACAGACTAAGAACAGCATTTGGTGGATTTTGGGAAAAGATAATCCAGAAAGTAATGGTGAACTTGAACAAGGAGTATCATTAGCAACATATCAGGAAATATGTGACAAACTTGAGAACTTGGCAACGAATAATCGTGTCTGGTATGGCAGATTTGAGGCGCAGAGATTATGGAATGTTCTTCAGGAAGCTTTTGCAGACGTGGAAGCGGACGAAAAATGGATAGCAGAACACCCATATTTTGCATTTTTATTACAATGTTATTATAAATATAAAATTGCAAGAGATACAACAGGAAAAATCTTTGCGCGTGCAGATTTGCTGGCGGACATTACTAGACAGTTGTTGGCGGCAAATGAAGATGCAGATGATGCAGCACTTAATGACTTTATTGATAGTCTGAACAAGAATCCTGATTTTCAGACCACAGCAGACGAGTTTGAAAAATTATTTTCAAAATAAATTCTTAGAGGTATCAAAATGATTAATGATTCAATCAATCGTTTTTTGGGAGTGTTGTGTTATCCATTGACTTCTATGGAAACATTTCGCCAGGATTTGATTCAGGAATATCTGGAGGCAATGCAAGACAAGGATACGAAAAAAGCGAAAAAATTGCGGGATAGTTTAAGGAGCCAGTTGGTTGGATACATTCGCCAGAATTACAATCTTTATTCTTATGATGAAATTTACTTATATCTTGAGAAATGTTATTTATATGATGTGCAAAAGTTTGAGGACACAATGGAATTGTATTTTTATACAATGGAGCGAATAGCAAGATCTCTGATTTCTCACAGAGATGGACAGATTGTATTTAAATACTGGAAAAACAAAGAGGACAAGGAGTTATTTGGTGGCTTTGCGGAGAATAATAAGGTGATGCTATTTCACAGTTTAAACTGTCATATTCCAATGGATGTCATTGCGATTCTCTATATGGTTTTGAATCAGGAGGAGAAGAATATCAACTGTCTTGATGGTTTTTATGGGAATATAGACGTCGCAGACAAGCAACTTTCCCGTGTATTGGAGGGTGGTGTTGCGGAAAATCACCTTCATAAAGGTGTTTCAAGAACATTTCCTAGTATATGGGATTCTTTGATGGAACCGTTGACAGTAAAGAAAGGCAAAGTGCTTCAACAGACAAGATTTGTGAACGGTACAGCAGAACAAAATGAACGTATGATATATTATATTCTTGGGTGTGGCATTGTTAGAGCATATTTGGTTTTGACAAAAGGAAAGGACTCAGATGAACAAAAGGGAAAAGATATCCGCGTGTTTGTGGAGATGTTCCGAGAAGGACAACCATTTGAGGATTTCTTTTATCATTACAGTGCCTTTCAAGAGAAGAAAAATAGAGCAAAAGAAATTATTGCATATTATGTGCAACTCTGGAATGATTTGACATATATTTCTTCGGATGAAATGCTGCCTAATAAACTTTATACACAGATATTAGAGGATAGGATATCAATTCATACTTTGACTGAAAATATATTTTTATATGATACTTTTTATGATATTTATCACTTGCACAAAAACTGTGAGGATAATGAAAATTCTTTTAGAAAGCAGTGCTTCCTGCAATATTTGCGCGTTCGGAATTATTTATTCCATGTGAGTGTACAGCAGAAGACAATTAAAGGGTTAGATTATTTTCAGCAGGAACACTATGGGATAAATTCGGCATTAAACCATGCGAATATTAAGAATTTTTGGGAACATGCAATTCGAGAACAATTTCAGAATCAATATCTGAGTAAAATTGAGTTTCGTACTTCCATGCCGGAATCTTACAGTGCATTTAAAAAAGAGGTAGTTCACTTTCTTAAGGCATATAAGGAGATTCTTGTAACAGAATATTGCGATGAAGAAGGCGTGCCGGTGAGACGAATTCCGCGCGCAGGTTTGGTGATACATTTTCTAAAGCGGGAGGACGAGACAGTTCCTGAGAAATGCTTGCAAAATGGAAGGACAGAGTGCTCGTATCTTCATTTTGGACAGATTCAGCAGTCTTATCAAAAACAAATAGAGGCGTTTAAGCAATTGCGGTCTGAATTTGTCGAGGTGAGCAGATTTCTAGTTGGCATAGACGCTGCGAGTCTGGAAAACGCAACGCCCGTATGGGTGTTCGCTCCAATTTATGAAAAAGCGCGGGACAGCGGGATTGAACTGATTGGAAAGGATACTTTCAGTGGAAAGTATATGCAGAGTCTAGGATTTACGTTTCATGCTGGCGAAGATTTTCGACACATATTATCTGGATTGCGCAGGATTGATGAGGTAGTGGAGTATTTAAAATTTCATGCTGGAGACAGGATAGGTCACGGGATTGCGCTTGGTATACCAGCCGCAAAATGGAAAGAGCAAAACCCAGTGATTATTATTCCAAGGATAGAAGCGCTCGAAAATTATTTGTGGGCATATGATGCATTGAGCAAAAATTATAGTGATTTTCAGGCGGCAATTTTAACCTATATGGAAAAGCAAATTTATGAGTTGTCGAGAAAGATCTATGGGTGCGAAGATGGAGGAATCCGGATAGAACTACTCATAGATGGGTATCATCAGTTGTTCCGTGACAGTGAGAATGATTTTGAATCTGTGGAGTGGATGTCAGTAGAAGAAAATTTGTGTAGAAAACTACGTGCGCAGGAACGAATTGACTGGAATCCTAGTTTGCTGGCAGCCGCCAGACATTGCAAAATTTTTGTGGGGAAGATGGAACGTCCAATTCACTGTGAAGTTACAGAACAGGATTTGCTCATCATTGAGGAACTGCAAGAGATTATGAAGAAAAAACTTGGAAGAAAAGGGATTGTTGTGGAGGTCAATCCTTCTTCCAACACAGCGATTGCAGACCTAGAAGTTTTAGAGGACAGTCAATTTTATCAGATGAATCAAATGAACGGTGATCAGAATGTGATAGTATGTATCAATTCAGATGACCCTGCTGTTTTCAACACGAATGTATCTAATGAGCTTGCCTATATTTATTATGGAATGTTAGAAAAGGGAATTAGCAGAGAGATGGCGCTGCTCTGGATTGAGAGAGTTCAGAAAAATGGTATGAATAGTTCTTTTATTCGGAGGGAAGAATCAGACGAAGCATTTGTGAAAAAATTAGTAGAACTGACACAGAAAATGTAATTTTCGGTGTGTAATAGGAGTTTCCATAAATTTTGTAATTATTTCGTATTAATATATAACAGTGTATACTGCTAGAAAAATTGTTATGTTTTAGAATTGTTACAATTCAGCATCAGGACTTTGCATTTACTGCAAAATCTGTGAAATAACGTAGTGGTTGA
>DEPD01000119.1 GCA_002358575.1 Lachnospiraceae bacterium UBA3401 | reverse complement strand
CGTCAGTTATTTTTCTACAGATCCTTAAAATCGGAGGGAAAAATGTATCGAGATAAAACAAAGGTGGTACACATTGGAAATCGTGTTATTGGTGGTGGCAATCCAATTTTGATTCAGTCAATGACAAATACAAAGACTTATGATGTGGCGGCAACAGTGGCACAGATTCAGCGTCTTACTGAGGCGGGTTGTGATATTGTTCGGTGTACTGTTCCAGATTTGGAGGCGGCAAAGGCAATTGCACAAATCAAGAAGGAGATAGCGATTCCGCTTGTAGCGGATATTCATTTTGATTACAAGATGGCGATTGCTGCCATAGAATATGGTGCTGATAAGATTCGGATAAATCCTGGAAATATTGGAAGTAAGGAAAAGGTTGCTGAGGTTGTGCGTGTTGCTAGAGAGCGAATGATACCGATTCGCGTAGGTGTGAACAGCGGTTCGTTGGAAAAAGAGTTGATAGAGAAATACAATGGTGTTACTGCGCAAGGCATTGTGGAGAGTGCATTGGACAAAGTGCATATTATTGAGGATTTGGGATATGACAATCTTGTGATTAGTATTAAATCGTCTGATGTTATGATGTGCGTAAAGGCACATGAACTGCTTGCCGACAAGACGCAGTATCCATTACATGTCGGTATTACAGAAGCGGGCACAGTGATAAGTGGAAATATTAAATCTGCGGTAG
Source organism: Lachnospiraceae bacterium UBA3401 (assembly GCA_002358575.1). Classification (GTDB taxonomy): domain Bacteria; phylum Bacillota; class Clostridia; order Lachnospirales; family Lachnospiraceae; genus COE1. The sequence goes on along the minus strand of DEPD01000119.1, from coordinate 41,164 downwards.
GGCTTGGTATTATTTTAAATCAAGGAATTGGCGATACAATTCGTGTGTCCCTCACTGGGGACCCAGTTGAGGAAATGAAATCTGCAAAACTGATATTGCGCACACTGGGATTGCGGACGAGTGGTATTGAGGTGGTTTCGTGTCCTACATGTGGAAGGACAAATATTGATTTGATTGGATTGGCAAATCAAGTAGAAACGATGGTGCAGGGTTATAACCTTGATATCAAGGTGGCAGTGATGGGCTGTGCTGTTAATGGACCTGGTGAAGCGAAAGAGGCAGATATTGGGATTGCGGGCGGTATTGGCGAGGGACTTCTTATCAAAAAGGGTGAGATTGTCAAAAAAGTGCCAGAAAATGAACTTTTGAGTACATTAAAGTATGAATTGGACCACTGGAAGTAGGCTGAGGTGAAGCATGGAAAAGAAATTTTTCGAGGCATTTCCAAATCTGAAATTAAATGGTGTGCAAAAGGATTTATTTGAGCAGGCGGTGGTGGAGCGTATCACTGCGACAAAACGAAAAGACTTGCTGCGCATTTATTTCAGAAGTGAGCGACTGATTGAGAAAGAACTTGTTTATGCTGTGGAAAAGGAGATTAAAAAACAGTTTTTCCCGCAGGATTGTATCTTTATTAAGTTATATGAGCGCTTTGTTCTTTCTGGGCAGTACAATCCAGAAAAGTTGATGGGGCTGTATCGGGAAAGTATTTTAATGGAAATAAAAGAGTGTGATCATATACTCTATACAATATTTCGGCAGGCGGATATCCATTTTCTAGAAGAAATGGTTTTGGAGCTTGTGCTTGAGGACAGCGTGATTGCGAAGTCTAAAGAGGATGAGCTGATTGGTATTTTGGACAAGGTGTTGAATGAGCGCTGTGGTTTTCAGGTAAAGTTTCAGACATCATACAAGAAAGCTGCGGCGGGTAAATATAAGAAAGAAGATGAACTTCGTATCCGAAAAATTGTGGAGGTTATTACCAGTCGTTTTGAAGGAACTGCTGAAACCGCGCGGGAAGAAATGACGCAACCTTTGCCAAAACCAAAGGAGGATATGGGTGCTGTTTTAGCGAAGCCAAAGACCACCATAACAGCAAAACCAAAAGATACAGCTATAGCATCCGCTGCGGAGCGAAAATCTTATAGTAGATTTGACAGGAGCGGAGACAAGGGAACACAACGAAGGACTTTAAAGCGCTCTGACAATCCCAATGTTATTTTTGGGCGTGATTTTGAGGATGAGAGTATTAATATTGAAGAAATCTGGGGCGAGATGGGTGAAGTGGTGATAAAAGGCAAAGTGCGTGCATTGGAAACCCGCGAAATTCGCAATGAACGTACAATTGTAAGCTTTGAAATTACAGACTTTACAGATACCATTAAGGTAAAAATGTTCGTGCACAATGAGCATCTTGCAGAGCTTACAACGGATTTAAAAATTGGTGCTTTTTTGAAAATAAAGGGTGTCACAGTAAATGATACGTTTGATAGAGAACTGACAATTGGATCTGTGGTCGGCGTTATGAAAATTCCTGATTTTACGACGGCGCGCATGGATAATAGTACGAGAAAGCGTGTGGAACTGCACTGCCATACCAAGATGAGTGATATGGATGGTGTTTCGGATGTCAAGGATATTATTAAGCGTGCCAAGAAGTGGGGACACAAGGCACTTGCAATCACAGACCACGGTTGTGTGCAGGCTTTTCCAGATGCGAATCATGCCCTTGATCACGGAGATGACTTTAAGGTTATCTATGGTGTGGAAGGATATCTGGTTGATGACCTTAAAGAGATTGTAACCAATGACAAGGGGCAGTCGCTCAGTGATACATTTGTGGTATTTGATATTGAGACGACGGGGTTTTCACCGGTTACGAACCGTATTATAGAGATTGGTGCGGTCAAGGTGGAAGACGGACAGATCACAGACCGCTTTTCGACATTTGTCAATCCAGAGGTGCCAATACCATTTGAGATTGAAAAGCTGACCAGTATCAATGACAGTATGGTAATGGATGCGGAGACGATTGAGGTAGTGTTGCCAAGGTTTCTAGATTTTGTGGGGAATGCCGTTCTTGTGGCCCACAATGCAAATTTTGATGTGAGTTTTATTAGAGAAAATGCAGAAAGACAGCAGATTCCTGTGAATTTCACTTATGTGGATACGGTTGGTATTGCGCGGATGCTGTTGACAGGACAGGCGAAGTACACGCTGGATGCGGTTGCAAAAACTCTAAAGATTTCACTGGAAAATCATCACAGGGCAGTTGACGATGCAGAGTGTACCGCAGAAATTTTTATGAAATTTATTAATATGCTGGAAAAGGATGAAGTCTACACGCTTGAAGCATTGAACGAGATGGGCAAGTCGAGCGTGGAGGCAGTCAGAAAACTTCATTCATTTCACATTATTATATTGGCGAAAAATCAGACAGGGCGTATTAATCTGTACAGGCTTGTGTCGGAGTCTCATCTGACATATTTTTATAAAAGACCATTGATTCCAAAAAGTTTGATTCTAAAATATCGAGAAGGGCTTATTTTAGGAAGTGCCTGCGAGGCAGGGGAATTGTTTGGAGCGTTGTTGGACGGACAGAGCGAGGAACAGATTGCGCGCATTGTAGATTTTTATGATTATCTTGAGATACAGCCGATTGGCAACAATCAATTTATGATTGCGTCGGAACGACACAGGAATATCAACTCAGAAGAGGATTTAATCGCATTAAATAAGCGTGTTGTCAAACTTGGAGAGCAATTTCAGAAACCGGTGGTTGCCACCTGTGATGTGCATTTCTTGGACCCAGAAGATGAGGTGTACAGGCGCATTATAATGACAGGAAAAGGATTTAAGGATGCAGATGATCAGGCGCCGTTATATCTGCGCACGACGGAGGAGATGCTAGATGAATTTTCTTATTATCTGGGCAGTGAGAAGGCGGAGGAGATAGTAATTACAAACACAAATATGATTGCGGATATGTGTGACAGAATCGCGCCAGTACGTCCAGATAAGTGTCCGCCAGTCATTGAGAATAGCGACCAACAGCTTACAGATATTTGCTACAGGAAAGCACATGAGATGTACGGTGACGAGCTTCCTGACATTGTGGAGGCGAGGCTGAAACGGGAGTTAAACTCAATTATTAGCAACGGCTTTGCCGTGATGTATATTATTGCGCAGAAGCTTGTTTGGAAGTCTGTGGAGGATGGTTATCTAGTGGGGTCGCGAGGGTCTGTCGGTTCTTCCTTTGTGGCGACTATGGCGGGGATTACGGAAGTGAACCCGCTCAGTCCACACTATTATTGTAAGAATCGCCACTACAGTGATTTTTATTCAGATGAGGTCAAAAAATTTGCTGGAATGGCAGGCTGTGATATGCCTGACAAGCTCTGTCCAGTCTGTGGAGAAAAACTGATCAAGGACGGTTTTGATATTCCATTCGAGACGTTTCTTGGTTTTAAAGGAAACAAAGAACCAGATATTGACTTAAATTTCTCTGGAGAATATCAGAGTAAAGCACACAAATACACGGAGGTTATCTTTGGGTATGGTCAGACTTTCCGTGCGGGGACAATTGGTACATTAGCGGACAAGACAGCTTTTGGATATGTGAAAAATTATTATGAGGAGCGCGGGAAGCATAAGAGAACCAGCGAGATCAACCGTATTGTGGAGGGGTGTGTGGGCGTGCGGCGCACCACAGGGCAGCATCCGGGCGGCATTGTAGTGCTGCCAGTAGGAGAGGAGATTAATTCTTTTACCCCGGTTCAGCACCCTGCGAATGATATGACAACAGATACCATCACGACGCATTTTGACTACCATTCGATAGACCATAATCTGTTAAAGCTTGATATTCTCGGGCACGACGATCCGACCATGATTCGTATGTTACAGGATTTAACGGGCATTGATCCGACAACAATACCACTTGACGATAAAGAAGTTATGTCTCTTTTTCAAAATACGTCAGCACTTGGCATCACACCGGAAGATATTGGCGGATGCAAGCTAGGGTGTCTTGGCATTCCTGAGTTTGGTACAGATTTTGCAATGCAGATGGTTATTGATGCACAACCAAAATATTTTTCGGATCTTGTAAGGATATCAGGGCTGTCACACGGAACAGATGTTTGGCTTGGCAATGCACAGACATTGATTCAGGAAGGAAAAGCAACAATTTCCACAGCAATTTGTACGCGCGATGATATTATGACATATCTGATTGGTATGGGGCTGGATTCCGAGGAATCCTTTAAGATTATGGAGGCAGTGAGAAAAGGAACCGTTGCAAAAGGCAAGTGTGGTAATTGGCCTGAGTGGAAGCAAGATATGCTGGATCATAATGTGCCAGACTGGTATGTGTGGTCGTGTGAGAAGATTCAGTATATGTTTCCAAAGGCACATGCGGCGGCGTATGTCATGATGGGCTGGCGTATTGCGTATTGCAAAATTAATTACCCGCTGGCGTACTACTGTGCTTTTTTCAGTATCCGTGCTTCGGCGTTCTCCTACGAGACAATGTGTTTGGGGCGTGAGCACCTAGAGCGTGTCATGTCAGAGTACAGAAAGCGCAGCGACAGTCTTTCCAATAAGGAGCAGGATGCGCTAAAAGATATGCGTATTGTACAGGAGATGTATGCAAGGGGCTTTAAGTTTGAGCCACTTGATATTTTCAAGGCACACTCACGGAATTTTCAGATTGTCAATAACAAGGTGATGCCATCGTTAAGCAGTATTGAGGGGCTTGGCGAGAAGGCGGCAGATGCGATTATGGAGGCGGCAAAGGACGGACCATTTTTGTCAAAAGATGATTTTCGGAGTCGGACGAAAGTGTCTAAGACGGTGGTAGATTTAATGGCAGATTTAGGATTGTTGGGGGATATTCCAGAGTCAAATCAGATAAGTCTGTTTGATCTGGTCGGATAGACAAAGAAAATTTTATAAAAATGGAGATTGTTATTGTTGTATTTTAACAAGAATAGTCTCCTATTTTTATGTCGTTTTACAAAAATTGGTGATTATTTTAATCATTCTATACAATTTTTTGTAAAAAAAGTAAGAATAAATATTATAAATTTTTTTGCAAGATGAAATAAACTCTTGTTATTTCATTTCTTTTCATGTAAAATGAAAGTGAAAGTGGCGCAAAGTGGAATAAAGTGGCGCGAAGTGGTGGTGATTGGATGTTCATGGGGGAATACAATCATACGATTGATACCAAGGGCAGGCTTATCATTCCCGCAAAATTCCGCGAAGTTTTAGGAGACAGCTTTGTGGTGACGAAGGGGCTTGATGGCTGCCTGTTTGTGTATGACAATACGGAGTGGTCCGCTTTTGAAGACAAATTGAAAACCTTGCCGCTTACAAACAAAGAAGCCCGCAAATTTGTTCGTTTTTTTCTTGCAGGTGCAGCCAGCGTGGAGGTGGACAAACAGGGTAGGATATTGATACCGTCTGTATTGAGGGAGTTTGCAGCACTGGATAAGGAAGTTGTTCTCGCAGGAGTCGGCAGACGAATTGAGATCTGGAGTAAAGACCGGTGGGAGGAAACTTTAAAGTACGACGATATGGAGGAGATTGCAGAACACATGTATGAATTTGGACAAATGTTTTAGCATGTATCCGCAGAAAGGAACCGTAGTATGGAGATGGAATTTAAACACACATCGGTATTGCTTGAAGAGACGATCAAAGCATTGGATATCAAACCCGACGGCGTTTATCTGGACGGTACGCTCGGGGGCGGAGGACATGCCTTTGAGGTGTGTAAAAGATTAGGAGAAAAAGGGCATTTTTATGGAATAGACCAGGATGAGGCCGCCATAGAAGCAGCCAGCAAACGACTGGAAGAATTTGGGGAAAAAGTTACTATTTTTAGAGAAAATTACTGTAATGCAGAAGAGTTGCTCAGGGAAAATGGAGTTAAGTATGTCGATGGCATAATCCTTGATTTGGGTGTGTCATCTTATCAGCTTGACACGGTGGAGCGTGGATTTACCTACAAGCAAGATACCCTTCTAGATATGCGCATGGATCAGCGGCAGAAATTGACAGCGAGAGAGATTGTCAATGACTATGAGGAGCAGGAGCTGTATCAGGTTATTAAAAATTACGGAGAAGATCAGTTTGCAAAAAATATTGCAAAACATATTGTTCAGGCAAGGGAACAAAAGCCGATAGAGACAACCTTTGAGCTAAATGAAATTATTAAGGCGGCAATTCCCGCAAAGATGCGCACCTCGGGAGGACATCCTTCCAAAAGAACTTTTCAGGCGCTTCGCATAGAGTGCAACCGTGAGTTGGAGGTGCTCAAGGAATCTCTGAACGGCATGATTCATCTGTTAAATTCACAAGGGAGACTGTGCATTATCACATTTCATTCGCTGGAGGATCGGATTGTAAAAAGTTTTTTTAGAGAGATGGAAAATCCGTGTACTTGTCCGCCAGAATTTCCAGTGTGTGTCTGTGGGAAAATTCCTTATGGGAAGGTGATATCGCGCAAGCCAATTCTGCCTTCGCCGGAAGAAGTAGAAATTAATTCGCGCTCAAAAAGTGCAAAGCTCAGAGTTTTTGAGCGAATATAAGACATACAATCCGTTTGCTTATCATCTTAATAAGGAAAGGATATGTTTAGAATGAGACATGCCAATTCAACTACAAGGACAAGACAAAGCACAGGCAGTCAGGGCAGAATACGAAATTCCAATCAGAATTATAATTATGTAGAAGGAAGTGCGGTTAGAAAACTGCAAACTGCTCCTGCTAGACGGGAAAAGAAAAGACCAGTTTCCCGCACACAGTCTGTGCGTCGAACAAAAATAAAAGCTGTTCCCATGAACAAAGGCTATATTGCGGTGGCGGCAGTAGCGTTTGTGATAGTCTGTGTGGTACTTATAGGCTATGTAAAACTGCAATCGGATATAACGAATCATATTATGAGTATTTCTAAACTTGAGAGTCAGCTAAACGAAATGCGTCTTGCGAATGATGAGACTTACACAAAAATTATGAGTAGTATTGATCTCGAGGAAATCAAACGTATTGCAGTCAATGAGCTTGGAATGAAATATGCAAAAGAGGGACAGGTTGTCGAGTACACTGGCGAGGGCAATGATTATGTGCGTCAGTATGGGGCATTACCTGAGTAAAATAATAGGTGCAGGTGAATTTGATGGCAGAGAGACGTAGAAATCAAAGAGTCAGCACAAGAGCCGACAGAAAAAAGAGGCGCAGGCGCAGGGCAAGTTTAAACAAAGTGAAATCAATGAAGCTGGCAGTGATGATGCTGATCATACTGCTGGCTTTTGCAGGATTGGGGGGGCGTTTGTATGTGCTTGCCCGAGATAACCAGAATACTTATCAGAAAAAAATACTCTCACAACAGCGCTATGATTCCAAGACACTGCCCTTTAAACGGGGAAGTATCCTTGATGTGAATGGTACAATTCTTGCAGCGAGTGAGAAGGTGTATAATGTAATTCTTGACTGTAAGGTTATGCTTGATGATGAGTTGAATGAGGAGCCTACATTAAATGCGCTTTCTGAGTGTTTTGGGTTGGATTTGTCGGAGTTACGAAAATTTGTAAAGGAAAACCCCAACTCACAGTATCGTGTGCTTAAGAAAAGGATTACCTATGATGAAATGAGTCCTTTCTTGGAGCGGAAAAATACGCACAATGAGGAAGCAGCTAAAAAAAAGGGAGACGAGAAGATTGGCATAATTGACGGCGTGTGGTTTGAGGAAGAATATATTAGACGCTATCCTAATAAAACGCTTGCCTGTGATGTAATTGGTTTTACAGGTACAGATAACAATGGTACATTTGGCTTAGAAGAGTACTACAATGATACACTCAACGGCACGAATGGAAGGGAGTATGGATACCTCAATGACGATGCAACATTAGAGCGCACCACAGTGCCTGCAGTGGACGGAAGTACACTTGTAACCACAATTGACGCTAATATTCAGGCAATCTGTGAAAAATATATCAGACAGTTTAACGACGAGCATTTAAATGAAGCAAGGGAGGGGCTTGGCGCATACAATATCGGCGTGATTATTCAGGATTGCACAAACGGCGATGTTAAGGCAATGGCGAGCTATCCAGATTTTGATCTCAATAATCCAAGAGACATATCTGCTTATTATTCGGAAGAAGAGATTGCGGAATTGCAATCCGACGAGAAAGCATATTATGAAGTACTAAATGAATTATGGCGTAATTTTTGCATATCCGATACTTATGAACCGGGATCTACGGCGAAGGCAATTACGCTGGCTACGGGAATTGAGACAGGGAGAATTCTTGGAAATGAATCATATTCATGTGGCGGTTCATTGAATGTGGCAGATCATAATATTCGTTGTAATGTTCGTTCCGGTCATGGAACTGTTGGGGTTAGCGGTGCTTTGGAACAATCCTGCAATGTGGCATTTATGAAAATGGGCGAGGCAATCGGCGCAAAACTTCTGCTGCAGTTTGAACAGATTTTTAATATTGGTTTAAAGACAAATATTGATCTCGCTGGAGAACCTATAACGGCATCACTTGTGTTTAACGAGAGTTCTATGAATGCTTCAGAACTTGCGACGGCTTCTTTTGGACAAGGGTTCAATGTCACAATGATCGAGATGATTACAGCGTTTTCTTCTATTGTCAATGGAGGATATTACTATGAGCCGCATGTAGTCAGTAAGATTACAAATTCCAATGGTGATACAATCAAAAATATTGAGCCAAGAGTGTTGAAACAGACAATATCTGCGACGACTTCCGAACAGATGCGTCAATACCTGTACGCAGCGGTTGCGCAAGGGACAGGACGGTCTGCGCGTCCAGCAGGATATGCAATTGGTGGCAAGACAGGGACTGCGGAGATGGTTCCACGTGACCATACGAACTATGTTGTATCTTTTATTGGATTTGCACCGGCAGATGATCCTCAGATTGCAATTTACTGTGTGGTAGACCGACCGAATGTGACAGACCAACCCCATGCGACATACGCGACAGGAATTGTTAGAAATATTTTGACAGAGGTGCTTCCTTACCTTCATATTGCTAAGACGGAGGAGATGACCATCGCAGAGCAGGAGGAGATTGACAGGCTTCTAGGAAGTGTTGTGCAAGGAGAGACGCCGGAAGATGAAGATGGAAATACTCCCGAGGGAGACTCTGCGGAAGGGCAACAGGCGCCGAATGGTGATAATAATAATCCGACAGCAGAGGAAGGCGGCGGTGTGCCTACCTATGTGGTCGATCCAGACACAGGAGAGTTGGTGAATCCAGATACGGGGGAGAAAGCCCAGATGGATTATAGTACAGAGGACAGTAATAACAATTCAGGTGGTGGAGGGACCAGCCCTCCGCAGAATTGAGCAGACTTGTTTTAACATATATAGAAACCTGTATTCATAAAATAATAGTAATATAAAAATTTTATGATATAGAGGTAAGGATGGCGAACCAGAACAGTGCAGGAAGACGAAATATGACTGTACAGAAAAAAAAGACCTTTGTACTGTGTGTTGTGTCTGTAGTGGTGCTTTTGCTGCTCGGTGTGCGTGTAGGTTATCTGATGTTGATGCGTTCGGATTACTACATAGCACGTGCCACTGACCTGCATGAGCGAGAGCGCGATATCAAGGCTGCAAGGGGAAGAATTATTGATGCGACAGGAACTGTCCTAGCAGACAACAAGACTGTCTGTACGATATCCGTTATTCATAGTCAAATTCAAGAGCCAGAGCAGGTAATTGATATGTTGTGCCGCGAGTTAGGGCTTTCTGAGGAGTATGTGCGCAAACGTGTGGAAAAATACAGTGCCAGAGAGCGCATAAAAAGTAATGTGGAGAAGGAAATAGGGGACAGAATACGAAATTATGATATGGCGGGAGTGAAGGTGGATGAGGACTACAAGCGGTACTATCCATATGATGATTTGGCATCGAAGGTGTTAGGATTTACGGGCGGAGACAATCAGGGGATTATTGGTTTGGAAGTAGTCTACGAAAAGTATTTGACAGGCAAAAAAGGACAGATTCTCACACTGACAGATGCGAGAGGTATTGAGCTTGACGGCATGGGAGAGCGAAGAAAGGAACCTGTGGCAGGTAAGGATCTCTATATTAGTCTTGATGTGAACATTCAGAAGTATGCAACACAGCTTGCAAAGCAGGCGTATGAGACAAAACAGGCCGCCGGAGTATCTATTATTGTGATGAATGTCAACAATGGTGAGATTCTTGCGATGGTGGATGTGCCAGAGTTTCACTTAAATGAACCATATACATTGATAGAGGAGTTTCAGGTACAGCAGGAGACTACCGAGGAGAGCACGCAGGATTTGTTAAATAAAATGTGGAGAAATGGCTGCATTAATGACACTTATGAACCGGGGTCTACATTTAAAATTATCACGGCGGCAGCGGGACTAGAGAGTGGTGCAGTCCGTCTGGAAGATAATTTCTCCTGTCCAGGGTTTATTGTTGTGGATGATCGAAAGATTCGCTGCCACAAGGTTGCTGGACATGGCGCGGAAGACTTTACCCATGCGGTTATGAACTCCTGTAATCCGGTATTTATTGCGGTAGGATTAAGAATTGGCGTGGAGCGTTACTATGAGTATTTTACAAAGTTTGGCTTGAAACAAAAGACAGGGATTGACCTGCCAGGGGAGGCAGGAACAATCATGCATCAATTGGATAAGATTGGTAATGTGGAGCTTGCAACGATTTCATTCGGCCAGTCTTTTCAGATCACACCGGTGCGGTTGATGACGACGGTAGCAGGATTGATTAATGGTGGAAATCTAGTGACGCCTCATTTTGGAGTCAAGGCAGTAAATGCGGACGGTACATCCGTTGATGAGTTTGCATATCCAATATCAGAAGGAATTGTATCAGCAGATACGACTGAAAAAGTAAAATATGTTTTGGAGCAGGTTGTGGAGAATGGCGGTGGTAGGAATGGCTATGTGGAGGGATTTCGGATAGGCGGCAAAACAGCTACAAGCCAGACACTTCCGCGGGGAAGTGGAAGATATATTGCTTCTTTTTTGGGATTTGCACCGGCGGATAATCCAAAAGTGATGGCGCTTGCCATTATTGACACACCACAAGGAACTTATTATGGAGGACAGATAGCAGCGCCAGTTGTGCGCCAGTTGTTTGAGAACATTCTTCCATATCTTGATGAGATTGGTTATTAATAGAACGTACATTTGATTTTGTAAGGGAAGGGTTGAAGAAGAAAGTATGATTGAGGTCAGAGATAGACGCGTGATAGTTGTCGGAACGGGAAAGAGTGGCATTGGTTCTGCTGTGCTACTTGAGAAAAACGGCGCGTTGCCGGTTCTGTATGATGGGAATGAAAAGGCAGATATCGACGCAGTGAAGACTTTGATGCGAGAACGTCTTGGGCATGATACCAAGGCAGAATTTCATATTGGAGCGTTTCAAGACGAGATTACAGAGGGTGTGGAACTGGCGGTGCTCAGTCCAGGGGTGCCTGTTGATGCGGACTTTGTGGTGTATATGAAGACACAGGGAATCCATATCTGGGGAGAGATTGAACTTGGCTATCACTATGCAAAGGGCAGAGTGCTTGCAATCACAGGAACAAACGGAAAGACGACAACAACATCACTGGTAGGACGGATTATGCAAGAGTACTATAATGATGCTTATATTGTAGGCAATATTGGCAATCCATATACAGAAGCGGCGCCGCTTATGAGTGCGGACACGATATCAGTTGCAGAAATATCGAGTTTTCAGCTTGAGACCATTGAAAACTTCCACCCACAAGTATCGGCAATTTTAAATATTACTCCAGATCATTTAAACCGTCATCATACAATGGAAAATTATGTGTTGGCAAAGGAAGCAGTGACAAGAAATCAGACAAAAACGGATTTTTGTATTCTAAATTATGAGAATGAATATACCAGAAAATTTGGAGATAGATGTCCGGCAAAAGTAATCTATTTCTCATCCGCACAAAAGTTGGAAAATGGTCTTTATTATCAAGGAGAGGAAATTTATTTAGCTACTAATGGTACAGCAAAGTATCTTTTAAATGTAAAGACAGATATGAATCTGGTAGGAATTTGCAATATTGAAAATGTAATGGCAGCAATTGGAATTAGTATGTGTGCAGGTGTTCCAATGAAAAATATTTTGGATACCATTCGTCGGTTTGTTGCAGTGGAGCATCGAATCGAATATGTTGCGACCAAAAGAGGGGTTAAATATTACAATGATTCTAAGGCGACCAATACAGACGCGGCGATTCAGGGAATCAAGGCAATGGATAGGCCAACAATCCTAATTGGAGGAGGATATGACAAGGGCAGTACCTATGATAACTGGATACATTGTTTTGATGGAAAAGTGAAGAAGCTGGTTTTGATTGGACAGACGCGGGAAAAAATAGCAGACTGTGCAATAAAATGTGGATTTTTGAAGGAGAATCTTCTCTTTGCAGATACTTTGGTGGAGGCGTTGGATATTTGTGTGCGGGAGGCTGCAGTTGGAGATGCCGTACTTTTGTCGCCTGCCTGTGCAAGTTGGGGAATGTTTCCAAATTATGAAGTGCGCGGCAAACAATTCAAGGAGTATGTAAATCGTCTGGAGGAGTGATAATGTGGCAAGACAAACAATTAAATTCCGCAGCAGTAAACACAATATGGATTATGTACTGCTGACAGTGGTATTATTTTTGGTTGGCTTCGGTCTACTGATGATTTATTCTGTCAGTTCTTATGAGGCGGGAGTAGAACGTGGAAATTCAGCTTTTTTTCTACAAAATCAGGCACAGAATACAGTTGTTGGATTTATCGCTCTGTTTATTATGATTAAGTTTCCCTACAAGGCACTTCAGAAAATGGATGTTATGGCAATCGTTGTCTCTGCGATATTGATTATATTGGTGAAATCGCCAATCGGTATCAGCAGAAACGGTGCAAGTCGATGGATCAACATGGGAATCACTACTTTTCAGCCTGCGGAGGTTGCAAAGATTGGTGTTATTATCTATCTTGCAAGCATTATCCAGCGATTGGAAAGTCTTGGAAAAAATGTGATTAGAACACCGAAGGGGCTTGCGGTTATCCTGGTGCCGCCCACGGTGATAGCAGGTCTTGTCTACGCATTGACCAACAATTTAAGTTCGGCGATTATTATTATGGGAATTGCAGTTGCTATGCTTTTTGTGGCGGTGCCAGATTACAAATGGTTTGTCGCAATTGGCGTAACTGGTATTGCGATGGTGACAGCACTTGTCATGTATGTATCTGGTGCAGATGCATCGGATTCTAACTTCCGTCTGGCGCGTGTCAAAGCATGGCTTGAACCGGAGGCTTTCAGCACAGATAAGGCGTTTCAGACATTACAGGCACTGTATGCAATTGGTTCTGGCGGTATCTGGGGAAAAGGGCTGGGGCAGAGTATGCAGAAAAGAGGTTTCCTGCCAGAAGCGCAGAATGACATGATTTTCTCTATCATTTGTGAAGAGTTAGGATTGTTTGGCGCACTGGCAATTATTCTATTATTTGTGGTGCTTATCTGGAGCTGTATGGTGATTGCCAACAAAACTGTAGATCGTTTTGGAGCACTTTTGGTTGTTGGAGTGATGGCACACTATGCGATACAGGTAATATTGAATATTGCGGTGGTGACCAATACAATACCCAATACGGGTATTACATTACCGTTTATAAGTTACGGAGGGACTTCAACATTGTTTTTATTGACAGAGATTGGTATTGTGCTAAATGTGAGCAAAAGTTGTCGGTAGCTGTTACTGTTCACTCCATAGAAATAGACTTTTTGTGATTTGTTGACATTTTTAATGGTTTCCTGCATATAATATTATGATTGATATAATGATGTGGTGAAGCCTATGACCCATTTTGACAGGGGGAGTAAGTCGATATGGATAGAGGGAAAAAGACCGCTTAGCGGCAGAGTACAGATACAGGGGTCGAAAAACGCAGCGCTTCCGATACTGGCGGCATGTATGCTAATACCCGGGAAGTGTGTGCTAAGAGGCTGCCCGGATATCACAGATATCAAGTGTATGTGTAGTCTTTTGCAAAGTACTGGTGCAGAAGTCGAACTATGTGGTGTGCAGACAGGAAACCAGATTACTGTCGATACGCGAAATGTGAGGAAACATCGACTTCCTGAAAAGTATGTTTCCGCCATGCGTTCTTCTGTGGTGCTGATGGGAGCGATGCTTGGACGGCTCGGTGAAGTCTGCGTCAATTATCCCGGCGGCTGTGTGATTGGCGAGAGACCAATTGATCTGCACTTGTATGGATTGGAAAAGCTTGGCGCACAGATATGGATAGAGGGGAATCATATTCATGCTTATGTTGATGAATTGAAAGGAGCGGTGATTGAACTGCCGTTTCCAAGTGTGGGAGCAACCCAAAATATTATTATGGCGGCGGTGACAGCGCAGGGGACGACCGTGATTAAAAATGCGGCGCGGGAGCCAGAAGTTACAGAGTTGTGTAAATTTTTGAATCGGGCGGGAGCCAAGATTGATTATGCAGGTGCGTTTTTGCCAGAGGGAAGGATTATCATTCATGGGGTAGAATTATCTAGGCTTCATGAAGTTTCGTATGAGATTATCACAGACCGAATTGTTGCAGGAACTTACTTATTTGCTGCGTTGGCAGTGGGCGGAGAGGTGACACTGGAAAATACTCCCATCGGACAACTGGATAGTATTTGTGATATTATAACAAGGATGGGGGCGACTATCGCCTTAGATGAGGACAGGAATGAGGTGACAATCTATGCAGATGACAGGAGTAAAATTATCAACATTCCATACATAGAAACGCAGGTATATCCGGCATTTCCAACAGACCTTCAATCACCGCTGCTCACGGCAGCGTGCATAGCAAAGGGACAGTTAAAAGTGCGGGAAAAGATTTTCTCTAGCAGATTTCGCATTGTGGAGGAATTGCAGCGGATGGGCGCAGATGTGACTGTGGATGAAGATTTGGCGGTGGTCACAGGCGGCAGAGAACTGGAGGGGCGCACTGTCATAGCGCGAGAGCTAAGAGGCGGTGCAGCGCTTGTCATAGCGGGTCTGTGTGCGTCTGGTATCACAACAGTTGCTGATGCAGGGTATATTGAAAGAGGGTATCAGGATATTGTGGGAGACCTTACAAAGCTTGGAGCACGTATCAGATATAGTGATTGATATGGGGAAAGGGCATGATGAGGAAACGGACTGAGAAAAAAACAGTTGAGAAAAAAAACAGTGCGATTGCAAAAATGCCAGATATAAGAATAAAAACATGTGTTATTATCGTGTTGGGGATTCTCAATATACTGCTTGCGGCATCTTATTTTGTTTTGACACACTATGCGGTCAAAACGGTTCAGGTAGATGGCAACAAACACTATTCTGCGGAGGAAATTAAGGCGATGGTCATGACAGGCTATCTCGGAGACAATTCCCTCTATCTGTCTCTCAAATATAAAAATAAAGGGATAGAGGGGGTTCCCTTTGTGGAAACGATGGATGTTGTGGTTCAGTCAAATGACACAATACGAATCAATGTGTATGAGAAAGCACTTGCAGGATATGTGCAGTATCTAGGGAGATATATGTATTTTGACAATGCGGGTGTTGTGGTTGAGGCATCTAAAGTTACAACCAAGGGAATACCACAGGTGACAGGGCTTGACTTTGATTATGTGGTGCTTCATGAGAAACTTCCAGTGGAGAACAGTCAGATTTTTCAAAATATACTGACCATCACAAAATTGCTCAATAAATATGATGTTCTGTGTGACAGAATACAGTTTGATAGAAATTATAATGTTATGCTTGGATATGATGAGGTGATGGTCGATATTGGCGCTCTGGAAAATCTGGATGAGAAACTGATGCAGCTTCCGCAGATTTTACCATCGCTGGTGGGAGAACGGGGAACTCTTGACCTGCGAAGCTATACGGCGGACCGAAAAAGTATTACTTTTGAGCGAGGGAAATAAAGGTTTGTGCTGAATTGAGAAAAGAAAAGTAAAAAAATAGGTTGATTAATTGCTAAAAAAATTATATGATAAGTTAGATGGAATTTAATAGGAATTATGAAGGAGGAAGGAAACTTGCTCGAAATTAGATCAAACGAAGCAGATGCGGCGGCAAGGATAATAGTAGTAGGTGTAGGCGGTGCAGGAAACAATGCCGTAAATCGAATGATAGATGAGAAAATAACTGGTGTTGAATTTATAGGTGTAAATACAGATAAGCAGGCTTTACAGCTATGCAGGGCACCAAAGCTTCTACAGATTGGCGAAAAGCTGACGAAAGGGCTTGGCGCTGGCGCAAAGCCTGAGGTTGGAGAGAAGGCAGCGGAGGAGAGTTCAGAGGATATCAAAGAGGCGTTGAAGGGTGCCGATATGGTATTTGTCACTTGTGGTATGGGTGGCGGAACTGGTACTGGTGCAGCGCCGATTGTGGCGGCGATCACGAAAGAGATGGGAATCTTAACGGTTGGCGTTGTCACCAAACCCTTTAAATTTGAGGCGCGCACGCGAATGACCAACGCACTGGCCGGAATCGAAAAATTGAAGGAACATGTAGATACACTGATTGTCATTCCAAATGATAAGTTGCTTGAGATTGTTGACAGGCGGACAACCATGCCAGATGCGTTGAAGAAGGCAGATGAAGTGCTTCAACAGTCTGTGCAGGGTATCACCGATCTCATTAATGTGCCTTCCGTTATCAACCTTGATTTTGCGGATGTACAAACTGTTATGAAGGAAAAAGGAATTGCACATATTGGTATTGGGTATGGCAAAGGGGAGGACAAGGCAGCAGATGCGATTAAGATGGCTGTTGAGTCTCCACTTTTGGAGACAACCCTGAGCGGAGCGACAGATGTCATTCTTAATATTTCTGGTGATATCTCTATTTTTGATGCGAATGACGCTGCAAGTTATGTGCAGGAGATCGCAGGGGAAGATATCAATGTTATCTTTGGTGCGATGTACAATGAGGATATGTCTGACTCTTGTACCGTTACTGTGATTGCGACAGGAATTGTTGAGACACCGCCCAATATACCAGTTAATAATATGGGAAGAATTAACAGTAATTTCTCAGTACGGCCAAACAATGTGCCTAACATGCAGACAAGACCAAGACCACAGGCGCCATCAGGAATTACGCCAATACAACCTAATATTGGACAGGCACCACAGCCAGGTGTCCAGCCGAAGCCGCTCAATGGTATTAAACCCCAGCCAGATTTGAGAAGCAATGTGAAAGAGCAAACCTTGAACATACCAAGCTTTTTGTCCAAACGTTAGAAACATAGGAATCATAAAAAGTCGAAAAATAAACATTGTTTTGTCCCATGCTTTGACAAAAAAGCATGGGATTTTTTTGTATAATCCATTTAGACGGACGGAGGTGATACGAATTTATGAGGTATATATTGACATTTTTCTGGTACAGAATGTTCTGATGGATATGCAGTTGCTGATTTTGACGCTGCTGCTCTTAAAGGAGAAAATTATATTCCGCAGAGTGTTTGCAGCCTCCTTAATAGGAGGGGCAGGCGCAGTGATAATTCTAATATCTGGGATTGGATTCCAGATTGCCTATATTTTGTTGGTGCTTGCATTGGATGCAGCAATGCTTTTTATCTGCATTGGTCAATCTATCAAGTATGGGTTAGCGGTCCGAAAGCTCGTTATGGGAATTATTTATCTGCATGGTATGGTCTTTGCTTATGGAAAGCTTATGGAGTGCATAGGGAGGCTTGTGGGCGAAGAATATGCGCAGATTTTAGTGTCGGCAGCGATTGCAGGCATTGTGCTATTTATCCTTGCCTATCGCAGAATTGTGGAATCAAGGCACATATATGAGGTGACATTGACAGAGGAGGGGGAGAATGTTGTATATAAGGCATTGTTTGATACAGGAAATTTCCTGACAGACCCCATATCCGGGAAACCGGTATCTGTTGTGGAAGAGACAGATATAACAAGAAGATGGCTGGAAATGTACCCACAGAAATACAAGGTTATTCCTTACCAGAGTGTTGGGAGAGCGCATGGAATTCTGGAAGGGATTGTAGTTGATGAACTGATGATTCAAAAGGAAAGGGAACAGGTGGTGAAAAAGGGAGCGGTGATAGCCCTTTATAAAGGGAAATTGTCAGGAGACGGAGCGTTTCAGATGATATTAAACCGCAGCCTAAATGGATAGAAAATAGAAGATGGAGGAAGTTTCAGAATGATCATAAAGCTATATTTACCGGGAAAAATGCGGTTGACACTGTGGAAAAAAAACATAAAAAACGCAGTGGGAAATGAGATTCATTATATTGGTGGGTCTGAGGTGTTGCCACCGCCACTTGAGAGCGAGGATGAAAACAGAGCAATCAACGGGCTTGAGACAGAACATGCAAACGAGGCAAGGGCACTTTTAATAGAACATAATTTGAGGCTTGTCGTATATATTGCAAAGAAGTTTGACAATACTGGCGTTGGCGTTGAGGATTTGATCTCTATTGGAACCATTGGATTAATCAAGGCAATTAATACGTTTAACCGGAGCAAGAATATTAAGCTTGCAACTTATGCATCGCGATGCATTGAGAATGAGATTCTGATGTACTTGAGAAGGAATAGTAAGACAAAGTTGGAGGTTTCAATAGATGAACCTTTGAATGTCGATTGGGATGGTAATGAGCTTTTGCTTTCCGATATTCTTGGAACAGACGAAGATGTCATCTACAAAGATTTGGAGAGTGAGGTGGAGAGAAGTCAGTTGAAACGGGCAATTTCCAAACTGGGTGAGCGGGAGAGAACTATTATTATGTTGAGATTTGGCCTGAACAATCCAGATGACATGGAGATGACACAGAAGGAAGTGGCGGATTATCTTGGAATATCTCAATCGTATATCTCACGGCTTGAGAAAAAGATTATGAAGCGGTTAAAAAAAGAGATGGCAAGCTAAGGAATTGAGAATAAATGTATTTACACCCTTGTACATATGTTGGCAGAAGCCCAAATAGGCAGTGCTGGCATACGAAAAACAAGGAGGAGTATAAATATGGCACTTGGAAAAGTTGAGATATGTGGTGTAAATACAGCAAAGCTTCCTGTACTAAAAAACGAGGAAAAACAGGCGCTTTTTGCAAAGATAGAACAAGGGGACAAGGAGGCAAGAGAGGAGTATATTCGTGGGAACTTAAGATTGGTTTTGAGTGTGATTAAACGGTTTTCCCAATCAAATGAAAATGTGGATGACCTATTTCAAATAGGCTGTATTGGATTGATTAAGGCAATCGACAATTTTGATTCCAGCCTTGATGTAAAGTTCTCAACCTATGCAGTTCCTATGATTATCGGTGAAATACGGCGTTTTCTGCGAGATTCCAGCAATCCAATTCGCGTGAGCCGTTCTTTGAAGGATACAGCTTATAAGGCAATCTATGCAAAAGAAAATTTGACAAGAAAAAATTTGCGCGAGCCGACAATTATGGAAATTTCTGAGGAAATTGGGATACCAAAAGAGGATATTGTGTATGCTCTTGACGCAATACAAAATCCAATGAGTTTGTATGAACCAGTGTACACAGAAGGTGGAGATACACTCTACGTGATGGACCAAATCAGTGACAAAAAATGTAAGGAGGAAAATTGGGTTGAGAATATTTCTCTAAGTGAAGCGATGAAGCGGCTTGACGAGCGGGAGAATGAAATTATTAACCTGCGGTTTTTTGAGGGAAAGACACAGATGGAGGTTGCTGAATATATTGGAATCTCTCAGGCACAAGTATCACGGTTGGAAAAAAATGCCTTGCGCACCATGAAAAAATATTTAGCATTCTGATAAATTATGGATATTCAAAAAAAATTAACTGACAGACAATATATACTATTGACTTAATCGTAGAAACAATTTAAAATAGAGGTTAAGTGGGTAAGGAGTATCAGAATTATTCTGAATCATTGCCCTTACAAAATAACAATAGCATATTGTGTGAAAGGATGTTACTTATGAATGAACAAAACAAATCAGGTCGCAGGTTTAGTATTAAGTGGCTGGTGATTGCGTTGGTTTCACTACCAATGATGATGGCATGCATTGTAATTGTAACTGTCTCTACAGTGACACTCAGACAGGGAATGGAGTCAGAGACATTTAAGACATTGGAAGCTTTGGCTAGAGGTACGATGCTTGCTCTTGATGGAGTATCTTCAGGTGAATATTCCATGCAGGGAGATGATTTATACAAAGGTGATGTAAATCTTTCTCAGAAAATGGGAGAACTCGTTGACAATTATGCAAGCCAAAATAATGGTCAGATTACCTTGTTTTTTGGAGACACAAGACGAGCTACAACGATCAAAGATACACAGGGCAATCCAATTGTGGGGACCAAAGCTGATCCAAAGGTGGTTTCAGAGGTTCTTAATGCCGGAAAAGAATATTCCAGAAATGATTTTGAAATTAATGGAGCTCTTTATTATGGATTTTATGTTCCTGTAACAGATAGTACCAATCAGATTGTCGGAATGATCTGCGCGTCAAAGGAAAGAGAAACGATCAATAGTTATATTTCTATTAGGCAAAGTTTTATTGTAGGTATGGCAATTGTAATCTATGTTGTCTGCATCTTCTTTGCAACAATTGTTACGAAGAGAAGGATTCAGTATCCATTGAATACACTTTCAAATGTAGCAAGAAAGATGGCAAGAGGTGATATCAATGTCCATATTGAGTCAACAACGAATGATGAGCTTGGTGATTTGGCCGAAGATTTTACGCAGATGATAAAGACCATTGGAGAACAAGTGCATATTACGGAGCAGGTTGCTGAGGGTGATTTGACAGCAACTTACAAGAAAGCAAGCGAAGATGACGCACTTGGTTCAGCGATTGTCAAGATGTTGCATGACAATAATAGAAATTTATCGACAATCCGAGATGCTGCTGCCAGAATGACATCGGGTGCAAATGAAGTTGCTAGTGCAAGTAACTCTTTGGCACAGGGGACAACACAACAGGCGAGTGCGATTGAAGAAATTACAGTTTCAATCGAGGAGATTGCAAATGGTGCAAAAGTAAATGCAGACGATGCAAACAGAGCAAATGAACTTGTGCAGAATACAAAGGATGGTGCGATTCGTGGTAATGAGCAAATGAAGCAGATGATTGCGGCGATGCAAGATATCAATGAATCTTCAGAAAACATTTCTAAGATTATGAAGGTAATTGATGATATCTCGTTCCAGACGAATATTCTTGCGCTGAATGCTTCTGTGGAGGCTGCAAGAGCAGGAATTCATGGAAAGGGGTTTGCAGTTGTTGCAGATGAAGTTAGAAGTTTAGCAAATAAGTCTGCAGAAGCAGCGAAGGATTCGGCAGTGATGATTGAAGATTCTATCAAGAAGGTTGAGGTTGGGTCCAAACTTGCAGTAGAGACAGCAACGGCACTCGAGGAAATTCTGTTATCTGTTGAAAATATTGCTACGATTGTCAGCAACATTGCAGAGGCTTCTGTAAATCAAGCAAGTTCCGTGGGACAAGTAAATGCTGGTATTACACAAATTGCGGATGTAGTGCAGACAAATTCAGCGACATCAGAACAGTGTGCGGCTGCAAGTGCAGAGCTTTCAAGTCTTGCAGGACAGCTTCAGAATGCAGTTGGCAGGTATAAACTTCTTGCAGGAAAAGGCAGAAAGTCGGATTTTGGTTCGGTGTCGTCTGATGACAGTGATTATATTGACAATGAAAGCATTATTTCGCTGGATTCTGATTTTGGCAAATATTAAATACAAAATAATGTTGTTGTTTCCTACCCCGGCAGCAAAGTGCCGGGGTAGTGTTTCATAATAGGAAAGCGGGAAACAAATTTTGAAGATATACATAGCACACATGTATGAGGTACAAGAAGCAAAAGAGATGCGGTTGTGCTCCATGCTTGACAGCAACAGGGCACGGAAAGTCTCAGGATTTCGGAATAGAAAAGAACGAATGCGGTGTATTTTTGCAGGACTTTTGCTTCGCTATGCATTTTTGCAGGAGGGCTATGGACCTAATGCATGGCAGCAGATAGAGGTAGTAGAGGGGGATTATGGAAAACCATATTTAAAAGGGTATCCTGCGTTTCATTACAATCTGTCTCACTCTGGAGAATGGGTGGCGTGTGCAGTGGACACAGTGCCTGTGGGGATAGATATTCAAGAGATGAAGTCATGGAAAATGACTTTGGCAAAGAGATTTTATTATGAGGAAGAGTACAATAGGCTTCTTGCGCTGCAGGAGTCTGATATGGATAGACAGACAAAGGAGTTTTACAGCATGTGGACTGCGAAGGAGAGTGCAGTAAAGTG
This sequence comes from Lachnospiraceae bacterium UBA3401, assembly GCA_002358575.1. Taxonomy (GTDB): domain Bacteria; phylum Bacillota; class Clostridia; order Lachnospirales; family Lachnospiraceae; genus COE1. Next base: position 18,759 of record DEPD01000119.1, on the reverse strand, counting down.
GAGTGGGAGGGGAATTGGCGGTGGTATCCGGCAGCTTTTGACAGACGCAGACTACAAATCTATCTGTGATATTGACCAAAAACAAAGAGCCAAGATAAGACAATACCGCGTGTCAGAAAACTATATTGTCTGTGTATGCAGCGAGAATGACAATTTCCCTGATTTACCGCAACAGGTAGATTTGGAATAAAGTAAATGGAGGGAAACAAATGCTAAAAATAAATGGAAAAAATGCAGTGAAAAAAGGTGAGGTAATTTTTCAGGAAGGCGATGAGCTGAAGCAGATTGGGATTGTTCTCTCTGGGAAAGTACTCATGCAGAGAAAAAATGTAAAAATGATTCGCCCGCATGGAAGCTATCTGGCATTAAATCTACTGGACAATCCAGTTTATAGTGCGACTTATACTGCACTGGAAGATTCTGTGATTTATGCACTCCCTGTGGAAGGAGAGCTGACGATACAGAACATTATTGCCAGGAATGCCGACTATCGTGCAATTATGGTTTCTTCCCAGTTTCGGATAGCAGTGGAACTTTATCGAATTAAGTCCAGCTTTAATGAGCGCGCAGCAAGATTGTGTTCCTTTGCACAGAGAAGTTATGAGGATTACAAGGAAATCTGTGCGGCGGCAGGGGTTCCAGCAGCAGGCATGGATGAGCTTGAAGACTTGCAACTATATGAGGAGACACAGCAGGACAATGAACACAAAATTACATATTACGAAGAGGGCGCTAAAATTCCATTGAACGCGACGAAAATGTACTTTTCTTACAGTGAGACAATGGCACGTTTTCAGGTTGACGAGATTATGCAACTTGTGACAGTATTTCTGGAAGAATGTTCCGAGGCGGTAGAGTATATTAAGAATTTGATGGATATTTTGTGTTTGCGTTCCAAAAATAATCTGTTTGATTACATTTATGAAAAAGCATATGAGATAAAGGAAAAGGCGGATATTCCAGGTGAAGTATATACGCTACTGAATGGCATTATAGATGAAATTGGTTTTCAACACAAAGAGTTAAAGCTTCAGTCACAGGATGTGCCGGAATTTCATCAGGAATTGTTCCAGGAGAAGGCAAATAATTTGGTATCAGGAGAAGTGTCTGTCATAGAAATAAAATCGCAGGAAGAACGGGAGGAGGAAATCCAAAGAGATGTGGCATCACTGAAGGGCTCCATGGAACAGATTCTTAAGTTTGCAGGATTTGATGAGACAGAGGGTGAGACGCTCAAAAAGAATGTAGATTATCTGGTCAATGTGCCAGATAGAATTTCTGTGGAGGATGATGTCAAGAAGGCAAAGAAGACGATTACATCACTGGTATTTAAGCTGTATTTATGTTGCTACCGTAAAATTAAAGAAAGATTGCTCGATCCGCCCAAAGCAGTGGAATTGTTTATGAATTATGGCATGCTGGATGAGCGCTTGCTGGATGAGGAGCATTTACAATTTTTGTGCGGGATTGAGCCAGAAGAGAATGAAGGTCCATGTCAGGTTGTCACAATGATGGAGTGGCTTGACTTGATATATGAAGGAAAACGAGAACCATCTAAGAGTGAGTTTGATGAGGACTATGTGGAAAATCTGCGCACGCGCAAAAAGCAGGGTGAGATTACAGAGAAGGAGCAAAACGAGCTGCTCAAAAATATGGATTGTCGTGTCGAATATGAGATAATGAATATGCAGATGAGCAATTCTCGTACTCTGTATGGACAGCCGTCTTCCTATATGCCAATTCTCTACAAGGAGGCAATTTTTGGATATCTTGATAAAATTCTTGTAACCAAAAAGAAGATTAATGAGAGCGTGCTGCATTTTTCAAAATTAGATTACTCTGTGTTTTACAGAGAAGTTCTATACTCCAATACGGAGTTTAAAATTTTCAATGAAACAGTGATGAAAAATGTGTATCCAGACGTGATACTGTTTCCCCTGTTTGGGACAAACGCATCTATGTGGCAGGAGGTTGGAGGAAAAAATAAAGGAACACCAGGTCGATTCTGTTTTCCAATTATGACAAGTTCTAATATTGATGATTTGATGGTGAAACTGTTTGGGCGTTTCCGCTGGGAATTGTGTCGTTGTATCCAGGGTATGGCATGGAACGATGTCAAGATCAAATCCCTCACTTCAGAATATATGGACTATATCCAGTTTTATCGTAAGAACCGGGATTTGTCAGAAGAAGCGCGAGATAAGGTGAAATTGCAGATTCAAAAAGCAAGAAATAATTCCAGAGAGACGTTTTTGATTGATTATGAATCATGGATTAAAAATGAGGCAAACGGTTCTATGAAAATGAACAAAGTGGCGCGAGAGATTCTTGCAACATATTGTCCATTCGAGAAAACGCTTAGGATGAAACTAAATACTCAGAGACCATATGAGGTGGCTCAGGCACGAAGTTTCCGAAATTCACAGAAAAAGAAACAAGAATTTGAACTTAAACTCAAGGCATTGCAGAAAGTGACGCAGAAAGTTCCGGTTGAGATGATGGATACCTACAAGTTTTATGCAAATATGTAAAAAGATGAGTGCGTAGGCACTCATCTTTTTGTGTACAGACCCGTGGAGAGGAAATAAGCCGCTCAACGCACGGGCCGCGCGGCGAGTAGGGAAGATAAAGCTTCCTTACTCGATTTATATGGTCTGTACTTCTGCTTCATTGGATTCGGATCGATAGGGTTCTTCCTCTGTGGTATTGTCAGATTCCGGAAGAAGAATCACGACTGTCTCAATGCGGTTGTTGTCAACTTTTTTGGCAGTGAGTGTAATGCCATCGGCAGTGACTACCGATTCGCCTTCTGTTGGGAAGCGATCTAGCAACTCAATCATAATTCCGCCAATAGAATCATAATCCTCAGAGTCAAATTTAGTTTCGAGAACATCATTGATATCATCTAGTTTTAGGCTTCCGCCCACTTCATAGGTGTTCTCTGCAATTTTTTTCAAAAGCTCTGCCTCGTCAGCATCATATTCATCTCGAATTTCGCCTACAATCTCTTCGAGAAGATCTTCCACAGTAATCATGCCAACAGTAGCGCCGTACTCGTTTAATACAAGCGCAACATTGGTTGTGAGCAGACGCATTTCCAATAGCAGATCAGCAGTTTTTTTATATTCATAGGTATAGTATCCCTCGCGCAAAATATCTCGGATTTTAAAGTGTTCTTTGTTCTCAACCAGCAGAAAATCTTTTACAATCACAATTCCAATAATGTTGTCAATCTCATTTTCATAGACGGGAATACGCGAGTACATGGACTCTCGGAACAGACTTAGTAATTCTTCGTAGGAGGCGTTAACATCGATTGTGGTCATATCAATGCGGGGGATCATAATGTCTTTTGCCACAGAATCGCCAAATTCAAAAACATTATAAATGAGTTTCTTTTCCTCCTGCTCAATAACACCATCTTCATGGCTTACATCCACATAGGTTTTTAGCTCGGTCTCAGTCATCATTACGCGGGATGAGGAATCAATATGCAAGAAATTGAGAAATAGGCCTGAAATTTTATCGATGATAAAAATGATGGGGGTTAATATCTGCATTAAGAGATAGATTACACCAGCGTATGCGAGCGACAGCTTTTCATTGTTGCACATTGCCCATGTCTTGGGGACAATCTCACCCAAAATCAGCACTAGCAGTGTGAGAACACCAGTACCGATCCCAACAGCAGCATTTCCCCAAAGACGGATGACGAGGGAAGTCATCAGAGAGGAAGCACTGATGTTGACGACATTGTTTCCAATCAGAATCGCACTGATAAGTTTGCTTCTGCTGTCAAGAATTTTTTGTAGTTTGAGAACTCTTTTGGAGGGGTTTTCATCCACCATAGCACGCACCTTGACATTGCTTAAGGTGGTGAGTGCAGTTTCCGCAGAAGAAAAAAATGCAGACAAAACCAAAAGTACGACAAGAATTACAAGTTGTATGACACCGGGGGTATCCAAAACAAAATCACTCCTTTAATAAAAACATATTTTAAAACGTATCAGCATAGATTATAACAGTGTTAAGGAAATAATACAAGATTATATGTGAAAAAATAGGAGGTAGTGCATTGTGAAAAATGTATTTGGAACAGAGCGCTTGGTGGCACTTTTAAAGTGTCTTATAGCAGCTTATCTGATAACTGGGATTCTTCTGTTGGCAGTGGCAGGAGTGCTGTACAAGTTTTCTATTGGTGAGAATATTGTGGATATTAGCATTATTGTGATTTATTGTGTTTCCTCGCTGCTGGCAGGACTTTTTTTCTCCAAAGGGGCGTCAAGTCACAGATTTATCTGGGGGATGCTGGCGGGGGCGGCATACTTTCTGATTATCTGTGCAGTATCCATAGTGGCAGAACCTGATTTTATGCCATTGAGCAATGCCTGTATCACAACGCTTTTTATCTGTCTTGGCAGTGGGATGCTGGGAGGTATGTTGGGATAATAGTACACTGAATTTTGCCAGATATTGCTGTGTTTAGAATCATAAATATTTTGTAAAAATCATTTCTTTTTTGTCACAATATGTTATACTGGCTAAAGCGTATGGATTTATGCCTGTAACGCTTATAGAAACTTTGGGTAACAATAGAAGGACAAGGAGAGTGATTATGAAGTACAAGTTACATAAGAAAACAAAAGGATTTAAGGCACTTTTGATGGCAGTGATAATCGCTGTGTCAGTGGTGATTCCACAGATGAATGTGCAGGCGGCGCCAAACGAGGTTGTGCAGGCAGCGCTGGGAATTGATGTATCCCGCTATCAGGGTGTGATTGATTGGAATCAGGTAGCAGCATCTGGGGTGCAGTTTGCAATGATTCGGGTTGGATATCGCACACAAGCCACTGGCATTTTGAACGAGGACCCTTTCGCGCGGTATAATCTTCAGGAGGCGCAGCGCGTTGGATTGAAGGTGGGAGCATATTTCTTTTCTTCAGCAGTAAATGAGGCGGAGGCAGTTGAGGAAGCATTGTTTACAGCAAACATTCTTGATAAATATCGCATTACATTTCCTGTAGCTTATGACAGTGAAGGTTATCGAAATGCAACGCACAGACAGTACGCTCTTGGAAGAGATATCAGAACTGCATTAGCTGTCAGATTTTTGGATACAATTGCTGCGAGAGGTTATACGCCAATGTTCTATTCATCCAGAAATGAGATGACAGACAATAAGGAATGGAATATGGACATTCTCAATAAATATAAAGTGTGGGTTTCACAATATCCAGCGCAGCCATTTCCAATCACACCGGCCAGCAGCTATGCAGGCGCGCAGGCAATGTGGCAGTATACTTGTAAAGCAGCGATTCCAGGGATTGCCGGAAATGTAGATATGAATGTTTCCTATTTTGATTATGATGGGATTGCAGATCCAAAGGACCCAAGCGGTGCACCTCCAGTAAGTGCGGCAGTCGTGCAGTTTCAAGATGTAAATGAAGTTGTGACACCTACAACAACAGTAAATTTGCGGACAGTGCCAAGTACAGATAGCTTAGATACGGTTGTGGTGCCTATCAATCCAGGAGATATGATTTTCCGCACAGGAATTGGAAATAATGGCTGGTCACGTGTACTTTTAAATAATCAAGTGCTGTATGCTTATACAGCGTATCTGCAAAAGGTGTTGTAAAATGAGAAAATATGTGATATACTACTTTAGGTTAAAATAACTTGAAGGAGGCAATCATATGAAACATATTAAGACATTGACGACCAGAGACTATAAAGAGTCTGTAAAGAAGGGTGGATGTGGTGAGTGTCAGACATCTTGTCAGTCAGCTTGCAAGACATCCTGCACAGTTGGAAATCAGAGCTGTGAGAATACTACAGACAAGTAATTTTGCAGCGGTATTCTGTCAGAGATAGAATGCAGAAAGATTTCACAATAAAAGAATTGGAAATAAGCAGCGGTTCACGTTAAAAATCGCTGCTTATTATGCGCATGGGCACCCAAAGGAAAAATGTCAGCAAAGCTGATGGGCGCCCAGTGCGCGAGTAGGGAAGATAAACTTCCCTACTCGCGCACTGGGTGTATTTGGGATTTGGAATTGTTTGCAATTATGTGAGGAAGGAAAAGAAATTGATACATCAGTATAAAAACAATGGATATAATGTCGTCTTGGATGTCAATAGTGGTTCGGTACATATTGTCGATGATATCGTCTATGATGTGATTAGCTACATGGTAGAAAATGGACTGGAACATGTGGACAAAGTGGTGGCATTTGAGACGCTGGACAAGAAATTTGCAGACAGGACAGATGCGTTATCTGAACTTGTCGATGAGATATATACGTTGAGAGAGGATGGGATGCTTTTTACAGAAGATATTTATGAGAAAAGCATTGATGCCTTTCAAAATCGTGAGACGGTGGTGAAAGCGCTCTGTTTACATATTGCCCATGACTGTAACCTCAAATGCAAATATTGTTTTGCGGAGGAGGGTGAATATCATGGCAGACGGGCGCTGATGAGCTTTGAAGTGGGAAAGAAAGCACTAGATTTTCTGGTGGCAAATTCCGGCAGTCGTGTAAATCTGGAGGTGGATTTTTTTGGCGGAGAACCGCTGATGAACTGGCAGGTTGTGAAGGAGTTAGTCGTTTATGGCAGAAGCCTTGAGGAGCCATATCACAAGAAATTTCGCTTTACGCTCACGACAAATGGAATTCTGCTCAATGATGAAATCATTGATTTTATCAATCAAGAGATGGCAAATGTTGTGCTGAGCGTGGACGGGCGAAAGGAAGTTAATGATAGGATGCGTCCGCTTGCCGGTGGACAAGGTAGCTATGATTTGATTATTCCAAAGTTCAAGAAAGTTGCGGAGAGTAGAAATCAGACAAATTATTATGTGCGTGGCACATTTACCCACTGGAACAAAGATTTTGCAGCGGATGTCTGTCATCTGGCAGATCTGGGATTTCAACAGATTTCTGTTGAGCCGGTGGTAGCACCAGAAAGCGCGAATTATGCACTTGTCGCATCTGATATTCCAGAGATTCTTTCAGAGTATGACAAACTTGCAAGGGAGATAATTAAACGTCATAGAGAAGGAAATGCTTTTCAATTCTTCCATTTTATGATAGATTTAAAAGGTGGTCCTTGTGTCTACAAGCGTTTGTCTGGCTGCGGATCAGGTACGGAATACTTGGCGGTGACGCCGTGGGGAGATTTCTATCCATGTCATCAGTTTGTTGGACAGGAAGCATTTCTGATGGGAAATGTGGATGATGGAATAGTTAACGTAGATATTCGGGAACAATTCAAAGCATGTAATGTATATTCAAAGGAGAAGTGTAGGAATTGCTTTGCAAAATTTTACTGCAGTGGAGGATGTGCGGCAAATTCCTATAATTTTCATGGAAACATCAATGATGCTTACGACTTGGGGTGTGAGCTTCAAAGGAAACGTGTTGAATGTGCAATCATGATAAAAGCAGCGCTCGCCGAGGAGGAGACATAGGCTGCAAAAAGTAAAGGAGTATATGGGCAATGAAAAAAAGTAAAGGCATGACTACTTTGGTCCTGACAGTGCTGATTATTGCAGCGTTGGGATTTGTGGCAATATGGGGAATTGGCACAGAAAAAGCCGGTTCTGCATCAGGGATTCGGCAGGGACTTGACCTTGCAGGCGGTGTGAGTATCACCTACCAGGTTGTAGGCGATGAAAATCCTTCTGCAGAGGATATGGGAGATACAATCTATAAACTACAAAAGAGAGTGGAAACGTACAGTACAGAGGCGCAAGTTTATCAGGAAGGCACTGACCGTATCAATATTGAGATTCCAGGTGTGTCAGATGCCAATTCGATTCTTGAGGATCTAGGCAGACCAGGTGCACTGTATTTTATTGCGCAGACAGACGCAGATGGCAATCAGAACTATTCCTACACTGGTACAGGAGCAACAGGGTATTCTCTGAACAAGACGATTGAAGAACTGCAAGCAGCAGGCAGCATTGTGCTGGAAGGAACAGATGTCGGCACAGCGCAGGGTGGTTCGGGAAGCGATAGTCTTGGAAATAGCCAGTTTGTTGTGGATCTGACATTTACTGGAGAAGGAACGACAAAATTTGCTGATGCGACAACAAAGGCATTTGCAAAGGGAGAGACAATCGGTATTTACTATGACGGTGATTTTATCAGTGTGCCGACCGTGCAGGCAGCACTTACAGACGGCAAAGCACAGATTACTGGTATGGGCAGCTTTGAGGAGGCAGAAAAGATTGCAAGTCAGATCAGAATCGGTGGATTGAGATTAGAGTTGGAGGAGTTGCGCTCAAATGTTGTAGGAGCACAGCTTGGTGAGGAAGCGGTGAAGACAAGCTTACAGGCAGCAATGTTTGGCTTGATTATTATTGCAATCTTTATGATAGTAGTGTATCGTTTGCCAGGTTTATCCTCCGTGCTTGCGCTGATTATCTATACTTGTCTGATTGTGATTTCGTTAAATATATTTGAGATTACGCTGACGCTTCCAGGAATTGCTGGTATTATTCTTTCGATAGGTATGGCGGTCGATGCAAATGTTATTATTTTTGCGCGTATTAGGGAGGAAATCACAACAGGAAAGACAGTTCGGAGTGCAATCGAGACTGGTTTTCAGAAAGCGCTCTCTGCGATTGTGGACGGCAATGTAACTACTTTGATTGCTGCTTTTGTGTTGGGAATCAAAGGTTCAGGTACTGTCAAAGGATTTGCTTATACGCTCGCTCTAGGTATTATTCTTTCTATGTTTACGGCGCTTGTTGTTACAAGACTGGTTCTTCGGGCGTTTTTTGCAGTCGGTTTTAAGGATGTGAAATTCTTTGGTACGAACAAGGAGCGGGGAACCGTCAATTTCCTTGGAAAGAAAAATATATTTTTTGCGGCTTCTATCGCAGTGATTGTTCTTGGTTTTGTATTTATGGGTATCAATGGCGCTTCCACTGGAAAGGTGCTCAATTACAGTCTTGACTTCGTAGGTGGCACTTCAACAAATGTTACTTTTAACGAGGATATGGCTCTCTCTACAATTGATGCAAATGTGGTTCCTGTGTTTAGTGATGTGACAGGAGATGGTGCGATACAGGTACAGAAAGTGGCTGGCTCTAACGAGGTGATTTTCAAGACTAGAGAATTAAATGTGGAAGAGCGCCAGACATTAGAGGAGGCGCTGGTTGAAAAATTTGGAGTTAATAAAGAGCTAATAACAGCAGAGACAATCAGTTCAACAATTAGTTCAGAAATGAAGAGTGATGCTGTCGTTGCAGTTATCATTGCTACAATTTGTATGCTGATCTATATATGGTTCCGCTTCAAGGATATTCGGTTTGCAGCGAGTTCTGTTGCCGCGCTGGTACATGATGTGCTGGTGGTACTTGCTTTTTATGCAGTTGCAAAAGTTTCTGTGGGCAGTACTTTTATTGCATGTATGCTTACAATTGTAGGTTATTCAATCAACGCGACGATTGTTATTTTTGACCGTATTAGGGAAAACCTTGGCAGTATGTTAAAGAAGGATACACTAGAAGAGTTGGTTAACAGAAGTATCAGCCAGACACTCTCAAGAAGTATCTTTACGTCCTTGACCACTTTTGTTATGGTTGCGGCGCTGTATGTTCTTGGTGTAACTTCCATCAAAGAGTTTGCATTGCCTCTAATGGTAGGTATTGTATGTGGTACGTATTCTTCTGTGTGCATAACAGGTGCACTTTGGTATGTGCTTAGGACAAAGATAAAGAAGGCATAACATTTTATTTGGGCTGCGGCTTCTGATGCCGCGGCTTTTTCAGTCCACACGGGCATCCAAAGGAAATATGTCAGCAAATTTACCGTAAAAGTAGGTGCAAGGGAGATTCCAAGAAGCTATTTTCTGATTTTGAGGAGGAACATCGAATGGAGGCGGTATCAAAAAAAATTGGGATTTCGGCGGCTGTACTAAAATGGATTGCAGTTGTGACAATGATAATCGATCATTTTGCAGTAGCTGTTTATCCACAGTTTGCGGGTTATGAGTACAATGTTTATTATATTATGCGGAAAATAGGCAGACTTGCGTTTCCAATCTACTGTTTTTTGCTTGTGGAAAGTTTTTTTCATACTAAAAATGTGAAGAAATATCTCCAAAATTGTTTTTTGTTTGCTATATTGTCAGAGATTCCGTTTGATATGGCAATTTTTGGGCAAGTATTTTATTCGAGAGGGCAGAATGTATATTTTACACTTTGTATTGGATTAGCCACTCTAATGATACTAGACAAGCTAAGGGGGAGGGCGCCGCAGTATGTACTGTTGCGGGTACTTATTATAACACTGGCAGCAAGTGTGGGGCAGATTTTGGATGTGGACTATCACTGGAAAGGTGTTTTATTTATCATAATGTTTTATTATGTGAGAAATATGCAGGAGTGGATTCGCAATCTTGTTGGAATTTGTGCATTTGCATATGAGGGCACAGCGCCACTCGCGTTTTTGCCAATTCATTTTTACAATGGAGAGCGCGGCAGGCAGATGAAGTATCTTTTTTATGCGATTTATCCGATACATTTACTTATTTTTGGTCTGATAAGATTCTATTGGCATTAGAAAAGGAGTGATTGGAATGTATACTTATGAGATTTATGCAGGGTACAGTGCAATGGATACTTCTTTGCATATGAAAATTCCTGCGATATTGGATTGCTTTCAGGATGCGGCAATTTTTGAGGCAGAGAGTGGAAAAATTACGGTTGCGTATCTTTACAGCAAACGACTTGCATGGCTTTTAAGTTCTTGGCAAATTATAATTGACAGGCGACCAAAATTAAATGAAAAGGTTAAAATAGCGACGGCGCCCTATGATTTTAAAGGCTTTTTGGGGTATCGCAGTTTTACCATGACAGGTGAGGACGGCACAGTTTTTGTCAGGGCAGCGTCCATCTGGACTTTGATGGATACAAAAAAACAATGTCCCTCGCGGCTGACACAAGAGTTACAGGCAGGATATGAGATGGGAGAAAAACCTGTTATGGACTGCGCACCAAGAAAGATAGCACTGTTGGGAGAAGCGCAGATAAAGGAGCAATTTAAAGTCAGAAAATTTCAGATAGATTCCAACCAGCATATGAATAATGTGGTGTACGTCAAACTTGCAATGGAAGTATTGCCAGAAGATATCGATATCAGAGAGTTGAGAGTTGATTACAAAAAGCCTGCACTTTTGGGGGAGGAAGTGGTGGCTGCGGTCTGCAAGGCAGAGGATAAATATCAGGTGGTTTTGCAGAATCCGGCGGGAGATATCTATGCGGTGGTTGAATTTACACTATCGGAAAGGTAGGAGATAGAGAGATGAGCAGATGGATGGTGACTGCAAAAAGGGCTGATTTTGATGCGATTGCAAAGAAATATCAGATTAGTCCTGTACTTGCGCGGATAATTAGAAACAGAGATGTGACCGGCGACAAGGATATTGATAAGTTTTTGAATGGTACAAGGAAAGATTTGTATGCGCCAGAACTTTTGAAGGATATGGAGAAAGCAGTTGAGATTCTTCTGGAAAAAATAGCGCGAGGAAAACAGATACGAATTATTGGGGATTATGATATTGATGGAATCTGTTCTACCTATATTTTGTACAGAGGGCTTACGGAGTGCGGCGCGCGGGTAGATACAGCGATTCCGCACAGAATACGCGACGGGTATGGACTGAATGATCATTTGATACAGGAGGCGTATGATGCGGGGACGGATACAATCATTACATGTGACAATGGGATTGCTGCCTACGACCAGATTGCGTTTGCGAATGAACTAGGCATGAGCGTGGTGGTGACAGACCACCATGAAGTTCCTTATGATGAAGTAAATGGAGAGCGGCAGTATAAGGTGCCGCCGGCGAAAGCGGTTGTTGACCCAAAACAGGAGGATTGTCACTATCCTTTTCCAGAAATCTGCGGTGCGGTTGTTGCATACAAGCTGATTTTGATGTTAATTGCAAGGCAGATGCAAAAAAAGTGGCAAGATGTAATGGAATCAGAGATTGGACTTGAACTTTTGGAATTTGCAGCGTTTGCGACAATTGGGGATGTGATGGAATTGCGCGATGAAAATCGCATTTTAGTAAAAAGCGGTTTGGAGTTGATGACACATACAAGAAATATAGGATTGCGGGCGCTGATGCAGGCAACCGGAACAGACCCTGCACACATCAAACCTTACACAATTGGTTTTATTCTTGGTCCTTGTCTCAATGCGACTGGAAGACTGGATACCGCGGTCAATGCGTTAGCGCTTTTTCAGACAGTAGATGTGGACAAAGCGGCGACGCTGGCAGGGGATTTAAAGGCTATGAACGACAGCAGAAAAGATCTCACTGCAAAAGGCGTTGAGGAGGCTATAGAACAGATAGAGAACACTGGATTGGACAAGGACAAGGTGCTTGTTGTGTATCTTCCTGAGGTGCATGAGAGTCTTGCGGGGATTATCGCAGGTAGAATCCGCGAAAAGTACTATAAGCCAGTCTTTGTACTTACAAGAGCAGAGGAAGGGGTAAAAGGTTCTGGACGTTCTATTGAGGCATTTCATATGTATGATGAGATGACAAAATGTAAGGAGCTGTTCACGAAATATGGAGGACACAAACTTGCGGCGGGCTTATCCTTGCCAGAAGAGAACGTGGAGATATTTCGGCGGAAGCTCAATGAGAATTGCCAGCTTACAGAGGAAGATTTCGAGGAAAAGGTGCTGATTGATGTGCCGATGCCAATGGCGTATGCAAGTTTTCACTTTATCACTGAGCTGGAACGGTTAGAGCCATTTGGAAACGGTAATCCTAAGCCGCAGTTTGCACAGAAAAATGTGCAATTTATCAGTGGAAAGTTGTTGGGAGCAAATCAGAATGTCGGAAAATATACCGTTGCAGACGAGGAGGGCAGGCGGTATGAGCTTATTTATTTTGGCGATATTGAGGCGTTTCATACATATGTGAAGGCAAAGTGCGGTGACGGCGCACTGGATTATCTGTATCGAAATCAGCGCGGAATTTTGGATGCTGAGCCTGTACCAGTTGTGTTGTCGGTGGTGTATTATCCAAATATCAATGAATACCGTGGAATGGTCACATTACAGATGGTTATGAAATACTATCAGTAACTTTCTATAATTCTAAATTACGCAGATTTATCTTTTGTTAAGAAAAATAATGTTATTTTTATGAAATAAACACATTTTTGACACATTTATTGGATATAGTAATATATAGATAGTTGAAACACTCACTATCTCCCCCCTCATAAGAAAATATGCGATAAGGACCATGCTGTGCATGGTCCTTATTGTGTATGCTCGCAAATATGGAAAGAAATTATGTAACTTTTCCTAATCCATTATAAATTATTATTATCTGGTTTCTTTTGACGCTTTTCTTGATAAAAAAAGAGGGATATGGTATTCTTTAGGGTAGGGTTTATGAATTTTGAATATATTATAGTAAATGACAAAGTATTTGCTGTTTACTATAAACTAGGAAAGGCAGGCAAAGGATAGGTGAAAGATATGTATCGATGCAGAGATTTACTTAAGGGGGTTGCATATGAATGTATCAAAGGAAATGTGGATGTAGAACTATCCGCGGTGGTAAGCGATTCCAGAAAGATTGTGAAGGGCTGTCTTTTTATTTGCATACAAGGAATCAATTTTGACGGACATACGGCAGCAGCAGAGGCAGCTCAAAAGGGGGCAGCGGCGCTTGTGGTCAATCATGACGTAATACTTCCCGAGGAGACAGAGATTACTGTACTCAAAGTGGAAGATACGCGGTTTGCTATGGCATTTATTGCAGCAAATTATTTTGGCAATCCAGCAGAAAGTATGAAGATTATTGGTGTGACAGGCACAAAGGGAAAGACGACAACAGCGTATTTTGTGAAATACATACTGGAAAAAGCAGGTTATAAGGTCGGTTTGATAGGGACGATTGAGACAATTATTGGAGAGAAAGTGATTCCCTCGTCGCACACAACGCCAGAATCCTATGATTTGCAGCAGTATTTTAAGGAAATGAAAGATGCGGGCTGTCAGGTGGTTGTGATGGAAGCCTCCTCGCAGGGATTTAAAATGCATCGCACACAAGGTTTTATTTTTGACTATGGCATATTTACCAACATTGAGCCAGACCATATCGCGCCCGGGGAACATGCAGACTTTGCGGAGTATCTGTCGTGCAAGGCAATGCTGTTTCGCCAGTGCAAGGTCGGAATTATAAACAGTGATGATAAACATTGGCAACAGATTACTGCAGGGCACACTTGCTTGTTGGAAACATATGGATTTGTGGAGGGTGCTGATCTGCGCGGAAGCGATCTAAAATTAGTGACAGGTGTAGGGTATCTGGGGATTGATTTTAAGGTGTCAGGGCTGATGAATCTTGAGATTGAGACGGATATTCCAGGGAAATTTAGCGCTTATAATGCGCTGACTGCAATTGCAATTTGTCGACATTTTGGTGTGGGAGAGCAGGACATCAAAAATGCGCTTCTGCGGGCAAAAGTAAAGGGCAGAATTGAGATGGTGAAGGTGTCTGATGATTTTACGCTGATGATTGATTATGCACACAATGCTATGGCACTGGAAAGTCTGCTCACCACTCTGCGGGAATATCAGCCGCATCGTCTAGTTTGTCTGTTTGGCTGTGGTGGAAACCGCTCTAAACTTCGGCGTTATGAGATGGGGGAAGTGAGTGGGAAACTGGCGGACTTTACGATTATTACGTCTGACAATCCGCGTTTTGAAGAGCCGCAGGATATTATTGAGGATATCAAGACGGGCATTGGAAAGACAGACGGAAAGTATATTGAGATTTGTGACCGTAGGGAGGCGATAAAATACGCTATCACGCATGGAGAAAAAGGGGATATCATCGTGCTTGCTGGAAAAGGACATGAGGATTACCAGGAAATCAAGGGTAAAAAATACCCAATGGATGAGCGAGTGATTATTCAGGAGATCTTGGAAGAACTTGCTCTGGACAGGAGATAAAGAAGCAATGACAGGTAGATTTGCGAATATTATCGTGGATATATCCCATGAGAAGGTTGATCGGCCCTTTCAGTATCGCATACCAGAAGCGCTGATGGGGAAGTTAGCAGTCGGAATGGCGGTGATAATACCCTTTGGCCTTGGAAACAAGCGAATGAAAGGTTATGTAATGGAAATTACAGACCGTGTAGAGTATGATGAAAAAAAATTAAAATATGTGGATTCTATTGTAAAAGATGGTGTTAGCGCGCGGGGAGATACACTTAGATTGGCATGGTGGATTCGCGAAAATTATGGTTCCACTATGATTGCTGCATTAAAGACAGTGCTTCCGGTCAAAAAGAAGCTAAAACAAGTGGTTAAAAAGACAGTGGTCTGCAAGGTTGACATGTGTACAGCAACGGCAAAAGCGGAGGAGTTTGAAAAAAAACATCAAAATGCAAAAGCGCGTTTGATGCAGGAGTTGGCAACGCAGCCAGCGTTGCCGTACACACTGGTTACGGGAAAACTAAATGTCACGAGTCAGACGATACAAGCCTTGGTGAAAGCTGGGCTGGTCGAGGTGCAGGCGGAGGGTACTTATCGGAATGTGCTGCCGGAAAAGATGGCAGAGTTGGAAGGATGGAAGAAAAAACAGCTCTCTGAGAGTCAGAGCGCGATTGTAAATAGTATTGTCGAGGATTTCAGGGCGGGTGTTCGCAACACATACTTGATTCATGGAGTGACTGGCAGCGGTAAAACAGAAGTTTATATGGAATTAATTGAACAGATGATAGGTATGGGGAGGCAGGCAATTATGCTGATACCAGAAATCGCACTTACTTATCAGACTCTAGTGCGTTTTTATCGGCGTTTTGGCGAAAAAGTATCCGTGATGAACTCCCGACTCTCAGCAGGTGAGCGTTCTGACCAGTATGAGCGCGCTGCACGCGGAGATATTGACATTATGATAGGCCCGCGGTCTGCGCTATTCACGCCATTTGAACGGCTTGGACTTGTGATTATTGACGAGGAGCATGAGAACAGCTATAAGAGCGAGAGTATGCCAAAGTATCATGCAAGAGAGGTGGCAGGCGAGCTGTGCCGCATTAAGAATGCCAGTTTGGTTCTAGGTTCCGCAACACCATCTATTGAGTCTTATTACAGGGTAAAAAAGGGCGAAATTTCACTTTTTACGCTAAAGGAGCGACTTGCGGGTGGCCAGTTGCCCAAAGTGTATGTGGAGGATTTGCGCAACGAGCTAAAAAGTGGAAATCGTTCGATTTTTAGCAGGCGGCTTTACAGTCTTATTGCGGACCGGCTACAAAAAGGGGAACAGACGATTTTGTTTCTCAATCGCAGAGGCTATGCGGGATTTGTGTCTTGTCGAGCTTGTGGGCATGTTATGAAGTGTCCGCACTGTGATGTGTCGTTGTCCGAGCACACGGACCGCTTTCGGAACAGCAAGTTAGTTTGTCATTATTGTGGTTATATGACGCTAGGAGTCACAAATTGTCCGCAGTGTGGTTCTAAGTACATTCTTGGTTTCCGAGCAGGAACACAGCAGATTGAGGAGCTTTTGCACAAAGAGTTTCCGACGGCGCGCGTGCTCCGTATGGATGCGGATACAACGAGGACCAAAAATAGTTATGAACGGATTTTGTCCCAGTTTGCCAATGAAGGTGCAGATATTCTTGTAGGAACGCAGATGATTGTGAAAGGACATGATTTTGCGAAGGTTACATTGGTGGGAATACTGGCGGCCGATATGTCTCTGCACACTGGGGATTACAGGGCAGGCGAGCGCACTTTTCAATTGCTCACACAGGCGGCAGGCAGAGCCGGCAGAAGCACACTTCCTGGGGAGGTTGTGATACAGACGTATCAGCCAGAGCACTATGCGGTTGTGCACGCTGCCAATCAGGATTATGAGCATTTTTATGCAGATGAGATTGCTTACCGTGACTTGATGATGTATCCGCCTGTAGCACATATGATGGCGGTGTTGGTGCTGTCTGATAATGAAAAGGCAGGCGCAGAGCAGGCACGTATGCTTGCAGAACAGGCAAAACAACAGTTTGGCGATCAGAGATTGGTTTTAATAGGACCAACAGAAGCTTGTATTGGAAAGATTAATGATATCTATCGATATATTTTTTACATTAAGCACAGGGAATATCAGGTATTGACAGCAGTCAAAGATGCACTCGAACAGACAATCCACGCAATGAAGTGGAATGCGGACAGTGTGCAGTTTGATTTTGACCCAATGAACAACTATTAAATTAAAAGGAGAGGGAAAGAAAATTATGGCAATTAGAACAATTAGAGAGATAGGAGATCCTGTATTAAATAAGGTTTCAAAGGAAGTGAAAGAGATTACCCCAAGAGTGCAAGACTTAATTGACGATATGTTTGAGACAATGTATGAGGCAAATGGTGTCGGACTTGCCGCAGTACAGGTTGGAGTCCTGAAAAGAATCGTTGTGATTGATACAGGGGACGATCCGATACTGCTCATCAATCCTCGGATTTTGGAAGTTAGTGGAGAGCAGACAGGGAACGAGGCGTGTTTAAGTGTGCCAGGAAAGACAGGCTCAGTGACAAGACCAAATTATGTCAAGGCAATTGCGCAGGATGAGGAGTTAAATGAATTTGAGATTGAGGGAGAAGAGCTGTTAGCAAGGGCACTCGTTCACGAGATGGAGCATCTTGACGGGCATCTTTTTGTGGAGAAGGTAGAAGGTCCTTTGATGGACGTGGAAGTTGCGGAGGAAGAGGAGTAAATGAAAATTGTTTTTATGGGAACGCCTGATTATGCAGCGAGGGCATTAGAGGCGCTTATCAAGGCAGGTCATGAGGTGGCAGCCGTTGTGACACAGCCGGACAGGCCAAAGGGAAGAAGTGGTCAGGTGCAATGTTCGCCAGTGAAAGAGTGTGCTGTAAGCTATGGGATTGGAGTATTGCAGCCAATCAAAATCAAGACGCCAGAGGCAATTGCAGAGCTGAGAAAGCATGCGGCTGATATTTTTGTAGTGGCGGCTTTTGGACAGATTTTGTCAAAAGAGATTTTGGAGATGCCAAGATTTGGCTGTGTTAATATCCATGCGTCCTTGCTGCCAAAATACAGAGGTGCAGCGCCGATTAACCAGTGTATTATAGACGGTGAGAAGGAGACAGGTGTCACAATTATGCAGATGGATTGCGGAATTGACACTGGGGACATACTTACGCAGAAAAAGGTTATCCTAGAGGATAAGGAGACTGCGGAGACTCTCTTTGATAAACTTGCACAGGCTGGTGCAGCATTGGTTGTGGAGACTTTACCAAAAATTGAACAGGGTGTGATTACGCCGACAAAACAACAGGAAAGTTGTGCAAGTTATGTCAAAATGATGGATAAAGCAAAGGGAAAAATAGACTGGACTTGTGATGCAGTCTCTATAGAACGGCTTGTCCGAGGATTAAATCCTTGGCCGAGTGCGTATACTTTCTATCAGGGAAAGACAATGAAAATTTGGCGCAGTGATGTAGTGGAAATGTCTGCGGAGGATACAGAACAACCGGGAACTATCATTCGTATTTCAAAAGATTTCTTTGATGTGGCTTGTGGAAAAGGAATTTTGAGAATTTATGAATTGCAATTAGAAGGAAAAAAACGCATGGATACGAAAAGCTTTTTGCTGGGAAATCCGTGGAAGGCAGGAATGCTTTTGGGCACAATATAAGTTTTTATTGAATTATCATGGAATGATATAGAAAGCCTGCTAATAAAAAG
>DEPD01000088.1:2365-11675 GCA_002358575.1 Lachnospiraceae bacterium UBA3401 | reverse complement strand
CAGCAAGTGCATGGTGCGGGTGTGAAAAGTAACCACTTGTCAATGCATATCATATAAAAATAAAATTTTCTGTTGACATTTGATGTAAAACGCGATAGAATATAATTCGTCAGCAGGAGTGGTGGAATTGGCAGACGCGCAGGCTTCAGGTGCCTGTGGTAGCAATACCGTGTGGGTTCAAGTCCCATCTCCTGCATGGATTATAGATGGCTCAAATCTTTATTTTATAGAGGTTTGAGTCATTTTTTTCTGAAAGGATAAAAATAGCAATATAAGAATAGCAACTGTTATATAATGATGTATGTTAGTATCCCTTGAAAATGTAATTGACTTTGGTATAATAAAGTAGCAAAAGAAAGGCGGAAATACAATGATTAAAAATGAAGAGTTGGAAGTGATATTAAACACCATTGATTTAAGAGATGATGCACCTACAGATGAACCAATGCGTCAGTATTATTTTATAAAGAAAGCACGCGAGATTATCTGTACAATGAGTGAAAAATTGGGCAGACGTCTGACCGCGGATGGGGAAACATTTGGGTGTCAAATGAATGCAAAAGATAGTGAAAAGCTTATTGGTATTCTTGAAAATATTGGGTTTGAGATGATTGAGGATGAGTCGGCAGACTTGGTGTTTTATAATACTTGTACTGTGCGAGATAATGCGAATCAGCGTGTGTATGGCAGACTGGGATTTGTAAATAATATGAAAAAGAAAAATCCACAGAAAAAGGTTGCACTGTGTGGCTGTATGATGCAGGAACCATCTGTAATTGAAAAGATACAGAAAAGTTATCCGTTTGTTGATTTGATTTTTGGCACACATAATATCTATAAATTTGCGGAGCTGATCGTTGCAATGTACAGTTCAGATACAATGATAATTGATATCTGGAAAGATACAAATCAGATTGTGGAGGATTTGCCAGCGGAGCGAAAATACGCCTTTAAATCAGGGGTCAATATTATGTATGGCTGTAATAATTTCTGTAGTTATTGTATTGTTCCCTATGTGCGTGGGCGCGAGCGAAGTCGCAATCCAAAAGATATTATTCGGGAGATTGAAAAGCTTGTGTCAGAGGGCGTCGTGGAAGTTATGCTTTTGGGACAAAATGTTAATTCCTACGGAAAAACGCTTGAGGAACCGATGAGTTTTGCACAGCTTTTACAGGAAGTAGAAAAAATTGAGGGATTAGAACGAATCCGTTTTATGACTTCGCACCCAAAAGATTTATCGGACGAGCTAATTCAAGTGATGAAAGATTCCCAAAAAATCTGTCGTCATCTGCATCTACCATTGCAATCAGGATCAACTAGAATTTTGGAGAAGATGAATCGCTGCTACACAAAGGAGCAATATCTTGAACTTGCAAACAAAATTAGACGCGAGATACCAGACATTTCAATTACAACGGATATTATTGTCGGTTTTCCAGGTGAGACACCAGCAGATGTGGATGAGACAATTGATGTTGTTCGGAAAGTGCAGTATGACAATGCGTTTACTTTTATTTATTCCAAGCGTACAGGTACTCCTGCTGCCACAATGCCTAATCCAACTAGTGAGGAGGAGATAAAGGCAAATTTTGACCGCCTTTTGGCAGTGGTGCATAAGACGGCAGAGGAACGCGGTGGGCGCATGGTTGGTGAGACGCACAGCGTTCTCGTAGAAGAGAGCAATGGCGCGAAGTTGACTGGTAGGCTTTCCCAGAATACATTAGTGCACTTTGAGGGAGATGCTTGTCTGGTAGGCAAAATTGTGAATGTGAAGCTTACTGAGGCACATGGATTTTATTATTTTGGCAAAATTAATATGCAAGAACATCGTTTGCAGGAATTATTGCGTAAAAATATGAAAAGAAAACCTATGTAATATTCTGTGTAGAGCGAACACGCACCATACAACTTGCTGCATATGTGCATTATGATACTTGTACTTTACTCTTTATAGGATATTTGTGTCTGAGTGGACATAGGGGTACAGGTATGAGAAACAAATGAGAAAATTATAATTGTCATTTCCTATTTTGGAGAGGATAACAGGGGGATTGTTATGGAAAAATTAAAACCAAAGTTGTTTTCGGTGATGAAAATATATACAAAACAACAGTTTGTCAAGGATGTTGTCGCAGGAATTATCGTTGCGATTATTGCTTTGCCATTGTCAATCGCACTTGCACTTGCATCGGGTGTGGGTCCAGAGCAAGGTATTTACACAGCGATTATAGCGGGATTTTTGATTTCCTTTTTTGGCGGGAGTCGTGTGCAGATAGCAGGCCCCACGGCAGCATTCGCTACGATTGTGGCAGGGATTGTCGCCCAGAAGGGTATGAATGGATTGATTATTGCGACGATTCTTGCAGGAATTATTTTGATTATAATGGGATTTCTAAGGTTGGGCAATTTAATCAAATATATTCCATTTACAATTACAACAGGGTTTACTGCTGGTATTGCGGTTACAATTGTAATTGGACAAATTAAAGATTTTTTAGGGCTTACCTATCCTGAAGGGACCGTTACGATTGAGACAATGGAAAAAGTGGAGGCGGTTGTCAAAAATATTATAACAGTCAATTGGCAGGCGTTGAGTGTGGGTTTGATTTGTCTTGCGATTTTAATCATATGGCCATACATAAACAAAACAGTTCCGGGTTCTTTGATTGCTGTTATTGTTGGGATTCTTATTGTGAAACTTTTAAGCCTTAATGTGAATACGATTGGAGATTTGTATGAAATTAGCAACAGGCTTCCGCAAGTACAGATTCCTGAGGTTTCTTTTGACGTTGTTAGAGAAATGCTTCCAGATGCTTTTACAATTGCAATTCTTGCAGCGATTGAGTCATTGCTGTCGTGCGTGGTGGCTGACAGTATGATCAACTCAAAACATCGTTCCAATATGGAATTGATTGCGCAGGGTATTGGTAATATTGGCGCAGCGTTGTTTGGCGGAATCCCTGCGACAGGTGCGATTGCGAGAACGGCAGCCAACATTAAAAATGGTGGGCGCACACCGATTGCGGGCATGGTTCATGCGGTGACGTTGGTGTTGATTCTTGTGGTTTTGATGCCTTATGCGGCACTGATTCCAATGCCATGTATTGCGGCGATTTTGTTTATGGTTGCCTATAATATGTGTGGGTGGAGAACTTTTGTTAATCTGTGCAAATCCTCACCAAAGAGCGATATTATTGTGCTTGTCACAACATTTGTGCTGACGGTTGTATTTGATTTGGTTGCAGCGATTGAAGTTGGCATTTTGCTGGCGGCGATTCTCTTTATGAAACGCATGAGCGATGTTATGGAAGTGGAGGGCTGGAAATATGTAGATGACGAGGAAGACCCAGACAGTATTACATTGCGAGAGGTTCCGCCACACACACTTGTATATGAAATTTCGGGTCCAATGTTTTTTGCTGCGGCTGATAAGATTTTGAATATTTCGGTAAAGGACGACACACAATTTTTGATTTTACGTATGAGGAGTGTGAGTGCAATTGACGCAACGGCAATGCATTCACTAGAACAGCTCTATGAAAAATATTCTGACAAAAATATAAAAATGATATTGTCGCATGTAAATGAGCAGCCAAGAGCTGTTATGGACAAAGCTGGATTTACAAAGACAGTCGGAATAGAGAACTTTTGTACGCATATTGATGAAGCGTTGGAGCGTGCGCGAAAGCTCTGTAAATAAGTGCATCCTGAATTGATTGTATATGGAAAAACTGTTATAATTAAATAAGGAACTGTGTTGACCCAGCGTTTGTAAAGATGGCAGGAAATTGTTATTTTTAAAATCGTGCGCGGCAATAAAGGGAGTTGATACAGATATGTATAGCAAAAACACAATATTAATTGTAGATGACGAGGAAATAATCAAACGAAAGCTCAAGGATGTGATCAAGGATACATTTGAGGTGTTAGATGCATCAAATGGGCGGGAAGCACTGGAGATTCTGGCGGCAAATACTGACAAAGTGGCAGTGATTGTTCTGGACTTGTTGATGCCGATTATGGATGGGTTTCAATTTATGGATGCATTTCGGAAAAATAGGACATATGATAACATTCCTGTGATTATTGCCACGTCTGATGAAGATTGGCATGCGGAGCAAAAATGTCTGGAGGCGGGCGTGTGGGATTTTGTGATGAAGCCGTATGATCCTGTGCTTTTGCGATTTCGCATTAAGAATGCGATTGAAAAGAGTCGTATGATTATGGCTGAAATGGACATGGTGACAGGACTTTATACAAAGTTTAAGTTTTATCGTGCTGTGCGCACACTTCTTTTAGAGGGGACAGAGGAAGTGTTTGCGTTTGTGCGGTTTGATATAGACCGTTTTAAGATGATTAATAATTTCTATGGCGTCAGGGAAGGAGATAGAGTACTGCAAAGTATTGCTTCTGAGCTGCGGAAGGCTTCAACGGTTTTTAACAAATTTGTATATGGGCGGTTTGAAAATGATATTTTTGCTGTTTGTATGCCCTATAAAGAGGAAAATATTGACTTGTTGGTAAATGCGTTGCAAATCAATTTGAAAAGAGTAAATAAGGACTATAATACAAAAATTTCTTGTGGAGTATATATTATAAGAGATGATTCGCTGGATGTGCCAGAAATGTATGACAGGGCTTCGTTAGCTGCCAAAAGTTGTAAGGGCAAATTTATGCAGAGTGTGGCTTATTATGATGACAGCATGATAGAGAATATGCGGCACGAACAGTTTATTATCAATGAGGTCAACAGAGCGATTGACGAGGAACAGTTTGAGGTGTACCTACAGCCGAAGATTAATTTGGCAACGGACCGTTCTTATGGAGCAGAGGCACTGGTGCGCTGGAATCATCCAGACAGGGGTATGATTTCTCCGGGAGAGTTTATCCCCGTTTATGAACGCAATGGCATTATTGGTAGACTGGACCAATATATGTGGCGTCAGGTCTGCAAACTATTGCGAAGGTGGATTGATGAGGGGAAAAATCCAAATCCGATTTCTGTCAATGTCTCGCGGGTAAATATTTATAATCCGCAGCTTGTTAAGATTTTTAAGAAATTAATTACAGAATATCAGATTCCAGCAGAGTTGCTAAATTTAGAATTGACAGAGAGTGCTTTTATGGAAGATCAGGATTTGATTATGAAGACTATGAGCAGCTTACATAAACTGGGATTTAAGATAATGATGGACGATTTTGGAAGTGGATACTCGTCACTCAATGTCTTAAAAGATATGGAAGTAGATTATCTGAAAATTGACATGAAATTTTTGCAAAATAAGGAGTTTAACGGAAAAGGGGAAAAAGTGCTCACTTCTGTTATACGAATGGCAAAATGGCTGCATCTTCCATCGATTGTTGAAGGGGTCGAGACTGTTGAGCAGGTTGATTTTTTAAAGTGTATTGGGTGTGAATATGCACAGGGATATTATTATGCAAAACCTTTGCGAATAGAAGAATATGAGGCGTTTCTAATTCGGGAAGAGGAGATGGGCGCGAAGTGCAGTGCAAATGAGAATACAGTGATTATCAATGAATTGTGGAATACACGCTCTAGTATTAGTAAATTTTTTGATTTGTTAGAGACGCCAATTGCTATTTATGAGTATCGAAGAGGAAAGTCAGAGTTGCTTAGAACGAATATTCGATACGAGACAGATATTGTGTTTGATAAGGAAGTGGATCAACAAGAGCACTACAGAAGGTCAGAGGCAGAAAAAGCACTTTTAAGTGAGACGTTTGCCAGAATTGTGCGGGGGGATTTCTCAGAGGCTCTTGAGTATGAGCTTACAGAAGATGTGCGGTATCGCGTGACAGTAAAAATGATAGGAAAACGTGCAGATACTATGATTATGATGGTAACCTTTTATGAGATAAGTGCATACAGATAAGATAGGCAGAAAGGCAGGACGGAATGGAAGTCAGAGAATTGTTAGAGAAAGTCCAATGCGGAGAGATTTTAATAGATGAGGCAGAACAATATTTGAAAAAACAGCCACTTGAGGAAATGGGATTTGCCAAACTTGATTTGCAACGTGAGGTCCGAACTGGTTTTCAGGAAGTCGTGTATTGTGCGGGCAAACAGGATGCCTATCTTGTGTCTATATTTCAAAAATTATATGAGAAAAATGGCGAAGTGCTAGGAACAAGAGCAAGCGAGGAACAATATGCATTGGTGGCGAAAAGTATTCCGCAGGTACAATATGATGCGGTATCAAAAATTTTAAAGATTGAGGAAAAACCAGAGGAAAAGGCGTTAAGACGAACTGGAAAAATTGCAGTTTGTACAGCAGGAACTGCGGATATTCCTGTGGCGGAGGAAGCGGCACAAACCGCGGAATATTTTGGCGCTTCTGTAAGCCGGATTTATGATGTGGGAGTGAGTGGCTTGCACCGATTGTTGGCGAACGCACAAACGATACAACAGGCGAACTGTGTGGTGGCAGTTGCAGGTATGGAAGGGGCTTTGGCGAGTGTGATTGGAGGACTTGTCAGCAATCCTGTCATTGCTGTTCCGACCTCTGTCGGTTATGGAGCAAATCTTAATGGCTTGTCAGCACTGCTCACTATGATTAATTCCTGCGCAAATGGTATTGCGGTTGTCAACATTGATAATGGATACGGAGCAGGGTATATAGCGACACAGATTAACAGACTTGCCAGCGGTAGCAGCATTGGTGACTGATGACAATGCGAGATTGGCGCAGAGTAAACGCAGGTATCATTTGCGTTTGTGATAGGGAGCTGTGAAGAAAAAATATGTGCAATCGGAGAAATAGACAAGTCAAGATGCATAGGTTATTTATGCATAGTTTCTAAAATAAGAATTGTAACAAAAAGACAGCAGAAAGGAAGGCTATGATTATGAAAAGAACTCTCTATATAGAGTGTTATTCTGGAATTAGTGGAGATATGACAGTCGCAGCAATGCTTGATCTTGGCGCGGATCAGGAAGCGCTTAAAGAGGCTATTAATAGTATACGGCCACTGGTGTCTGGATTTGAGATTGCAATAAAGAAGGTGCAAAAAGCGGGGATTTGTGCTTGTGATTTTGCAGTGATTCTTGACAAGGAGCATGAAAATCGTGATCATGATATGGAATATTTACATGGACAAATTGGTATTGAAAAAGAACATCATCACGAGAATGGAGAGCATCATCACAAGCATAAAGAACATCATCATGAACATGAAGAGCATCATCATACAGGATTAAAAGAAATAACAGATGTTTTGAATCAGGCCAAAATGACAGAGGGCGCAAGAGATTTGGCACGAAATATTTTTCAGATTTTGGCTGAGGCAGAGTCAAGGGCACATAATCAACCTGTAAATGAAGTGCATTTTCATGAAGTGGGGGCAGTGGATTCTATTGTGGATATTTTGTCTGTTGCTGTCTGTATGGATTCACTCAGAGAGAAGTATAATATAACAGATGTTGCTATATCGGAGTTGTACGAAGGACGTGGAAGTGTGCGCTGCCAGCATGGAATTTTACCAATACCAGTTCCTGCAACAGCAAATATTATGGAAGCCTATCAACTTCCAGTGCATTTTATGGAGTTTCAGGGTGAATTTGTGACGCCGACGGGGGCGGCAATCGCCGCAGCAGTCAGAACAAAAGCACATCTGCCATCAAAATTTCAAATAATAGCAAGTGGTGTTGGCGCTGGTAAGAGAACATATGAGAAGGCCAGTCTGCTGCGGGCAATGATACTTGAGGAGGATTTTGAAGAACAGGATAAAGTCTATAAGTTGGAGACAAATGTCGATGACTGTTCAGGCGAGGCGTTTGGTTATGTGATGGACAGGCTTTTTGAGGCCGGAGCAAGAGACGTGTACTATGTGCCAGTCCTTATGAAAAAGAACAGACCTGCTTATCAATTAAGTGTGATTTGCAAAGAGGAAGATATTACAAAGCTAGAACAGATTATTTTTCAAGAAACTACAACGATTGGAATCAGAAGGGTAGCGATGGAGCGCACTGTTTTGAAGCGAGAACATCAAATAATGGATACCAGTCTGGGTAAAATTGCGGTAAAGGTATGTGGGAAACGGATATATCCTGAATATGAATCATTGGTGTCAATCTGTCAGGAGAAAGAAATTTCCTATTTAGAAGCCTACAATAAAATTTATGGAGAATTAAATGATTTATTGATTAGTAATAGGAGCTATAAAAATGTCTAATAGAAAAATAACAACTATAATTTTTGATTTAGATGGAACGCTTTTGGATACATTGGAGGATTTGAAGAACGCGACAAACTATGCGTTAAGGGTTTGTAATATGCCAGAGCGGACTTTGAAGGAAGTGCGTCAGTTTGTTGGCAATGGTGTGAGAAATTTAATGATTCGTGCTGTGCCTGATGGGGAGAGCAATCCAGAGTTTGAGCGAGCCTTTGCAATATTTAAAGAATACTATGGATTACACTGCAATGATACGACAAAAGCATATGATGGGATTCCACAACTTTTGGAGGAATTAAAAAACAGAGGTTATGCGCTCGCGATTGTTTCCAATAAAATTGACTCAGCAGTACAAGATTTAAACCGAAGGTATTTCCCACAAGTAGATGTTGCAATTGGAGACCGTGAAAATTTGAAAAGAAAACCTGAGCCAGACAGTGTTTATCTTGCGTTGGAGAAGCTTGATAAAACTAAGGAAGAAGCCGTCTATGTAGGGGATTCTGATGTCGATCTGGCGACGGCGCGGAATGCAGGACTTCCATGCATTAGTGTGCTCTGGGGATTTCGGGACAAGAAATTTCTTGTAGAGCACGGGGCAACAGTTTTTGTTGAAAATCCTATAGAAATAACAGATGTTTTATCACAGATGTGATCGGTTCATTTTTATTTGTAGTTTAGGACTTTGATATTTTTTCATCAGGAACATATTCCATAATGTCCTCAACATTACAATCTAGGATATTGCATAATCTATTGATGATTAGAGTCTTAACGATTTCATTGTTGCGCAAACGCTGTAATTGTGCTTTGTCCACCCCATAATATTTGATTAGCTTATATTGACTAATATTTTTCTTTTTGAGTGTTATCCATAATTTGTCATATTTTATCATTTTATACAGTCCTCCTTCTTGTATTTTATATGCTGGTGAATTATAATAACATGGTGCGTGTACGCACCATGTTCTGTAAGAGATGACAAGTGGTTTACGTCTCTTAAGAATTGTAGATTTTGTATAGTTTCCTACATAGAAGGTTACAGGAGGGATAGAATAGAGAGTATAGGAAATTAGAATGTTACTTTTCATGGGTCAGGCATCGTTGACTGACGACAACG
>DEPD01000088.1:0-1994 GCA_002358575.1 Lachnospiraceae bacterium UBA3401 | reverse complement strand
AAAACGGTGTACTAGTACTCCATCCGGCCAGAAATTAGATTCGTGAACCGCCTGTTTTGCACTGTTGCGTCGTTAAAATTTCTAGACGATGCCACCGCATCGCCGCCGAAATTTTGCCTAGCACTGGCACGAACCATGCAGTGCACAACTCTAATTTCTGTCTGGATGGAACCCTAGACTGTTACTATGAGCGACCTTTTAGACCGTGAATAGTAACATTAGAACAATAGGAGGTATTTATGGAGAAAAAAATGTACATTACAGAAGAAGAACGTGAGAAATGTAAAAGAGTGGTAGATGCATACGCGGAAATTTATGATGATGAGGAACAGAATATTATTGTGCTGGATGCTGGAAGATATGGCTATATTAAGTTACAATATTACAATCCACCTTATGGATTTAGTGATATGTTGGTATTTACAGATAGCAGAGAATTGTTTGAAGACTTGTGGGAAGATTGGTTGAATACACAGCTTTTTGAATTGGCAAAAGGGACAAAACTAATTGAATTAGATTATGAGGATATATTCACTTGCTTGCCAGAACATAAACAAAAAGAATTGATGGCGAAGAAAGATTATTTTGCAAAAAAAACAGGAATAGTCTACGGCGAGGATTTTTGACCTGTGTAATCGGAGAATTATCATAAATGAGTGCGAAATCTGGCGTGGGTGTGAATTGTAACGACAAGTCAAGATGCATAGGTTATTTATTCATTCGTAGTTCCTCAAGTAGGAGATTTTGGTATGCTAAAATTAGATTATGATAGGCAAGAGATAATAAATGTGATAGACAGAATTGTAAAGAGGACGATGAAAATGGACCTCATATGGGATTGGCCTTGTGGAGTAGCGTATTTCGGAATTGCTGATGCCTATGAAAAGACGGGAAATGAGAATTACCTAAAGCTTTTGAAAGACAGAGTGGATGAATTGATTGATTTGGGGCTTCCAAGTGCGTGGACAGTTAATACTTGTGCGATGGGACATTGCCTGATTACGCTCTATAAAGTAACTGGAGAGCAAAAATACTGGGATATTGTGATGAGCAAGGTTCATTATATCAGACAAGATGCGCTTCGCTTTGGTGACAATGTTCTGCAACACACAGTTTCTGTAAATAATGATTTCCCGGAGCAGTGTTGGGCAGATACTCTTTTTATGGCGGCATTTTTTCTGCTGCGCGCTGGTGTGGAACTTTCAAACGAAGAGATAATTGAAGATGCACTGAATCAGTATTATTGGCATATAAAATATTTGCAAGACCCTGACAGCGGTTTGTATTATCATGGATATGACAATATTGCAAAGAACCATATGTCAGGATTTTACTGGGGACGTGCAAATGCGTGGGCGGCGTTTACAATGTCACAGGTGAGCGATATCCTTCCGAAATGTTATCTGTATCCAAAATATATGGATATAGCAGGTTCTTTAAATGAGCAGTTATCAGCAATAAAGTTATTACAGACAGAAAATGGTTTGTGGAGAACAATCTTAGATGATGAGTGTTCTTACGAGGAAATTTCAGCTTCTGCGGGGATTGCGGCGGCGATGGTCTCAAGAGGAAATCCATTACATATGAAATACATTAATAAAGCTATTAAGGGAGTGCTCGTGAATGTTAGTTCTGATGGGAAAGTTTTAAATGTGTCTGGCGGAACGGCAGTGATGAATGATGCGGATGGTTATCGTAATATTTCGAGAGACTGGATACAAGGCTGGGGACAGGGATTGGCCCTTGCTTTTTTCGGCAAGGTTCTAGTACTACAGCGGACTTTCTGAAAGCGTGGTCTTTTTATGAGCCAGATAGGTACAATGGTTCCTGCGTATGTGGTAACATACAATCACTTTCATATTTGTAATTGTATAGGTTATAATTCCATGTATCAGTTTTACTACCATCGGTATGGTCAATGGAATCGTTTTTTTAAAGATCTCCCGTATATACGTAGTAAACAGGTGTGCTATCATCACAAACAGCATATGACG
>DEPD01000139.1 GCA_002358575.1 Lachnospiraceae bacterium UBA3401 | reverse complement strand
CAGCAAGTGCATGGTGCGGGTGTGAAAAATAACTATCATTGGCACATAAAAATTTAACGTACAAGGCCACTCTCTTTCATATCGTTTTTTATAAACTTATACGCTAGAAAGTGCCTTGTACGTTATTATTTTTTCAAAAAATGATATAATGATGTGAAAATAATTTACAATTCTATCTCAGAAAGTTCTTTTTCTGTTTCACTCTTTGTTTCTGAGGATTCTTCTGTTTCGCTTTCTGTCTCTGTTTCAAAAGATTCTTCTTCTGTTTCACTCTTTGTTTCTGAGGATTCTTCTTCTGTTTCGCTTTCTGTCTCTGTTTCAAAAGATTCTTCTGTCTCGCTTTCTGTTTCTGTCTCTGTTTCTGTCTCTGGGGATTCTTCCTCTGTCTCGCTTTCTGTTTCTGTCTCTGGAGATTCTTCCTCTGTTGTAAACTCTGATTCCTCCACATCACTTGTTGTATCTGTTTCTGAATTAGAATCCTCTTCTTCTAAAACTGGCTGTTTGTCTTGGGTGTCGGTTTCTTCTGAATTGGATTCTTCTTCTGTCTCTGGGGAAATAATCATTTGGTCTGTCTCTGTTTCCTCATCTGCTGTTGCACCACTCTCTGCCTTTGTGAGGCTAATATCTGAGATTTCTACCGCATGTGCTACAAGCTCAGTTTCACCTAGCTGACCTAGAGAAATCTGAAATGATAATGTTCCTATTATCTCCTTATCCTCTAACTTAATGATGCGGCTTACAGATTTTAATTTATCTTTTGTCAGACTGATATCAGTTCCACCATGCCATGCGTCACCTGCTCCCATAAACGCCACTTTGACATCTCTATCAATTGAAGCACCAATCTTCATTTCTAGTTTATACGATGCGCCTGCCTCCATTGTGAGACCTTCCTGTTTCAATTGCACATTCCAATCTGCTGTTCCAGCTTTTGTGATTTCATATCGTGCTTTATTCTGTGTAAAATCAGTTGTTACAGTCGCCGTGTTATCCACATAATATGACCATTTTTCCTCGCCACTTGCAAAATCACCATTCTGTATCAACTCTGTTTCGACTTCTACCGGTGGATTTTCTGGTGTGTCCCCACCTTCACTGATTTTCACAACGCAAATATCATCAATTTCAATTGTTGACGCCGGCGTAGAAATCAATTCACTTGTTTCGTTATCCTTAATCTGCCCCATTGAAAGAACAAATGTAATTTCTCTTTCTGTAGGCTTTTCAACATTTAATTTAAAATCTACTGCCTTTTCTTCATTTGCAGTTAGTACAAGGTCTTCTCCACCATACCAGTCATATGTCGGATTTAGGAATGCATATTTTACTGTCCTGGACTCTGTGGACTTTATTTTCATTGTAACCTGATAAGATGCTCCTTGCTCCAGTGTTAGAGGTTCAGTATGTTTTAACTGTACATTCCAGTCTTCTTCTCCAACATTGTGAATCTGATAAACTGCTTTTCCATCTGCGAAGCTTACATCCGCTTCGCCAGGTACTGTCACTGCGTTTGTCCAATGCACATCCCCCTCTGCAAAGTCGCCATTCTGAATCATATTCGCTCATGGATCAACAGGTGGTTCTACTGGCTCCTCCTGAGGTTCTGTCTCTTCCAAATTAATATTGTCAATTACAATTGTGTGCTTTTGCGCAATTTGTTTTCCGCCGACAGCCCCTATGGAGATACTAAGGATTGTATTTGCATCCGTATCTGATTTCATTTGAAATACTTTTTCAAAAGTCTGGAATCCTGCTGTCAATGCCGCTTTTGGCTGTCCAGAGTAAGGTGTCCAGTCATCATCACTTGTGCCATCTCTTTGTAACGCATACATAATCTCTCTGTCAACTGTTGACTTGGCATCAAATGAAAGTTTATACCACTTATCTTTTTCAAGTTTAATACCACCTTGTTTTAACTGAATATACCAATCCTGATCACCAGTGTCCGTGATATCCATAGAGAATGCATCTTTTTCATTTAATGAATCCACAATATAATCAGAAACTTTTGCTGCATCATTCACATATACTTCATAACCCAGTAATCCGTTAGAAAAATCTCCATTTACAATCATGCAATCTTCCCGAACACACACATTGTCAATATATGTCGTGCCTGCGTTTCCAAGCAGGAAACAAATCTTGCTTGCACTCAAGTCTGTGGGTGTCTCAAACTCGTATTTGTAGCTCGTTTTAGCTGTTGTCAATGCGCTGTCAAAGGTCTTTCCTGCCACAGTCGTTTGTATGGTCTTATTTCCATCTGCGTAGGCATCAAAACTAAGAATATATTTCTTTCCGCCAGAAATGGCAATGTCCTCTTGGAATACTGTTACCTGATCAAGACCATTTACAGAATCTGGCACTACCACTTTCAACTCCCGTATACTGTCATTTGTAACGGATACTTTTGCACCTTTGCACTGTCTAGTTTCCCAATCCCAATACGCAAGGCGCAGTCTTCCTGGCTCGTTTCCCTCATTAAATTGTCCATTATACACATAATTGCCATCAGGTAAAACACCTTTTTCTTCTTTTTCGGCGTCGCCTTCCTTTGTTAGTCTTACATTGCTAATATGAACTTTCGCAATCGATCCTTGATTTCCAAGATTAAATTCTACTCTGCCATTTGCATCGCTGTCCGCAGTCATATCAAAAATATGTTCGTATGTCTGTTTTTCCGTTGTTAAGTTTACTGTCTTATCCTCCAAATAGCGGATATATCCCCTGTCAGGTGCTGAGATTCCTGTAATCATTGTGCGCGCTTCATCTGCATAAGCATCATAAGTCAGCCTATACTTTGCACCATTTTCCATTGGCAGATTTGCCTGTACTATCTGTACGCCATAGTTCACTGTGCCAGCACTTGTCGATGTGATATGCAACGCATTGTCAGATATCTCTGCTGTTGCAGCACCACCATTGGCAAAAAGTATCTGCCAGTTTGAATCTTCCTTGGTTAAATCTTCTACTTTTGCAAAATCACCGTTGATAATATAATTTCCTGTCTCGTCTGGGTCTCTAAGCTTCACTTCATTTTCCGGCTTGTCAACATCTGTGTCATAATCGTCTTTTTGATATACCCGAACATAGTCAATCACAAACTGTGCATTTTCTTCAAACTTATCATCCTCATCTGGATATCCTACCCAACTACCACCAACAGCCAAATTCAGTATCATATAAAATGGCTGATCATAAGGCGCGGGATAAGCAACTTTTCCAAATCCAGGTTTTTGAGTAAACCAATCATTAACGGTATAAAATAATACATCATCTACATAGAACCGAAACTCATCTGGGTCCCACTCACACGCAAATACATGAAATTTTTCCCCGAAATTTTCCTCTCCTTCTGGCAAGGTATAACTGCCTTGCTTCTGTGTATGTGGTTCCCCAAAATGAAGGGTTCCATAGGTGGTAGAAAGTGCACTTCCATGAACCTCCATCACATCAATCTCACCACACTTTGGCCACTGACCATAATAACTCTCATCTTCTGGCATCATCCAAAATGCAGGCAAAAATCCTTTTCCGCTTGGAACCTTTGCGCTTACTTCAAATCTTCCATACTGATAATTTTTCTTTCCCTTGGTATTGATTCTTCCTGATGTGTAATATGCCTTACCATCTCTTATTTCCTTCAATGCTTGAATGTAGAGTTTCCCATCTTGAACATATATATTGTCCTTAGAATCTACATATTCCTGTAACTCTGCATTTACCCAGCCAGGCTCATGATACTCAAAATTCCAGTCATTGAGATTGAGTTTATCCCCATCAAATTTATCTTCCCAGACAAGCTTGTATGCCTCGGCAATATAGCCTTTTCCCTTTGCAGGCATACTTCTGGTATTCTCTGCATCACAGCGACTACATATCTGTTTTTCCAAACCTGCCGCATTTTCTGTCGCCTTAACTATCACTGTCCACCTCCCAAACTGATGTCCTAATGGTTCGAGAATTTCCTGTTTTTTTCCGTTGCATTTCGTACAAATATATGTGGTAAGTCCTCTTTCCTCGCAAGTTGCCACAATATCGTCCTTTTCTTTCTCTGCACCTTCTGCCAATCTCCAATCATGTTCCTTGCAGTCTGTCACCATCACATGACAAACCGAAGTAATGCCATTTGCTGTCACACTAATATCAGCACTTCCAACTTTTTTGGCTGTGATAACACCTTTTGTAATCGCAGCTACTTTTGCATTAGAGGACTTATACTTCACAGATTGACTTGCACCGACAATATCCGCTGCCAATGTCGCTTTATCACCAATATTCATCAGATAATACTTTTTCTCAAGTGTTACTTTAGATTCTTTCACGCGAACCCAACACTTGGCGATCACACCATTTGCCTCCGCAGTGATCAGCGTCCGTCCAGGTTTTTTCGCTGTCACTTTACCTTTCGCGTTTACTTCTGCAATCTCACCGTTGCTGCTCTTCCACACTACCTTTTTGTTGGCTCCATCTACAACTGCTTTTATTGTGACTGTGTTTCCTTTTCCCTTTGTGTAGAGCATATATTCACTCTGATTTAAGGCTATTGTTGGCGAAAACTCCTGTACTGTCACAGTTACGTTATCTGTAACACCGTTTGCCTCCGCCGTAATAATCGCAGTTCCAACCTTCTTTGCTGTAATCTTTCCATTGTTTACTGAAGCCACTTTCGTGTTCGAGCTCTTCCATTTTACAGCACTTTTCCGTCCAGTTACGCACCAATCTAAGGTATAGGTTTTTGCAGCGCCTTTTGTCTTTAAATAAATAATTTTTTCCGCGATTGACGTCGCAGTACCTGTCACTTTAACCGTACAAGTATCCATTTTGCCACCGCAAGCAGCAGTGATAACCGCTGTCCCCACGCCCCTTGCCGACACAACACCTTTGCTGTCCACTATTGCAATCTTCTCGTCGCTACTGGTCCACATAACAGCATCTGCCTTGGAAGCATTTGTCTTTAACTGCTTTGTCTCAGCAGTATCATTTATCATATAAAGTTGCACATGCTCCTCATTGATAGAGATCAAACCTTCCTCTACCTTGACATGGCATTCTGCTGATACACCATTTGCCTTAGCGGTTATATATGCCTCGCCAGCTTTCTTTCCTGTGACTTTTCCGCCCTTTACGGTTGCAATCGTTGCATTTGAAGTTGTCCATGTCACTTTCTTATTCACACCGATAATTGTGGGCACAAGTTTTATGGAACTTCCTATTCCTTTTGTACTCAACTGCATCTCATCAAGGTTGAGTGAGAGCGCATTGTCCTTCACAGTCACTTTGCAAACAGTTGATTTTCCATTTGCCGTCGCAGTGATATTCGCTGTTCCTGCGGAAACGGAAGTCACTTTTCCATCTTTATCCACAGTGGCAACATCCTTGTTGCTACTGTTCCACACTGTATCTTTATTTGCGCCTTTTACAGTCGCCTTCAACTGTATTGTGTTTCCACTGGACACTGCCTTTGAACTTTCCAAAGCAGGCGCACAGTACAGGACTGTTGTTGTCTTGTTTAATTTAATACTTGGTTCTACCACTGTGACAACACACGTTATACGTGGAAAACCAATGCCTGATGAAATAATAGCTTTTCCTTTTCTAAGCGCTGTCACTACGCCTTTTTCTCCCTCTTGTTCGACGGTCGCAACATTCTCATTCCAAGAGACCCATCTCGTCTTTTTGCCTTCTGGCAGGTTATTGATCCAGAGTACCAACGGATTCTCTTCATCACCGATATTTACTGTACATCTGGAATTATTAATAGAGATACTATTTTCCGCTAAAGCTGGAATACCCCCTGCGAAAAGCATTAACATGAATGTCAGAATTAATACTGTTATTGACCTATGTACTTTCTTTTTCATCTGCATCTTCCTTTCTTAGATTATGAGGCAGCCTGTTAAAAAACTGCCTGTTTACGGTCACTTTTCAAACATTTGTTCTCGCACCTCCTTCTTTTGGGAAAAATAGACTCTAAAAGTCTTTTTAGAGTTGTAAAAAATACCTCATACAACTTCTTATGAAACACTATACTTGAAACATCCGAATCTGTGTCTCCAACGCTTCTGCCGATGTCGTCAGTTCCTTGGATTCCTTCGCAACGATCTCACTATTTGCCATCAAACCGTCTGCCTGCTCTACCAAAATATCCGATGATCCAAGTATCTCTTGGGAGCTTGCAGCCTGTTCCTCTGAGATTGCCGCCACATTACGTGCGACATCCTCCACCTGGTCCACCTTCTGTATCATCTGCTGCGCCAACTCTCCAACCACAACAATATTTTCAAAAATTGTATCATATGTTGTCACTGCATTTCCAATTAGTGCACTGCTATTGTTAATATTTTCCACATTGCTGTTTGCCTGTTCAATGACATCTCCAATCAGTGTCTGTATTTCCAAAACAAGTGTGTCAATATGCTTCACTGACTCCATACTTGTCTGCGCCAACTTGCCAATTTCTGACGCCACCACAGTAAACCCTTTTCCCGCCGCACCAGCACGCGCTGCCTCGATGGAAGCGTTGAGAGACAACAGATT
Organism: Lachnospiraceae bacterium UBA3401; assembly: GCA_002358575.1. Taxonomy (GTDB): domain Bacteria; phylum Bacillota; class Clostridia; order Lachnospirales; family Lachnospiraceae; genus COE1. Next base: position 16,690 of record DEPD01000139.1, on the reverse strand, counting down.
GGTCTCGTCTGCGATATCACCAATCACTCTTGTAATATTGGTAATCTCACCAGAAACATTTCCCACCTCATCAATTGCATGTTGTAATTGATGCACAGAATTATCAATGCTCTGCATTGCGGTATCGACGTCTTGCATAACCTCTTTTCCTTTCTGGGAAATGCTGATGGTCTCTTTCATTCTGTCATTCATACCGTCGCCGTCCTCTTTGGTCTCTGCCACGAGAGAAGCCAATGTTGTCGCACTCTGTGCAATTTCATTGACAGAGACAGAAAGCTGTTCGACTGTCATATTCAAATCTTTCATCGACTGATTCTGCTTTTTCGATGCATCAAACATTTGATTGGATACTTTCTTGCTATTACCCGCCTGGTCGTGCAGCGTATGAGACACATTATCAATAGAAGCAAGCATTCCGCGCATTGTAACAATAAACTGTTCGACGCATCGGCTCATCACACCAATCTCATCACTACTTCTCACTGCACTGTAAGGAGTAAAATTACCCCCTGTCATATTTCTGATTACTTGTGTCAATCCACGCACTGGATGAATCACCACATGAATAATCCGCTCAATCAATACAGTCAGTGCCAACACAGAAACAACGCCAAAAAGTATCATAATATTTCTAATACCATTTAGGTCACGATATACTGTAGCAGCTGGAACATAGGACACCAGCACCCAATCCGTGCCAGAAATCTCCTGAAAAACAGTAATATTTCCATCGATTTCTGTCAGGTTCATCTCTTCTTGCGAAATCTTACTTGCAATATCTTTCATAAATATATTGTCTAACTCATCTATTTTCTTGGAAATCATTGATTTATCGCGCGATGCAAGGATTGTATTATCATTAGAATTTACCAAAAAAGCCTCGGCGTTCTCCATTTTTACAAAACTATTGACATAGACACTCACTTTGTCCAACGACAAATCCATTGAGATAACACGCACAGAATCAGACGCTGTGCGCAACATACCACATGCACTGATAACCGGCATTCCATTCTCGTTTGTGTAAGCATTGGTAAATCCTACATTCACACGAGTCAGCCCGTCGCGAAACCACTCTGTCTGCGTCACATCTGTTTTTACTACATTCTCGGCATCTTCTGTGGAAAGTGGCTGTTTACTCATAACAACTGACACATTGCCAATTTTTACGCCTGCTGTCGAACCTGCTGCGCCAAGATTAAATTCCATACGCGCATTTGCATCATCATAATCTGTCATGGTAAACTTATAGGAATACGTCTGCTTTTCTGTCGTCATAGATACAACTGTGTCCTCAAGATAACGCTTATATTCTCTATCTGGTGCTGTGACACTGATTTTCATTGTCCGATTTTCGTCCGCATAAGCATCAAAACGGACAATATACTCTGCGCCCTTTTTCACAGGAACATTTGGCTGTACAAACTGTACACTGTAATCCACTGTTCCCTCATTGGTGATATCAATAGAAACCTCCCCATCCTGAATCTGCGCTTGTGCCGCACCTTCTAACGCTGTAAGAAACATCCAATCTGCATCATCTGTCAGGCTCTCCTCAATTGCAAAATCTCCATTGTTTAAGTAATTTCCCTCTGCATCTGGCGCCCTCAGCGCAACGCTTTTAACAGGTTTTGCTTGAAAAAGTGTTCCGTCTGCATCTGCAATATAAAATCCCTCGGAATAGTTGTTATCATAATTATAATAAGAGTCTAAAAAATCTTGAAGTTGTACATCATCAAATCCCATTTCCTCGGCAGCCTGCTTTGCAACACTGGCAGACACAAGGTTCCTCTCCAGCCATGCCTCCATCTCAGAAGCTTGGCTTTCCACTGATATCTGTAGTAAATCATGCGCATTTGACTGAATTACATTTTTTGATACATAATAGAACAACCCTGTAAGAACTGTCATAATAATGATAATTACAGGCAGGATAATCCCCAGAAGTTTAACTTTTATGGAAATAAATTTTGTTTTTTTTGTCATAAATTGTTCCTCACGCTTTCCCAGATCAATCTATTGGTACTGTGCCACATTCTGGCTATCCACTTTCTCGAAAGGTATCAAAATATATTTTCCATCCGCCGATGCGCCCTCCATACCCGTAATCGATTTACCCAAAGCTAACCGATTCGCCGCCTCAACCGCAGAAGTAATTTGTACTGTAGTGGGCTGGTAGACCGTAAAATCCATCTTCCCCTCCGCGATTGCCTGACAGCCGCCCGCGGAAGCATCCACCCCCAGAAACAATATTTCGTTTGTATCTCGTCCTGCCTGCTCAAATGCAGCCAAACCACCAAGCGCCATATCGTCATTGTTTGCCGCCACGCAATCGACAGGCTGTCCTGTCCTGAGAAACAACTTTATCAACTCTTGCGCTTTCTCATTATTCCAATCCGCATAGTCCTCAAAGACATAATTAATCTTTTTTCCACTGGCTTTTAGGGTTTGTTTCAGCCCTTTTGTTCTGCCAATTGCGCCCGATGCGTCTTTTGGTCCTTTCAGCACTACAATATTAATTTCTTGTTTCTGGCTAAACTTTTCCAGAATATATTCTGCCTGATACTGGCCAGCCATATACTCATCTGACGCCACATAAACATAGCGGTCCTTCTCCAATGCCTTGTCTTTTGGCGCATTATTAATGAAGACAATCGGTGTGTTCCCTGCCGCTGCCTTGATCTCCGTCACTGTGTCCGGTGAGACAGGTCCACACAAGAATACATCACATCCGCTTGCAGCGGCGCTTTTTATCTGCGCATCCTGTGTCTCTACAGAATTTTGAGCATATCCCACATCAAAGGATGCGCCGTGCGCTACAGTTTGTTCCTGCAGTTGACTCGCCCATTCCTCATAATAATCCCCGTCCTCAATCGCAGAGTAATAAATTTTTATACTGCCGTTTGAATCCTTTGACCGACACCCACCTCCAAACAAGGCAAGAACGACTGCCATTAAAATCACTCCTCGCTTTTTCTGCGTCATAACACACCTCCTGATTCTTTTTATTTTTAAGACACCCCAACAGCCAAGGCCGTTGGGGCGTTCTTTTCAGTGCACAGATTTATCCCTTGACACCACCAAGTGTCACACCTGCGATAATATACTTTGAGAGAATCAGATATACAAGAATGATTGGAACAATTGCCACCATAATCATCATGTATATTTTTCCCATGTCACGATTCATGTAATCGGCTCCTCGAAGAAGAGCGATAAGGATTGGCACAGTCATCTTATCCTTGGACTGAATTACCAGTGCTGGAACAAAATAGTTATTCCACGATCCCACAAAGGTAAAGATTGCCTGCACTGCTATGGCCGGTTTCATAATCGGGAGAACAATCTGGTTATAAGTGCGAAATTCCTTTGAACCATCGATTCTTGCCGCCTCAACCAATGAGAGGGGAAGCGAGGACTGTAAATAACTGTACATAAAATAGAATACAGAGGGCGATGCGATTGAAGGAATAATCAGAGGGAGCAGAGAATCATCCATGCCCATCTTTGTAATCAAACGCAGAAATCCCATTGCTGTAACTTGCGTTGGCATTACGAGAATTGCCATAATAAATGTAAATGCAATTTTCTTTAACTTAAAATCATATGCATAGAGTCCATATGCGGTCAAAGCAGAAAAATAAGTACAGATTGCCGCCGAACAGCCAGAGACAATCAAGCTGTTTATAATGCCGCGCACCATTGGAAAGGTTCCGTCATTTGTCACATTCTTCAAATTTGTGAAAAAATAGCTTCCGGGCAATGCAGAAAACCCTTTCTGCAAATCTGCATGGGAACGTGTGGAATTGACAAACAGAATATAGAAGAAAAACAGACACATAAATGACAGTATAACAAGTAGTACATGTGCGAAAATAGTACGAAAACCATTATATCCTTTTGATTTCATTATCTTATCTCCTTTCCGCCTTTTTTCTCTTCTTTGCAGCAGCCTTGGAACCATCTGGATCATCATCATTGGTTATCTTATATACAATAAAGCATAAGATACCACTCACGATAAACAAGTAAACAGACAGTGCACCCGCCATACCATAGTTCTTGCTCTTTAAATGATTGTTGAGGAACATAATCAATGTTGTAGATGTTCTATCTGGGCTACCCTGACCATTGGTCAAAATCTGCGGTACATCAAACATTTGCAGGCCACCAATAATTGAAGTAATCAATGTGTACGCAAGAATTGGACGAATCATTGGGAGGGTTATATAGAAAAATCTTTGTACACTATTGCATCCATCTATCTCTGATGCCTCAAAGATATCTGGGCTGATACCCATAATTGCTGCCATCAACATAATTGTCGTATTTCCAAACCACATTAAAAAGTTCATCACGCCAATGAGTGATCTGGTGCCAAATACAGTTCCCATAAAATCAATTGGACTTTCTGTCAACCCCATAGACAACAGAATAGAATTGATAGGTCCCTTGTTTGAAAACAATGTAAAGAACAACATTGCAAACGCGGAAGCCATAATTAGATTGGGCAGATAAATGACTACTTTGAAAAACTGCTGGCCGCGAATCTTAAGCCGCGCATCTACAAACCAGGAAGCGAGCAAAAGTGCGATAACAATTTGTGGAACAAAGCCAATAAGCCACAAAATCAAAGTATTTCCTGCATATTTTAACATATCGGATTTGAGCAGGCTGGCATAATTTTCCATCCCGATAAAATTAGGACCAATTTGCTTCAATCCAGAACGATAATATTCAAAAAAGCTGTATCGGATTGTATCGATCAATGGGATGAGTGAAAAAATAAAGAAACATGCAAAAAACGGAAGAATAAAAATGTATCCCCACTTCGAGTAGTCTATCTTTTTACGTTTTTGTTTCATAAGCTATCTCTCCCTTCTTTCTAATACTGCGGTGCACAAATGCACCGCAGTTGATGGTTTTATTCTGGCCACTGAATCTCTGTAATTTCAGGATAGCGCTCTCTGATTGCTGTCTCAAAGTTTTCTTTTGCCTTATCATAATCAATCTGATCCTGCAAATAATCACCAAATGTATTCTGAATCAATTCTACACATCCCTGGTCATACGCTGATAGTGGAGCCATCTTAATGGTATCTGCGCTAGGTGTAAAGTAAGTGTACGGATTCTGTCCGCCAAGAAAATCAGATGCAAAAGTATCATCTTGTGCTGCTGCCTGCATCACAGATTTCGCATTTGTAAAGTCTGCATAATCTTTTGAAATTTTTGTCAAATTATCCTTGTCTGCTGTCAACGCAAGAAGGATATCTTTTACATGCTGTGGATTATCTGTGCCTTCTGCTGCCAGAACAAAAGTTCCGCCCCAGTTGTATGACAATGGTGCATTGGTAACAGCCCATGCGCCTTCCTCGCCGTCCCAGTTTGGCTTCAACTGTGTGTCAATTCCCCATGCTGGGAACAAGAATGCAAATACCTTAGAACTAGAACTCATTGCTGTAAACCAGTCTGAATTCCACTGTCCCTTTACAGTAGGGTCAAAATAACCTGCTTCCTTCCATTCTTTAGAATCCTTAATCCAGTCAAGAATCTTCTGGTCAACCCGAATAACAGTCTCTCCAGGTGCAACCCATGCCTCTTCCATACTATTGTTATATGTACGGAATGTATCTGCATAGCTTGAGAATGTATAATATCCCTTTGCCTTCAACTCTTCCGCAGTCGCTTTCAAAGTTGTCCAATCCTTGGTCTTTTCACCAATTTCTATAGGATCATCTGTGCCAAAAACTTCCTTTGCAATATCGCGGCGATATACCAGAACACCTGGACATGCCTGCCATGTAGAAGCCCTCATCACACCATTCTGATCGCTTGCAACAGTCTTTGTAAATTCAAACTGGTCTGCCAGATCGGTATCAGGATTGATTCCCAAAGACTCAAGTGTCATTGCAGCGTCAATGTCTGCATCTGTGTACTTGACAATGTAATCCAACTCGGCTGCAAAAATGTCAACCTTGTCATCATCTGCTGCGGACATCTGATTGCCCAGCGCCTCATCAAGCTTATCTTGGTACACACCATCCTGATTCGGATTGATAATCCAGTGAATCTCTGTTCCGTCCTTCAATGTTGAGGAAGTCCCGTCTTTTGACGTGCTCTCAATCTCAGGATAAACTGCTGTGATACGCTTGCGAAGCTCATCATTAAAACTGTAAATATTGATGACCTTTCCTTCATCTGCCGCCGGCGCTGCTTCCCCTGCATTCTCATTGCCTGATGATGACGGCGCCGCTGCTTCATTGCCGGTTGATGCTGTTGTCCCCTGTGCATCATTGGATGGCTTATCGCCTCCCCCGCACCCTGTAAGCGCTGTCATAAGCACGGATACTGCCAATAAACTGCTGATGATTTTTTTCTTCATTTTAAATTCCTCCCGTGTTTTATTATTTTTTCGTGTAACGAACTTGCTACATCTAACTTACAATACAGATTATAGTGTACACTTCTCATTTCTTATATAAAATCAGTTGTAAAAATATCAAAATCATGACATAATTATAATTATGTTAAAAAATGTGGAAAAAAGAATTAAATTTTTGGTTATAAAGGAGGAAAACTATGAACAGTTTAAGAAATGAATGGTATCGGCGAGAGCTGTATGCTAGTGAGTCAGAAGCGTATCACCGTCCTATGGAAGAAGAATATTCCTTTTATACTGCTGTCAAAAGCGGAGATATGGAATTTGTCCGAAAAAATCTCACTCAGGGCGACTTTACCAATCCCGAGGGAATGGGGGTGCTGTCCAAAAATGCGCTGACAAATCAAAAATATCATTTTATTGTCACAGTCGCTCTCATCACACGACATTGCGTTGAAGGAGGGCTGGAGCTAGAGCAGGCCTATCGGCTTAGCGACTTCTATATTTTAAAGATGGACTCCTGCACTACAATCAAAGCTATCGCAGATTTGCATCAGGACATGGTGCTCGACTTCACAGGAAAAATGCTTGTATTACAAAAGAATGCAATTCTTTCCAAACCGATTATGCTCTGTACAGATTACATCTACAGCCATATTAACGAACGAATTACTATCAATGAGCTTGCGGACTACACAGCGCTGTCACCAAGCTATCTCTCGCGCCTTTTTAAACAAAATCTTGGTGTTTCCATCAGCGATTATATCCGCGAGAAAAAAATTGAGAAGGCTGAAAACCTTCTCAAATACTCCGACTATAGTTTAATTGATATTGCTAATTACCTTGCATTCTCCTCGCAAAGCCATTTTATCCAAACCTTTGAAAAATATGTTGGTCTCACTCCCAAGAAATATCGTGACCGTCATTATCACAAAACATGGTAGTTCATTTCTCTTCTTTTTTCCACTTTCCACACAGGGCACTTGTTGCAGCAAGCGCCCTTATTCATTTTCCTATGATAAGAACAATTCTATTTCATTTTCTGCTTTTAAAATATCTGCTGGAATATAATTTTCTTCCATTTCCTGACCATTTACTTTCAAAGATTTAAAGCCAGACTCAACATGAGCGGGATTTTGCACAACAATGTGAAGATGCTTTCCTCTAAAATCCTTATCAATCTCAAAGTGATCCCAATCTTTAGGCACAGAAGGTGCAATTTTCAATCCACCAAAGTCGGGGCGCATACCGAGGATTCCCTCGACACACCCAACCATCACTGTCGAAGCTGTACCTGTCAGCCAATGCACATGAGAGCGTCCAAAATGTGGGCTTGCCTTTCCCTCAGTGAACTGGCCATAACAGTAGGGTTCCAGCTTGCGAATTTCTGCCCTGTCATTCTGGGCAGCAGGCGCATTTTCTATAAAATAAGCAAATGCGCGCTCTCCGTGTCCACGCAGCGCCTCCGCCAAAATAATCCACCCTTGAGACTGTGAGAAAATACCAGCATTTTCCTTGACACCCGCATTGTAAATCACTGCAAGCGCGCCGTCAAACGCATCCAGATGATAGGGCGGGTCCATAAGAATTGCACCATATTCTGTATTTAACTGTGCATTCACCAAGTCAAGTGCTAAATCTGCCTGCGCATCTGTAGCAAAACCGCTAATGACAGACCAACTCTGCGGATTCAACCACAAGTTTGCTTCCTTGTCTGTCCTTTTTCCAATAACTTCGCCTTTTTCTGTAAAACCTCTAATAAATCGATCCTCATTCCAGCAAAGTTTCTGTATCAAACTGCCCAACTGTTCTTGTTTCTCATCTAAATATTTTATGTACGCGTCATCTTTTTTATAAGAAGCAAATTTTTTCAAGATGGTCATTGCATAGTAATATTGAAAAGCTACAAATGAAGACTCTCCATCTTTTCCAAGGCGCAGGCAGTCATTCCAATCCGCATAAAGCCCCGCTGGCATTCCATGCGGTCCTAGATGATTCATTGAAAAATCAATTGCGCGTTTTAAATGCTCATACACAGTCCCCTCGTCTTTGTTGGCAAATGGAATCACTTCGTCAATAAACCCTAGATTTCCAGATTCTGACACATATTTATAAACGGTGGGGAACAGCCAGAGCGCATCATCTGCCCTATATGCTGGGTGTCCTGTCTCCTGCACATAAGAAGCGTCATCTGGCGTGTCTTCCTGTCCAGGATTATGTGTAAATTTTACAAGTGGAAGCCCACCGCCATTGTCCACCTGTGCGGAGAGCATAAACCGAATTTTCTCGACCGCCATCTCCGGCGCCAGATGAATAATCCCCTGAATATCCTGCACCGTATCACGGTAGCCATAACCATTTCTAAGACCACAGTAAATAAAGGAAGCCGCGCGCGACCAGATAAAAGTCATAAAACAGTTGTAGGCATTCCATGTATTTATCATTGTGTCAAATGCTGGACTTGGTGTTTTCACTTGGAAATGAGACAACTTTTCATGCCAGTAGCCAATCAGTTCATTCAACTCTTTTTCGCAGGTTTTTGCAGGATTTTGATAGCTTTCAAGAATCTTGTCCGCTTCCTCTTTATATTTCATTCCCAGAATAAAAACAATTTCTTTTGTCTCTCCTGCTGCCAGCGTAAGTGCAGTTGTAAGAGCACCACAACCATTTTCGTTGTAGCTTAACGCTCCGCCAAGATCTCCGTTTATAACGCCCACAGGATTTCCATAACCGTGATAGCGTCCTATAAATTTCTCTCGGTCTCCACAATAGGAGACAACCTCTGCTCCTGCCAGTCCAAAGAAACGGTCTATTGCAAGTTTATTGTCAACTTCCTCTCCGTCCTCTAGTCCATCCAGATTGCCATGTATTGTCTGGCGAATACGGTCCTTATCAAAAGTAGTTCTTGTGATGAACATTGAGTATTGGAGATTGACCTGATCCTGCTCATAATTATTATTGTTTGTAAATTCTGCATATCCAGTAATATTTATTCTTCTTACTTTATCAGAATTGTTTGTCACTTTTAAATTCCACACTTCATACGACTTATCAAGTGGCACATAGTAAAGCGCCTCTGAATGAATACCATTATAATCCGCCTCTATCCTGGTATATGCCGTTCCATGATGACATTTGCTCTGATAAGAATCTAAATCCTTTCCAACAGGCTGCCAAGATGCAGACCAATAATCCTGACTGTCATTGTCACGCAGATAAATATAACGCCCCGGCTGGTCAAAACCGTTAAACACATAGCGCAGAATCCTGCCATTTGCGCCGGATTTTGCAAAACTATAGCCACCTGCATTGTTAGAAATAATCGCTCCATACTCTGGAGAACCGAGATAATTCGCCCACGGAGCAGGGGTGTCGGGTCTAGTAATCACATACTCTCTTTTCTCATTATCAAAATAACCATACTGCATTCTTCTATCTCTCCTTTAATCATTAATTATGCTCACGCCATCTGCAGCCGCAAAGCGGCATAATACCTCATGCGGATGTGCACATCACCTTATACTGAGCGGTCAGTCTTTTTGACCGCCAGTATAACTTTTTATACGAAACCAAGTACCACATCAATCACATGTATGGTGTCGTCAAGTGCCTCAATCGCTTCCTTTTTCAGACACACTACACATGGCACATCTGTTATTTTTTCGAGTGTTATATTGTCGCACTGGGCACTTTCAATTGTGTATGCACCGTAAGATATTTTGCCAGGATTATGATATCGAATCAAAAATGTCTTTTGTAGAAAATTCAACTGAATCGCAGCATTTCCTTCCGCGTCAAACTGTTCTGCCATCAATTTTGGCGCAAGCGTTAGATTTCCCAAACTTCCCTTGACGCCATACACCTCTGTAATCATTGTCAGCATAAACCAACTTGCAGCGCCCGTCAGATAATTGTACATACCGCGCCCTGACGCATCAAAATATTCTGGCACACCTGGATAAATCTTGCTTGTCTCAAAATCCATCGCTGTCGCAAGCAATGTGTAAAGCGCCTTGTAACCTTCTCTCACAAACCCTTGCTGATACAGCGCATTTGCATACATAACAGTCATATGCGAAAATACAGCGCCGTTTTCCTTTTCCCCATAGGCAAATCCGAACATTCTGCCAAGGTCAAACTTATCTTCATCAAACTTTGTATTTAATCGATAGCCGCCTATTTTTTCTTTGTAAAGATATTTGTCTGCACTCTGACAGATTTTCTGAATCATTTCTTGATCCGCCGTGCCACTCATTATTGAAAATACTTGGCTAGTAAGCATCATACGCACATTGTCGCCATGAACACCCTCCACCTGATTTCCATGATTGTCATAGTATCCGTTAAACCAACCATTTCCTTCCTTGTCTGTCACCCACTCGCTGCGACGGATATGCTCCATCATCCACGCTGCCTTATCTCTAAGATTCTGTGCCAATTCTGCAATGGATACCAAAACGGTTCTGCCAGAAATATTGTGCGTACAAGTTAATACATATTGGTTTAGGATTGTCTGTTTCCATTTCGTTTGCTCATATTTTTGCATGTCCCCTGCAAGAAGAACTGCAATTTCCTCCATCAGTTCCAACTGGCTCTTTTCTGTAACTGTTTCATATTTTTCAAGATATGCTGCCAGCTCTCTAAAATTATATGCATAAGCACTTGTAAATGCCACGCTCTCTCCTTTGTCCGGAGCCATATCAAGCGCATCATTCCAATCTGCATTGCGCAGCCGAATATGATTGTGCGCGCCCACTTCATAAAATGCACAGAGTAGTTGCAATAAAATATGCTCCACAATGCTTCCTTGATAAACCGTTCCATCTTGTATTCTCTGTTGCATACCATAAGCCTCACTCCAATCGCTGTCAGAAGCCTGCCCTCTATGTATCTGTTTATCTTTAAAATAGGGAACTTTCTCACCCAAAATTGCAATGTCTCCTGTCTGGTCTATGTACAATTTCGTAGTCAGAAATGGCCAAAAACCATGATCCATCCAGACGCGTGTAATGCTGTTTCTATCCGCCTTAAACACACCCTGCTTCTCCCCAATAATCGTCGCATTGGTTCCGTCCACTCTCACACCACCATAGTTATCAACAATCATCTGGCGCACTCCATCAGGATTCATAAACAATAGTGATAGGCAATCCTGCCAGAGATCTCTCCAGCCTCTGCCACCCTTGCCATAATCATGATGCGGCAGAAAAGAACAGCCATACAACCGCCGCAGTATTGGTTGAAAACAAATCCATCGAAGATAACTATCTGTCCTCTTATCTCCAGTTTGAAAAGAGACATTCACCTTCTCCTGCCAATATTTTTTTGCCTCTTTTAGCGCAGTATGCACCTTGTCCTCTCTGTCATAGGCAGCAATCATTTCTGACATCGCATCCATTTTCTCTGCTGCACCAATTATAATTGTATACGCTACTGTCTCTTTGCTCCTCAATGCTACACTGGCAAATTTTAGTCCTCCCAGCGCTTCTTTGCCATCAATCTGTGCACCTGCATTTATGCCTTCTATATTATTTTTTATCGCTAAGGGTGCAATTAAACTTCCGCCTTCCCCAATAAAATCCTCTATCACTGGGAAAAACTGTTCTGGTAATTCTCCGTTTCCTGATACACCATATACAAAATAAGTTATCTGATTCTTTTGATGCCCTCTTTCATCAAAAGAAAGTTTTGGCTTGACTTCCACGCCTTGATTTGTCACGAAAATCTGGTGCAGCAAAGATGTGACATGCCTGTGATCACGAATATTATCCGCACTCCTTCCATAAATAGGAACTGCAGCAATAGGCGTGATTTTTTGTGTGCTTTCCGCTGTATTTTCAAGGATAACATGCAAAATTTCTACATTGTGATTTGTTGGAACAAAACTTGTGACCGTTGATTTAAGCTGATATTTAGAAGACTTTCTGGTCACAGTCTGCCACATAAAACCTGCCTCAATACAGCATTCATCCTGGTGTGGTGTATATTTGTCATATTCTGCCTCCGCTGATGCCCCTGTCGCAGACCATGCGCCAACACCCTCGACACAACACCAAAAATTTCTGGATGACTTATTGTTATGCAGATTCTCACTGCTCACTGGTTCGAGCAAAAACGTATTCTGATCCAATTTGCTGTCACCTGCAAAATTGGGGGTCACGCTCGATTTAATACCTTGTTCCCCCGCAGTTGGAAAATACAAATATGTGTAATTATCCGGGTGATCCATTTTGAAAATTTCATTTTCATGTTCAAATATAATATACTTTGACTGCATTTCTGATTGCATTTTCATTCCTCCATTGACTTCTGATAAACACTCAAAATCTCTATTATGCCTACTTTTCCGTCAAATACATAAAACTTTGAGCGTTATCTTCTACCTTTTTATAGAATTATACTACAATCTCTTTCAGCCGAAAATCAGATTCATTGTAAAAATATCATATTCATGACTAAAAAGAAAATTAGAATCCAGCATTAAATTTCCTTTGCAATCGCTCGAAAAAATTCTACATGTTTTAATTCATATCCTTTTTCCATAAAATTAGGGTCTGCGCTTGTTTTTACAATAATGACACGACTGGCAGGATTGACATAGATCCACTGTCCATAGACGCCAATTGCCATAAACTCCCCTTCATTTCCCTCAGGTATCCACCACTGATAACCATATCCAATCGCATTGTATGCATCATGGTTCGCACCAGGCTTCGCAAATGATGCGCTAATATCAAAGCTGTCGCGCACCCATTCTTTAGGTAAAATCTGCATACCATTATAATTTCCTTCATTTAGATACAATCTTGCAAAGCGCGCGTAATCTCGCAGCGACACGCTCAATCCTCCCATTGCAAGCTCTGTCCCATTGCTTAAAGTCCAATATGCATCATGTGCTGCATCCAATTTTTTCCAAAGTTTTTCCTCCATATACTCTGCAAGACTGCACCCCGTTGCGTTGGTAATCACTTTTCCTAATATTTCTGTGTTGATGCTCTGATATCTGCGATATGTATAGGGCGGCTCCTGCACACCATACTTCGCAATAACCTTCATCGCCGGTTTTCCCATCAATGTGCGCATAGAAAATTGATTCATGTCCGTATCTTCATTAAAGTCAATTCCTGATGCCATTTGCAAACATGCGCGAATTGGAATGTTTTCCAACTCTGTTCCCACAAACTCTGGAATATAAGTTCCAAGCGTGTCATCTATGCTGCTGACAGAACCTTCTGCGACAGCAATTCCCATCAGCGCTGACACAAAAGATTTTCCCATAGAATTAGACGAAAACAATGTATTTTCATCTCCACCCATAAAATATGTTTCATATTTGATAACATCCTCTTTAATAACAATCATAGCGGTTGTCTTGCTGTTCTCAATAAACCTTTCCGTCGAGTAAAAAATATCCTCATAGAAAAATCCGTCTGCCAACGCAGCATTGTCTTCCTTTAAAAACTGAAATGTTTTATTTCCAGCGCTGATTTTCTTTGTCGGCTGTATCTCGGGCGTATGCTGAAATGTATGCGCTAAATTTTCATCTTTAAAACTATTTAAAGAAGTGTACAACATCTTAATTTTTTTCCCGCAAAGCCCCCACACTATCCCCGCAATTATAACAACACCCGCAATAACAATACCGATTCTCTTAAACTGTTTCATTGAAATAATCTCCTTTTCTTCTTAAAATCTTTTTAGTATCCATACCGTTTTTGGTACTTTAAAAACAAAATAATTGATAATATAAGTGCCATTAACTCCGCCGCGGGTGTCGCAAGCCAAATACCATTAACCCCCAATATGATTGGCAACACAATCATTGTAATCAACATAAATACGAACGACCGCGAAAACGCAAGAATTGCTGACACCACACCATTTGACAGCGCTGTAAACATACCACTTGCAAAAATATTAAAGCCAATAAAAAACAATGCAATAGTACAAATGCGGTTTCCTGTAACGGCTAGGTTATACACAGGATTCTCCGGACACGCAAAGACAGACACTAATGGTTTTGTAAGTGCAAAGGACGCGATAACAGTCAACACAGAAATTATACCAATCACTCTCAGGCTAATCGAAACCAGTTTTTTTAATTTTTGATGATTCTGTTCCCCATAATAATAGCTCAACATTGGCGCCACACCATAGGAATAGCCTGTGTACAGAGAACTTGCAAACATTAGCACATACATAATGATTGTAACTGCCGCCACCCCATCCTCACCTACATAGTGAAGCATTGTCCAGTTAAACATCATTGTGATAATGCCTGTGACAAGCGCTGTCGCCATCTCAGAGCATCCGTTTGCAGCAGCATTCATAAGTACTTTTAATCGAATTACTGGCTTCTTAAAGTGCAAAAGATTCTTTTTTTGACAAAAAACAATCAATCCCACAACCGCAGTGACAGAATAGCCAAGACCTGTTGCAATTGCCGCTCCACGAATCCCCATGTCAAATCCAGCAATAAAAACAAAATCAAGCACCATATTGAGCACACCGCCTGCCACTGAACAGACAAGAGAAAGCGTCGCTTTCTCGCTCGCAATCATATAGAGTGTAAAATTGTTCATTAATAAAATTGGAATGGTGAACAATAAATAGCGGCTTAGATACTCCACACAATATCCTTCCACATCCGTCGATAGGTTCATTCCTGCAAAAATGCGGTCCATTAACAGATAGCCTAATGCACACATGATAAAACCAACTATCACATTGACCAAAATTAGAAAGGTAAAATCCTCTTTTGCCTCCTCATTTTTTTGCTCGCCCATCTTCTTCATAATGACTGCACTGCCTCCAGTGGCAAGCATTGTAGAAATGGCAGTCACAAGCTGAATTATTGGCGCAGTCAAATTAATTGCAGAGAGCGCATTTGTGCCGATTAAATTCGACACAAAAAGACCGTCCACCATAGTGTAGAAGGACATAAAAACGGTCATAGCAATTGTTGGAACCGCAAACTTTAAAATGTTTTTTAGAGTTACAGGTTTTAAATATACATTTTGATTTTCCATAATTTCTCCTTTCGCTCTTGTATTTTTCTCCTGTATGGAGTATCATAAACCATACAGTAACTGTACAGTCAATAGGAGATTTGAAAAAATGAAAGAAAAAAATAAATTGCTTACCATTGGTCAATTTGCAGCAATGCACGGCATCAACAAAAAAACGCTAATGTGGTATGATGAAATCGGTCTATTAAAACCTGCTGCCATCAATCCAAGCAATGGCTATCGCTGCTATAACTATTATCAGAGCCCTATTCTTGAAACAATCCTGCTCTTGCGGGAACTTGACGTATCTATCAATGAAATTCAAGAATTTATGAAAAACCGCTCTGCAAAAAATATGAAATACTTGTTAGAAGAAAAGATTGCAGAACTTGACCGTAACATTATTCACCTACATGCTGTCAGAAAAACCTTGTGCAACTATCATCAAAATATGGAAACACTACTGACAATGGATTTGTCTGAAATCAGTATTATTGAGAAAGAAGAACGTTGTCTAGTGACTGTTGATATCAACCAAGACACTACCTTTGAGGAAGAGGTCGAAATGATTACCACTGAGACAGAAAAGTACCAGCTTGGCAGGCTGCATGATGCATCCTATGGCTCCATGATTCCTGTCACCAGCCTGCTCAATGGAGATTTTAATGACTACTGCAAACTTTTTATTGAAATTCCGCTTGAAATGCTTTCTGCCGCATTTAAAAAAGGACTGCATATGCAGCCTGGTGGAAAGTATTTAAGAGCTTTTCATAAAGGTGACTGGGAACAGATTCCCCGGCGGTATCAAGAGATTTTTAACTATGCTAGAAAACACAAACTGACGCTTTCAGGTTTCTCCTATGAAATGGGAATTAACGAAAATGTAATAGATTGCATTGAAGATTATATTATGCAAATTGAAATTCCTGTTAAGGAATTGTAGAAAAATAGATGGAGGTAATAGCTATGCAAAAAACAAATACAGTTCAATACCTATATGATAGAAATACTGATATTGTATAGATATTATGCCTGCTTCGTACTTTATTTCTGCACTCTTATTAATACATACGCCATTACCAGAAATTACCTCATGAGTTTCTAATTGCGTCTTGCAAACATATATTTTGTTTTTTTATTCAGAACAATCTTTACAAGATGATAACTGAACTGTCCACCTGTCTGTTCTGAAATAACGATATGTTTTAATTCTACTCCTTCAAAGGTGGGGTGCTTAGACCACGCAATATCTACAAAAGAAATTTCCGTATTTGACAAAACCAACTTAGGAACTGTAGAAAAA
>DEPD01000142.1 GCA_002358575.1 Lachnospiraceae bacterium UBA3401 | reverse complement strand
GTTCGGTTTTGAGGGAATACTTCAAAAGTCTAATGAGGCTCCATGGTCAAGCGGTTAAGACATCGCCCTTTCACGGCGGTAACACGGGTTCGATTCCCGTTGGAGTCAGTTGTGAACTTAATGGTTTGAAGCAATGATATTGTTTATCATTGCTTTTTTACGTTATATACATGAGTGTATAAATATTAATATTTGGTTATTCTTTTGATTTAAATTTTGTAACACTTTAGCCATTAACATCATTAATTTAAGCTTTGCCAATCGGAGAATTTGAAATTTGTAATATAACACTATAAATTATAGTCGTAGTGGGCATTTATTTATAATTCCTTAAGATGATAATGAGTAACGAACTGTTGTTACTAAATTTTATATGTATCAGACAGGAATATTGAATTTAATGATATCTTGTGTTATACTACATCAAAAAGAGATATAGAAAAAGGAGCGCAACATGAGTAAAGAATATTCTATTGAAACCAAATGTATTCAGTCGGGATGGCACCCAAAGAATGGGGAACCAAGAGTTTTGCCCATTTATCAGTCAACGACCTACAAGTATGAAACATCAGATGAGATGGGAAAATTGTTTGATCTGGAAAAAGAAGGATATTTTTATACAAGATTACAAAATCCTACCAATGATATGGTTGCAGAAAAAATTTGCGAATTGGAGGGCGGCGTGGCAGCGATGCTGACTTCATCAGGCCAGGCAGCAAATTATTATGCGGTATTTAATATTTGCGAAGCGGGAGACCACGTTGTTTTATCTTCGACAGTTTATGGCGGAACATTTAATCTATTGACAGTTACGATGAAAAAAATGGGAATTGAATGTACGATTGTTGATCCTGATTCTGATGAGGAAACAATAAATAAAGCGTTTCACGAAAATACGAAGTGTGTTTTGGCAGAGTCAATTGCAAATCCTGCATTAGTTGTGTTGGATTTTGAGAAGTTTGCAAAGGTTGCACATGCGCACGAAGTTCCTCTGATTATAGATAATACATTTGCAACACCAATTAATTGCAGACCATTTGAATTTGGTGCGGATATTGTCACACATTCTACGACAAAGTATATGGATGGACATGCTATGTGTGTGGGAGGTGCGATTGTAGATTCTGGTAATTTTGACTGGACAAAGTATGGTGAGAAATTTCATGGGTTAACAACACCAGATGAATCCTATCATGGTGTGACATATACAGAAAAGTTTGGAAAGAAAGCTTATATTACAAAGGCAACTGTACAGCTTATGAGAGATTTGGGTTCTATTCCTTCTCCAATGAATTCCTTTTTACTCAATATTGGACTTGAGACATTGCATTTAAGGGTTCCAAGACATTGTGAAAATGCTTTGAAAGTGGCAAAATGGCTTGAAGAAAATGAAAAGGTTGCATGGGTAAATTATCCAGGATTGAAAGGAAATAAGTATTATGAGCTGGCGCAAAAATATATGCCAAATGGTACTTGTGGAGTAATTTCTTTTGGACTGAAAGGTGGAAGAGACGTTAGCGTATCTTTTATGGATCATTTAAAGCTGGCTGCAATCGCGACGCATGTTGCGGATGCAAGAACTTGTGTATTGCATCCGGCAAGTCATACACATAGACAAATGAATGATGAACAATTGATAGAAGCTGGTGTTCAGCCGGATTTGATTCGGTTTTCAGTAGGAATAGAAAATGTAGATGATATCATTGCCGACATAGAACAGGCACTTATGTATATTTAATTATGAAAAAATACAGTTGGTTATCAGGTTTATTTTTGCTGATTTTATCAGGTATTGCAATTTTTGCAAGAATATATTATATTAATAATTTAATGGTGGAGATTAATATCAATGAAGAAGTCTATCTTGCAGCTAAGGTGAGTGTTGGAAGCACAAGTTTTTCAACAATATTTTCAGATGGATTTCAGATAAAATCATTGTATATATCTAATTTATATTTAATGTTTTTGATTTTTGGAAACTTTACGGTGGCGGGAGTATACCTAAATATTTTATATCAGGTAGCAACGGTTATTCTAGTATATTCTATGGTAAAAATTGTAACAAACAAATATATTAGTTTTGCAATAGGCTTAATCGCTGCTGTATTACCAGGATATATCCATCATTTGTCAAAAGTCAATATTGTTGATATGGAAATATTTCTCTCTGCATTGATATTGAATTTTATTGTGTTTCTCATTCATTTTATATATAGTAAGTTTTCTGTTAAAAAATTGAGTCCAGTAATGGCAGAGGAAAATAAAACGGACGATAAACAGACATCAATTACACGAACAGAGGTAGATACCGGAGTTTTGATGGACCGTTCCATGCGGGAGATACATTATGATGATCTGGAAGATAAGAAAGTGCAATATATTGAAAATCCACTTCCAGTTCCGAAACGTAGAGAACATAAAGAGATGGATTTTGCATTGGAACCGACTGACAGCAATGATGATTATGACCTAAAGGATATGACAAACAAAGATTTTTATGATATTGAATAATAAAACACTGCTTTACATCTTTTTATAATTGGGAAAGTCTGAAATATTTAGAGACGAATAGATAACCTGAAATCTTGTAAAGGACATGATAAGGATTGATAGTAGGGACTGAGAAATTCAGTCCCTATAGTTAAATTTAGGAAGTAAATTGGCATTTGTAACGCTGTTATCAAGGGAGAATTAATTTGAATAAAATATGTGATGGAATTATTGGTTTAGCAATAGGTGATGCTATTGGAGTTCCGGTTGAATTTAGAAGTAGACAGGAACTAACTAAGGCTCCAGTTGTTTCAATGAGAGAGTATGGAACACATTATCAGCCTAGAGGAACTTGGTCTGATGATACAAGTTTAACATTGGCTCTAATGGATAGCATTATTGAGAAGAACGAAATTGATTATGTGGATATTATGAACAGATTTTCTAATTGGCTTCTGTATAATGATTATACAGCAACTGGTGAGGTTTTCGATGTAGGAAATTCAACTAGCAGAGCTATTATGAATTATGGGCGTGGAGTGAATCCGTTAGAATGTGGGGGCATTTCTGAATATGAAAATGGCAATGGGTCTTTAATGAGAATCCTTCCGACTGCATATTATTTGCGAAAACATTCTGATTTGGAAATAGAATCACAGATGAACATAATATATAATATATCGGTTTTAACACATAGACATCCTATAAGCCTTATTGGGTGTGGCATTTATATAAATATTGCTATGAACCTGTTGGAAGGCATGCTATCTTTATATGAATCTGTAGAACAAGGAATAAAAACTGCGTTTGAATACTATGAAAGAAAAGCATGGAATGATGTGTATGCATATTTACGTTTGATGGATTTGTCAATTTTCTTAGAATTACCTGATAGTGAAATTAAAAGTAGTGGTTATGTTGTTCATACTTTAGAATCAGCTTTGTGGTGTTTATTAAATACAAATTCATATGCAGAATGTGTTTTGAAGGCGGTGAATCTTGGAGATGACACTGATACAGTTGGTGCTGTTGTTGGAGGATTGGCTGGAATTTACTATGGATTGGAAAAAATCCCAAAGGATTGGCTGGACGTGTTGGCTAGGAGACAATATATAGAAGAACTATGTGAAGAACTATTAAAAGCAATAAACTTTTAGTTTGATGGTTTGTGAGTAGAAAAGAACTAATATTTTGTTAAAATAGCATAAAATGCCTTGTGTATTATTTTTAGAGAAAAGTTGTAAAGTGGTGTAATAAAAATATATTGGGTGGAAATCATAGAAAAGATACCACTAAACTTTGTTTGGAAATAAAGAAAGTGTAGAAAGGAATATGCTATGAGTAACGAGAATGAAACAAAGAAAGAGAATGATGATACGCTTGAAGTTAAGAAGTACAAAGATGAGAAAATTGAAAAAGAGAGTCAAGTTACCTTGGATGAAAATAGCAGTAATCACAGGATTCACCTGATTACAATCATAGGTGAGATAGAAGGTCATGAAAATGCAGGGAATCAATCTAAGGTAACGAAATATGAATTGCTTTTGCCACAGCTTGCGTCTATAGAGGATAGCAATGAAGTTGACGGAGTGTTATTGCTTTTGAATACAATGGGCGGAGATGTGGAAGCGGGACTTGCAATTGCAGAAATGGTTGCATCGCTAAGCAAACCTACTGTCTCATTGGTTCTAGGAGGAAGTCACAGCATTGGGGTTCCGATTGCAGTGAGTACAAATTATTCCTTTATTGTTCCAACAGGCACTATGGTGGTGCATCCAGTTAGAATGAATGGTATGGTAATTGGAGTGCCACAGACATTTAACTATTTTAGGGAAGTACAAAATCGAATTACAAGTTTTGTATGTTCTCACTGTAAAATAGCGAAGGAACGATATGAGGAGTTAATGATGGAGACAGAAGTTCTCACCAAGGATGTAGGTAGCGTACTGGAAGGTGAGGAGGCTGTCAAAGAAGGAATTATATGCGAAATTGGTGGAATATCCCAGGCGATTGCAAAGCTGCACGAGCTGATTAATAAGAAGAAAAATAAAAAATAAAATCAATTCACATAGAAAAGGACTACGCTATTGACATTGTGTAGTCCTTTGATAAAATGGAGATAACAAACATAATAAAAAGGCATTTTATTAGCTCCTAAAACATTAGGAACTGTAGAAAAATAACTGATATAGATTAAGTAGGGTTTCCGAGGGTGTATAGCAAAAAAAGTAGGTGTAGTGGTCTATTTGATGATGTTTGATAGAATAAGTAAAAAGGAGAGGATGAGAAAATGAATATTACTATTACGGGCAATCTTGGAAGTGGTAAGTCAAGCGTGGCAAAAATACTTAATGAAAGAGGATATGAATATTCCTCAACAGGAAATATATTTCGGCAGCTTGCCATGGAAAATGGACTCTCTGTTGAGGAATTTAACAAGAAGGTGAATGAAGCCGCAAAAAGTGGGGATCATTCTGTTGATAAGATGATAGATGATACAACGACAAAGATTGGTGAGGAGCGAGACAATGTTGTTTTTGATTCCCGTCTTGCATGGCATTTTGCACCAAAGAGTTTTAAGGTGTTTATTATTACAGATATTGATGAGGCAAGTCGCAGGGTGTTTCATGATAGTCTCCGTGCAAATTCAGAATCTTATGAGTCACAGGAGGCTTGCAAAAAAGCATTAATTAACAGGCAGAAATTAGAGACTGTGCGCTATCAGGAAGTATACCATATTGATTATTATGATATGAGTAATTATAATTTGGTGATTGATAGTACAAATGCGGCGTCTGCTGAGATTGCACAGGAAATTTTGGATAAAATGGCTGAATATCAAAATGGTAATTTTGAGAAAATGATAGAGTTGAATCCAGCATCTATAAAATATGCAGAGAGAGCAGATTCGGATTTACCAGACAGCAATATGGTAGAAGTTTTAGAAATAGGCGGAAATTTTACGCTCAGAGCCGGAAAAAGCAGACTTGACGAGGCGTTAGCGCACAATGAAAAATTCATAGCTGTCAAAGTAGCTGGTTCAGAGCCGGGAGGAGAAGACAGCTTTATGAATTTTGTAAAGATGGTGAAACCGTAAAAAATTTCTTTTTGATTAAGATATTGGTTGCGTGGCAGAATGAGAGAAAATATGCTTAAACTGGAGAAAATAAACTGAAAAAGGAGATTTTCACAAAAGAGTAAGAAACTGTTAGCAAATAATCCATATATTTTACATAGTATTCTACTTGTTAACAGTTTCTATTAATGGTTTTGTGTTTATATCTTATCTGCGAATAATACTTGTGTTCAACATATAATTGCCATATTTTTCTTGAAATTCTTGATATTCTTCATCCTCTGTAATCCAGATAATAACTGGTATTTCTAAATATTTGAGCTGGTTATATGCCTCGAGTCGATGATTACTGTCATTTAATTCAAAATCATGTTCAACATAATGAGCTATTAACGGCGGCATAATAGAATTTTACCATGTGTTTGTGCTGGAAAATATACACAAATTATTTATAGATGTTTTCTACCTAAAAGAATTTTAATTCATAAGATAAATCATGAAATTCAAATAACCGGCGAAAGTTACCCACAACAGATAGGGAATCTGAAGGTAAGCACCAACAGCATCTAGCTGACCAAATTTAAAAATCATTTTGAGAATGGCAGACCACAATACAACAAGCCATATAAATGCAAATAAAAACGTCAGCATATTAAAGAAAATAATTGGCCAGAAGAAATTTAGAATTAACTGTAATGCGTAGCTAAGCAGTGCGTCCAACACTTCGTAGGAGGATTCTGTTTTTTGTAGATAAATGCGGGCGCTTCCAATTCCCATCAACACGTATAAAACCGTCCAGACAATTGGAAAGAGAATTGCAGGCGGAGCGAGCGGAGGTTTGTTTAGCACAGCATAAATCTTCATATTGTTCTGTGTGAGAATGGCTGAGAGACCGCCGACACCGAGTGCAATAAAGACAGAAATAAAATAGGGTTTTAATTTAGCCCACATAGGAAACCTCATAACAGCAATAAATTCTATATTATTTTATGCGATAATGAAATTTCCTATGAGTGTAAAAAGACAGTTGTTCCTCATTTTCTTTGATAGATGGAGTAATGTAAGCTTTTGAGTAAAGTGATAGCTTCCTCTAGGGAAGACTGTTCATAAAATTCAATGCGCAGCACGCCTTCTTCAAAATCACGGTTATGTATAATTCCAATATTTTTGATGGAGATGTCTGCTTTGGCAAGCAGTGTGGCGAGTGAGGCAATTGCGCCTGCCTCATCAGGAATGTCTACGTAACATGCAAATACTTTGTTGATTGGTCCTCTTGGCAAGTCAGAAAAAGAATCCCGATATTCTTTGGAGGTGGTGAATAAATCATAGGTAAATCCGATTTGCTTTGTGCGTACAGCATTGCTGATTGTCTGTAATGAGTGGATGTAATCGTCTAGTAAATTAGCAATGTTCTCTGCATTTGACATGCAGATGGATTCCCACATATCAGGGGAGGAAGAAGCAATGCGCGTGATGTCTTTAAAACCTCCCGCAGCAATCACTTTCATAGTGCCTTCTGCGGAATCGTGGTCATGTACCAGATTTGCGAGAGCAGCGGCGACAAGGTGTGGGACATGGCTGACGGCAGCAGTTACATAATCATGTTCTTGGCTGTTTAAAATCATTGGAATAGCCCCCATTTTTTTTACAAGGGAATAATATCCAGCAACAGCCTCGCTGGGGACTGTCTCTGTGGGGGTAAGGATATAGTACGCATTTTCTAAAAGAAGGGGATTTGCATTTGCAAATCCTGTTTTTTCGCTGCCTGTCATAGGATGCCCACCAATAAACTGGCGGTCTAATCCAAGGCGTGAGACAGTTTCATGGATAGAACCTTTGACACTTCCAACGTCAGTGACAATTGTCTTTTCAGATAGAAAAGGTTTAAGCTGTTCTAAAAACTTGTTGTTTATGGCGACAGGACCACATAGAAATATGATGTCGCAGTCAGAAAAGAGTTCGTTTATCTTAGTGGTGCCAATATCGATAGCACCAGCAGCGGTTGCTTCATCTAGGGTGGACTGTCTGCGCGCATACGCTACAATCTGAGCATTTGTATAAATCTGTCGAATTGCAAGTGCGATAGAACCACCGATTAATCCAAGGCTAAGAAAGCCAAATTTATTGCTGTTATTATTATTTATCATACAATCCATAATATAAAAAATCCTTTCAAAAAAATAGTTGCAAAGACGCCTTTGACGTTTGCGAATCTATTTTAGCATTGTATAAGAGATCTGTAAAGTGTGTTAAAATCATTGCGTAATAATTAATTTTATTGCTGTTACAATTCACATCCATGCCAGATTTCATATTCATTTATGATGATTTGGTGTGAATTGCAACAATTGATGCA
>DEPD01000163.1 GCA_002358575.1 Lachnospiraceae bacterium UBA3401 | reverse complement strand
GTTGCAATTCACACCAAATCATCATAAATTAATACGAAATCTGGCGTGGGTGTGAATTGTAACAATAGTTCAGTTACAATTCAGCCTTTGGCTTCCTGTTACAATCATCAATCTATGCGAAATCGCTTCGCGATGTCAAAGCCATATACTATGGCTTGATGCGTATCAACCACTACGCTATTTCACGGACTTTGCAGTAAATGCAAAGTCCTGTGCTGAACTGTAACTTTCTTATAACTTTCTTATCCGCTGTTCCTCCTTATCGTACAAATACAGCGAATAAGAAAGAACCTCCTCCACACTGACCTGTGTGTCATTGATTTCTCTAATCATATGCTTAATTTCCTGACTCTCCTCAAGATGTTCTGTCGGCAAAAGCAACAATTCATGTATAGAAGATGGAATAATATAAAAACTGCTTTGAATCGCCTCTGCAAAATCCCGAATTAAATTGGGATACAGCATACAAGCCGCTCCTTCCACTCTGTTTTTGTTGCTTAACACATACATTGGCACACTGCCCGAAAACGCAGAAATACAATCCTCATCCGCAATATTTTCTACTTCCTCCGCGCACATTATGTCTCGCAAAACCTCTGTTATACCTTTAATTTCATATTCCTGAAGCCGCTGCGTATTCTCTTTTGCAGCTTGATAGAGCGTATCCACAGACACTTCCCAAAGCTTTAAGTGCACATTATGTATTAAAATAGAAGCTCTGCCAAGGTCCTCCTGTGCTACAAGACACTGAAAGATAATGGATAAGTCAAGAAATTCTATATGTGGAACATCTTCTAACAACTCCTTGTTTTTCTCAGTGTTGACAAGCTTGTAAATAACTCTCTCTTTCACACTCTCATAGTTTAAAAAATAACGCATATCTACGCTCTGGTTGACTTTGTTTCTGCGATAAGTGTCCATCACATCATTGACCACATTGACAAGCGTTGCCCTTCCTTTGATATACTCCTCATAATAACTGTTAAGATATATTGTCGGTGAAATATTGCTGTCGTCCTGCGTTACGGTAAGCCCTCTCAGCACAACACCATTGTTTTTGCGGACATCATCAAGCCGCACTTTATAACAATCCTCCGTTCTTTTCTCCACTTCTTCTCTCACAAACATTGTAAAACTTGAAAACTCCATTATTTTTTTATACTCCTTTTCCACAAACCTTTTATCCCTCCTGTCGTTCTGTACTATCAACGCACAAACTATTATAAAAATTCATATTAGCGCGCATACAAAAAAGACAACAAGAAAAATATGCTACAAAACATTTCTCTCATTGTCTTATCTCATTCTCTGGTTTTTGTTACGATAAACTATACTCTTGACAGATATTCCCCTGTTCTGGTGTCAATCTTGATAACATCATTTGTGTCAACAAATAATGGAACGTACACTGTCGCACCTGTCTCAACAGTCGCTGGCTTTGTCGCACCAGTAGCAGTGTCACCTTTAAATCCAGGTTCTGTATCAGTAATTGTCAACTCTACAAACAAAGGCGGCTCAATTGCAAATACATTACCGTTGTGCGAACATACTTTTACCATTTCATTTTCCTTAACAAATTTAAGCGCGTCGCCAACCTTGTCCGCATTCAAACCAATCTGTTCATAGTTCTCTGTATCCATAAAATAGAATAAATCACCATCTGCATATAAGTACTGCATCTCTTTTCTATCAATACGCGCCTGTGGGCACTTCTCAGTCGGCCGGAAGGTCTTCTCCACAACACCACCACTAATAATATTCTTAAGCTTTGTTCTGACAAAAGCTGCACCCTTACCTGGTTTTACATGCTGAAATTCGATAATCTGATAGATGCTGTTCTCATATTCTATCGTAATACCATTTCTGAAATCGCCTGCTGATATCATAAAAACTATTCCTCCTAATATTCACTTTTCACGTTTATAAATCCGTTAATCATTTTATAACAAAATGAACGAGATTTCAACTATTATTTTTTACATTTCGCAAGGATAAAGTCAATCGCCATCAGATATCCATTCAATCCCTGTCCATAAATTTGGTGGTCGCACACCTCTTTGGTCACGGAGACGCGCCGAAATTCCTCTCGCTGCGTAATATCAGAGATATGGATTTCCACTTTCGGAACGATAATGCTCGCAAGTGCATCCCGAATCGCATACGAATAATGTGTATAAGCACCTGGATTAATAACAATGCCTTCTGTCCCGTCAAAATATGACTCCTGTATCTTATCTATGATAGCACCCTCATGGTTCGACTGAAAACACGCAATCTCACAGCCTGTCTCCTTTGCTTTATTTTGTATCATATCCAAAAGATATTGGTAATCCTGTGTCCCGTAAATGCCTTTTTCCCGGATTCCCAGAAAATTTAAATTTGGTCCGTTTATCACTAGTAGTTTCATTTTTTGATATCCCTTTCCTTAGGAACTGTTTATAAATTACTTATGACAATGACTTTTCTAAATGCCCATCTGGCGGCATCATAAAATCTTGGCATAGCCCGTTCTATTTAAAAATAACATTGACATTCTTGCTATGATATGAGAGCCAACTCTGCAAAAATAGAACCTATTGCCACATATAGTATAGCAAATCTCTGCAAATTAGCAACCTATTTTTGAATGTAACTAACAATACTTTTCATATCACACCATTTGCTTTGCATCAAAATATCTATATAACTATAAGGAAATTTTGTGGTGAATGTTACTCCCAAAGATTAATTTTCTTTCATCGCATACACCTCAAAATTTCCTGTCAGTTATCTCACACCCTCTTTTATTTGATTTCGCCAATATATTTATTGACAAAATTAATTTAAGCTACTATTCCATTCGCCAAAATCAATTTTTTATTTTTCGTATAGCACGCAACACTTCATAACCAATCACTTCTGGAAAATGGCGCTGGTAATCATTGCAATCTATATCATTCCACTCGTAGCCTTTTGTTTTGGGATCAAAATTCCATGCTAACCGCTCAACTTTTCCCATTGCCTCACCGCAATCTTTCGGAACTGTAGAAAAATAACTG
>DEPD01000172.1:7419-7948 GCA_002358575.1 Lachnospiraceae bacterium UBA3401 | reverse complement strand
ATTTTTCTACAGTTCCTAAGTGGCTTCCCAGTTGTTGATCAGTATCGGTCGACGTTTCTCCTTCCACTCCCACGACAGATATTTTTCCGTATCGTCTTATGTAAGTTTCTGCTGATAACACCAATTCCATCTGCACTGTAAGTCATCATAACCTCTGGTGTATCAAACTCCTCTCCTTGCTGCAGGTTCCATCCAAAATTATCTGAATGGATACCACAAAGCTGTATAAATAAGAAAATCCATAACAGCTTCCTTTTTCCTCATCTGCATTCTTCTCACAGACAATTGCAAAGGGATTATAATGATGGCTGGAAGTGCCACGCACTCTGCCTATCGCATGGATTCCATAGTCAAGCGCACTTCTTTGTACATTTCTCTCTATGACATGTCTGCCATAAAAAGTAATCCATTCATATTCACCATTCATCCAGTCCAAATTCATACTGGCTGCTTTCTGTAGTACAATCCCAGCTTTGCCCTGATTGATTATCTTCACAGCACGAGTAATGATATGCCATACTTATTTGTG
>DEPD01000172.1:0-7109 GCA_002358575.1 Lachnospiraceae bacterium UBA3401 | reverse complement strand
TATGCCATACTTATTTGTGAAAAGTTGATTGTATCCTGAAAGCTATAAGCTACTAAATCAGACGGAGATTGACAAGACCTATTCCATGCCGAAATCATACATTACTTATCGTAAACCAAGAACAGTAAGCGATGAACAGAAAAAACAGGCAATGCAGAGAAGGGTAAAGCTAAATTTCGTGGGAAATTGTTATTTTCCTGTGAATTCTCTTGAAATCTTGAGCAATATAAGGTAAAATAAGTCTGTTTTCGGACTGAAAGGAGGAAAAGCTATGTACACAGCAAAAGAAGTTCTTGCTGCCTTCAATGCAACCATCAATGGTTCTGAGGAAATCTACCGGACCGTCGCCAAATCGTTTGGTTTATCTGATTGTGCATTTTGGATATTGTATTGCATACGCCAGTCGGAAGGAAAAGTCACCCAAAAAGATATCTGCAGTTTTATATACCAGCCAAAGCAGACGGTTCATTCCGCCTTGAAAAAGATGGTGGAAGACGGCTTGATTGAGGTTGGGGATTATAACGGCAAACGTCATAAGTATGTTACGCTGACGGAAAAAGGCGAAGCGTTTTCCCAAAAAACGGTTGATCTGGTTCTTGCGGAAGAAATTGCAATCTTTGAGGATATGAATGCCTCGGAAAGAGAACTTGCAATGAAATTACTTGCAAAATACTCAGACAGCCTGTCCCAGCGAATGAGTAAGTTCAGATAAGATAAACGAAGTTTGTATTGTAAATGTTGTGCTTGCACCAAAATTTTCATATTGAGCAGGAATGGAGGATTATTTTGGAAAAGAATTTAACACAGGGAAGTATTAAAAAACACTATTTTAAGTATCTTGGCGCAGCCTTTGGAGGTTCTATGATCTCCTGTATATACGGGCTGGTGGACGTTGCCGTAGTTGGTCAGTATCAGGGCCCGCAGGGTACGGCGGCTTTGTCTATTGTAGCGCCGATCTGGACAATTTTGTATAGTTTGGGGATTTTGACCGGCAGCGGAGGTTCTGTCAAATATACATATTACAAGGCACAGGGGAAGACCGACGAGGCAAACGCTTGCTTTACCTTGTCCTTGATTCTCACTTCGGTCATAGCGGTAGTCTGTTGGATCGGACTCACTGTTTTTGATGACCAGCTACTCCGTCTGTTTGGTGCGGATGATATTCTTCTGCCATTGGCAAAGACATATCTTCGCTCGATTCAATTTGTGATTCCGGCATATCCGTTCACGCAAATGCTTGCTGCTTACCTGAGAAACGATAATGCGCCGGGTTTTGCAGCCTTTGCGACTCTGTGCGGCGGATGCTTCAATATTTTCGGAGATCTGTATTTTGTGTTTGGGCTGGACATGGGTATATTTGGCGCAGGCCTTGCGACTGCGATTGGCGTAACACTGACAATTGCAGTTATGGTCTCTCATTTTTTCAGCAGGAAAAATGCACTCAGGCTGTCCCGTGTACATGACTGTATTCATAAGGCAAAAGAGCTGGTGTTCAATGGCTGCTCTACCTTCGTTTCAGAAATAGCGATGGGGATTATTGCAATGCTGTTTAACCGTCAGATTATGAATTATCTAGGTTCAGATGCGCTGGCGGTATTTGGGGTTATTGTTCAGATCTCCGGTCTTGTCCAATGCTTTACTTATGCTGTCGGGCAGGCTGCACAGCCAATTATCTCTGAAAACTACAGTGTACATAATATAGAGCGCATCAGGGAAACGCAGAAATATTCCCTGTGGACAGTTGCAGTCTTCGGTGTTCTATGGACAGCAGCAGTACTTTTGTTCCCAAACGCTTTTGTGAAAGTATTCATGTCCCCGACAGACAGCGTACTGCAGATTGCTCCCGGGATTATGCGGATTTATGGTCTTGCATATCTGCTTTTGCCGCTGAACATTTTTGCAACCTATTATTTCCAGTCTGTGATGCAGCCGAAAACAGCATTGATTATTTCTATGGCGCGGGGCATGGTTCTATGTGGTGTGTTAGTGTTCGTGCTTCCGGCGCTGTTTGGCGCGAAACTTCTATGGTGGGTTATGCCGATTACAGAGCTGGCAGTTGTGTTATATACTATTTTGTGCATGGTAAAAAGTAACAGAAGCCTTGCATTGAAGTAAGGAACTGTTTTTTGTTAAGGTTTGTCGCATATTAGATGTTTATGGAAATATTCCCTGATTTGTGCTACAATAATCCGGTAACGCTTTATTTTATACTTTGTGAGGTAAAACATGATGGAAGCAAAACAAATATTGGATTACTGCCTCTCTTCCTTAGACGGCACGATACTCGTTGAAAGTTGGGGTGAAAAGGGGATTTTCTATAATCCCGGTCTTATACTGAAACGTGGCGTATATGTTTTGACGATTAAGGAAAAAGACGGTGACAATGATAAAGCGTCCAATCTTGACATGCTTGCATTTGCCATTGCAAATGGAATGACGCAGGGGGTACTTCCGCTGATTGATTATAACTACGCCGCAAACAAATGGAAGCGTATGCGTTCCGTGATTAAAACGGCATTCATATATAGTGTGGCGGTTGCCCTTGCAGGGGCAGTATTGCTGTTTGTGTGCGCGGTTCCGGTGGTAAAGGGATTTATTGACGATACGGAGACGGTTGCATACGGTCAGCATTTTCTTAGGATTATCTGTATTACTTGTCCGGCAGTTTCAGTAACGATGATGATTATATCTGTTTTTCAGGCTACCGGGCAGAAAACGAGACCGATGATTCTGTCATTGCTGCGTAAGGGCGGGCTGGATGTTCCGTTTATGTTCCTTATGAATACGGTGGCTGGCGCAGACGGCATACTGTGGGCAACTCCGATTGCGGACAGCCTCGCAATGGGTATGGCACTGGTTTTGTTTATTCCATATAGAAAGCAGCTAAAAGAGACTATGGATAATTTTTCGGAGAAAGAATGACCGTGGAGATGAATATGCCTTGCCTGCTTTTATGAGTTTTGAGCTAAGGTGCACTGGTCAACAAAAATTGGACACTTAAATTGTATTTTTTGACGTACAATCTATAAGTATTATACATCTGCATATGTTTCCCTGTACTTTTTGGGCGTTAGATACCCCAGCGGGTATGCGGGTCGTTGCTCGTTAAAAATTTTATGTACGCAGCCATTTCTTCTTTGACATTTTCGCCCTGTAGATGAAAATCCGTAAACAGTTCTGCTTTTATCCATCCGTTGATGGATTTTATTGCTGCATTGTCTGTCGGCGTTCCTGCGCGTGACATAGAGTGTATGATCCCGCATGTTCCAAGCAGGTCATTGTATTTTTTTGATGCATATACCGATCCCTGATCCGAATGTAGCACTGTTTTATATTCCGGATGCTGTTTCTTAAGTTCTATAAGGTCATGCTGGCCGCTGATGTATGTCATGCGGTCTCCGCGTTTTGCAGAAAGGGAATGGCTCAGTATTTCGTTATTCCAAAGATCCATATACAATGTCAGTTCATAATAAATGCCTTTTAACCAGAATGCAGTCATGTCACTCACAATGCACTGCATCGGCCCGTCAATCTTAAGTCCTGCGAGAATCAGATTCGGATACACTTTGCGGGGTTCGCCTGGTTTTTATACCAGCAGTGTTTTGATCCGCTTTTTATGCCGGCAATTTTACAGCATTTATGCGCATACGTATCAGAAACCTTCAGTCCTGTATCAAGTCTTATTTTGCGCTCAGCCACCGGTATCCGTGTGACGGGTATTTCAAATGATATTCCCTGAACAGCATGACATTGTCTGCAAGTGCTTTTATTTTAGGAGCCGGATCCGAAAGGTGTTTCTTCCAATAATAGAAGCTGCTCCTCTTTATGCCCATAGATTCGCATAACACACGGACTGGGAATTCACCGGATAATTCCAGTATTATTTCATATTCCAGTTGTCGAAGATTGTAATTGTCCTGTCTGCACCATCCCCTTTCACTTCGTATCCTTTTTTAACCGCGCCTCATTGATCCAAGATTTCACCAGTTCCTTAATAAGTTCCTCTTTTGTCATGGATTCATATTCAGACAGATCCGGTTTGGAGGAATGTGCGCTTATTTTTACTGTATTTTCATCTTTTTGAATTCTGTTTTTAGGCGGCAGGCCGTTCACATCCTAGTACAGTCTCATGTAATCCCTGGCTGTGCTCTCGCCGATCCTGTATTTTATGGCTACATCGCTTTTATTTATTTCATTGTTGTAAATTTGTTTGCCGATGTCCAGCCGTTCTTCCCTAGTGTAACCCATTGGTAAACCTCCTGTTCATTTAGTGGGGAATGAGGTCCATGTACAATATAGATAGTGTTTCATCTTATCCACCACTTTACAACTTTTTAATAACTTGATTATTCAAAGCTCCCTGAATTAATGCGCTTTAATGAGTCTTACTAATTTTTTTGTGTTTAGAGGTTTAATCCCAAAGTAGCAAATAATATTTTGGTCATAAATTTTAACTTTTTTAAGTATCAAATATTGTATTCTATAGCAAAATTTGCACCCTATAATCAGAAAAAATAGTATTTTCAAAGATTTGGGCAACATTATCTATCCATGAAA
Organism: Lachnospiraceae bacterium UBA3401; assembly: GCA_002358575.1. Classification (GTDB taxonomy): domain Bacteria; phylum Bacillota; class Clostridia; order Lachnospirales; family Lachnospiraceae; genus COE1. Next base: position 2,552 of record DEPD01000172.1, on the reverse strand, counting down.
AAAGTTGTAAAGTGGTGGTCTGTTAAGATAACCGCTACCCAAAGCTAAACAATATTCAATTTTTATATCATTTTTCTGTTCTGATTTTTCCCGATTTGAATTTACCATTTTTATAATGATATGAACATTCCATATTCCTTTGGCACATTTAAAACTCCATCTATTGTATTTTCCATCAGAATATCTTTTATTACTTGCTTAGGCACACTATTCAAAGATGTCATACTAGAAAGCGAATAAATATAATCCACCATATCATCTATATTAGTAACTGCCAATGAATCAATATATTCTTTTTTTTCAACTTTTGAAAAAGTTTTACTTAAAATCTCATATCCATTTTGAAGTGTAAAATTCTTGTTTATGTTATCTTCAACACCATATTCCGATAGAATTTTGGAAAGATATTCAATAATTCCATGTTCTCCATATGTCGCACAATAAAAACGACCTTCTCTCTTTAATACTCGCCGGACCTCCGTCAAACCTTTATCTATATCAGGCACATGATACAACATCATATTTGCAATGACAATATCAAAAGTCGCATCTTTATAAGGTATCTCTTGAATATCTAAAACCTTATATTCAATATTATCATAGCTTCCTATATTATCTTTTGTCGTTGCAACCATTCCTTCTGAAAAATCAGAAAGTATTATCTTGGAGCAAGCACAAATTACTGACTCTCTATTTTTCCACATATCTCCTGTTCCACAGCCTAACTCTAATACTTTCGCTCCTTTATCAATTCTATAATTTGAAAATATCCAATTCCCAAATCCCAGCTTATTCGTTGAATATTTATCATGAATTGATATTCTTGTGTCTAAGTTATTTGCAGTAGCATATTGTTGTTTTTACAACTGATATATCATTTATCCTGCTCATAATTAATCTCCACCAATTTCAATTTGTTTTATTGTTCAACGCTGTTATTTTACCATAAATGCACACATACTTCCATTAAATCTTGCTTAATCTCTTTTTGTCTTATTATTAGCAATCATCATCTGCCTTGCCCGTTCCCTCTGTCGGTGCTGACTGTCCTCGGCTTGCAGTAACTGACGTGTGACTTTGGAAAGGATTAGGTCTTAGATACTTTATCCTGCCCTGTCAGCTTGTATGTGTCGGGGAAGTCGGCAACAAGCGTGTCAAGTTTCCGCATGACTGCCTTATCCCTTGTGTAGAGGGCGGCGGTCTGTTCTCCTGCGTTATAATTGAGAATACTTTCCTGCTCATATCGGGAAAGTTTCATAGTGCCATATCCTCCTTTCCTTTGCTGTGGTTTCTGCGCTGTTTTCCCTCGGCAACTGTCGGCTGTTTCGCCTGTTCCTTTGCTCTTGCTAACCTTGTCTTTATGGAGTGGTCACGCTCGGTCAGTTTCCGTCTTTTGGTGGTGGCGGTCAGTTCCGCACACGTTTCTTCTGACAGGACATTTAATTTCTTCAATGTGTCGCTTACTATCTGCTTTGTGTCGCTGTCCTTTATCTGCGGAAGGATAGCGGACAGACTGGCGCACGTTTCCGCTTTGCCCTGTTCTCCAAACTGATAGATTAAGTTGATTTCATCAACGTTAAAAGGTATCTGAAAATTTGCGTGCATATATGCATCTTCACATAAATGCTCCACGCCCACGCACTTAGGGAGATTTCTTGTCAGTCCGTAATTATCCCTCGCTGTGATTGTTCCATGATTGTCGGTCTGCCTTGCCTCGACTTCGCACTGGCTTTTCTGCTCCAACACAAGCCACTGGTATTTGTCGTTTTCTTTGGTAAATACAGTCTGATGCGCATTGGAGTGTGTCTTGCTGAGGATATATTTGTCGGCGGTGCTGTAATAATCTAAAATCTGTGAAAACAATGGAACATTGTTTTTTCCTGCATTTTTATTCATGGTCTTTTCTCTCCTGTGATATGGATTGATTGATATGATTGATTGGTTTCGGTGCGGATAAATGATTTTCTTCTGTTAATTGTCGGGAGTTTGAATTGCGGAATATCATTGACGGGTATTTCTCCGCTTGGGGGAATAAGGGTTCATTTTTTACAGTAATTACCGCATGAAAAAACTATAACTGTTAATCATTGAAAATAATTTTGTCATAGCCTTTTCATTAAGGAAATTCCTTTTCTCTGTTAATTTGCTTTTTCAGCAAGTTCTTTTTCCCGTTCCCTGCATATTTCCTCCCGTTTCCTTGCCATATACTTATGGTTGCACGCCCGTTTTTTCTCCAAATGTATGCGTTCTTTTTCCTGCTATGCCTTTTCTTCTTCGGTCAGTTCGGTTTCCTTATGGGGTATCTCGATTTTGCCAATATAATTTAAGAATTGTAGTGGTCAAGCTTTTTTGTAACATTTGTGGCTAAAAATATATTGGATTGTTGCTTGGAGTCTATCAAAGCTGTCAGGTTTTGTCAATGGTGCTGCGCACCGCTTTGCGGCCATGCCATTGACAAAACCTGACATCCCTGATTGTGGGTAATCAAGCAATCCAATCAGTAAACATGCTCCCGCCTCTCCTTATGCTGCTGTCCGCGCCTGGTATGGCGT
>DEPD01000015.1 GCA_002358575.1 Lachnospiraceae bacterium UBA3401 | reverse complement strand
TGCACACAAAATACCACAAAGCAGACATTTTGGCGTTGGCTTTGACACCATGCAGCAAATGGATGGTGCGGATGTGCAAAGTAACGTAACCCTCAATTATTTCTAAGCACTTGCAATATTCTAATAAATATTTTTTGGTTTGTGCGATTGAGATTTCTGTATGATTGGTGCAAAAAATACTTCTAAGGCTGCAAAAGACACTGGCTTAGAAGCATTAAGTTTGATATGATTACTATTTGAATCGCCTTTTTCGGCATAGGAATTAAAATGTCAAGTCATACAGATGAACTTTTAATTGAAAATGGATATAAAAAGAATGATTTCGTGTTTTGTCTCAATGAAGAAGAAAGCAGCAGATATCATGCCGCTGTTATGTTCAATACATTTTCTATTAATAATAAATTTTTTTGCCTGAAGGAATCACAAGAGTGTTAAATGAACAGCCGATATCAGAATTTCACAGTGCAATCCCTATACACATCAACAACCTAGTACACCATTTTTTTAATCCTCGTATACAAAGTGCTTGATATTTGTATCAGTGCAAGGCGGAGGAAGGAGGCGATGCGGTGGCATCATCTAGAAATTTTAACGACGCAACGGTGCGAAACAGGCGGTTCACGAATCTAATTTCTGACCAAATGGAGTACTAGGTCTTGACGCACAAAACGTTTGGTGCGGAAGCGCAAATTTTTATCTGATACTGGACAGTTATGGCAATACTTTTGCAGAAATGGGTTATCAGGAGACTGTAACACAGCCTTAATCAACCAGTCCCCTGATATCTGCGAGAGAATCCACCACGGCATACAAAAGAGGCTCAATCGCCTCGTCCGGCTGGGTCAAATCTGGCACCATCACCGGTTTGCAGCCAGCAGCATATGCCGATTGAATACCGTTTGGCGAATCCTCGACCGCAATACAATCCGATGGCTCCTCGCCAATCTGCCTACAGGCATAGAGATAGACATCTGGCGCTGGTTTTCCATGTTCTACCTGCTTTGCACTCACAATTTTATCAAACTGATCCCGAACACCTATCTCCTCAAGGTGCTGTAATGTCAATGTAATTGGCGTTGCCGTCGCAACTGCTGCCTTTATTCCTTTTTCGTGCAAAAAAGCCAGTATTTCATCAATACCAGGCTTTTTTTCTAATCCATATTTTTCAAGCCGCTCTGCCACCAGACGACGTCTGGTTTCCCGTATGGCAAAGTAGTCAAAGCCTGCGCCAAAGATGTCCTTCATCATCTTTTCCGCAAGCCGTGCATCACAGCTACGAAGCATCAGCGCATGTTCTCTTTTGAAGTCAAAACCCGCCATGCGTGCTGCCTCGCACCATGCTGCATTATAATGCTTTTCCGTATCAATGAGTACTCCATCCATATCAAATATTACTGCTTTGATTTTATTACTCCTCATTACTCCAACCCTTATAATTTCTATCTCAGAACATTTGCTCTATTCTCTGTGTACACATATCTCTTTAAATTTGCATCGCGTAGAGAATCCTTTCCTTGGGCATTTCCTGGTGCTGCTGCATCAGATTTAAAAGCGTGATGTAATCTTTAATCATATCGCGCGCAGTCGCTTCCTCTCCCTCTGAGGTTCTACTGTACTGTTGTTTTAAGAAATAGATATAATCATCATGCTCAAGTTTTGGTGTGTATCCATATAAAATCCCATGTATGTTCGCAAGCTTCTCCAAAAGCACATACATCTCCCCTGGATTCAATACAGACAACTGAATTATTGGAGCCGCCATATCCCTCATTGGAACAGCTCCATCCTGCTCAAAACTGGATTCTGAAAGTCTGGATTTCAATGGTTCAAAGCTAAATACTCCCCTTGCAGGGTCCTCCATCGCTTCCTTTGTGATACTGGCAATCATGCCCAAGTGGGAAGCTTTTCCCTGCAATGCATCATTGTAGATTGACAGCAACTTGTTGTAATTGTACTCCCTTCCTACACGGCTTGGAATCTCATACAGCGTCGCAAGCTCATCCATACAGACATACAACCCCGCATAACCTGCTTTCACCACGAAATCTGCAAACAATTTAATGAAATCATACCAGTTCTCATCGGTAATAATCAGATTTACCCCTAAATCTGTCTTAGCCTCTGTTCTGGTTCTGTACTCCCCACAAAGCCATCGCAGCGCTTTTTTTTGCAGCTCCATATCGCCTGTTCGGTGCCCCTTATAATATGAAGCAAGCACTTTTCCGAAATCAAACCCATTTACCCGCTCCTCCATCGAGGACGTAATCTTATAAATCTTCTGACTGACCCTGACATCAAAAACTTCATGGCCTGGTACAAGTCCCTCAAATTGTACCACCTCGTTTTCGAGCGCGCCAATCCACTTGTCAAGAATGAGTTGCAATGCTCCGTTATCGGGACATGCGTGTGTAGCCATATTTCGGATTAATTCCCGGTATGTTGAAAGCCCCTGCCCCTTATTTCCGATAAGGCGTCTGTCCACAGAGAGCTCCACATCTGTCACCACGAAGTTTTTCTCCATCACATGATTTCTGAGCGCATGCATCAGAAAGGTTTTCCCGCTTCCGTATTTCCCCTCAATAAAACGAAATGCTGCCCCTCCCTGCTCAATGATAGATACGTCCTGCAACAGTGCCTGAATCTCACTCTTTCTCCCCACAGTAATATATTCAAGCCCAGTCCTAGGCACTACTCCGCTCTTTAAGGAATTTAGTATTGTGGCTGCAGTTGTCCTCGATATCCCGTTGTCCATACAACACATTCCTCCTTAACTTCTGTCCAGTTACACAACCTTCAATTGGGATTGAACAAAATCCGCATCCCTTCTGATTCGCTCAAGATTCTCATAACTGAACTCATAAGCAAATGTTTCTTTTGCACTATCCCTGCTCAGACGCTCAAACGCTTTCTCAATCATAATAACGCGTTTCTGCTGGCGAAGCGTTGCAAAAATCCGCTTATGTATCTGCTCGGTTGTTTTGCCGCAGTCCGTATCGTAATCTAACACCTCAATCATGCGGTCCACATCATACGGATAAAACTCTGTCGAGCACATTTTACCTGAATTCCCTTTTCCTGACGGAATATAAGTTCCCATGGAAAGCTCTCCGTCACACAGATAAACCATGACCATTGGTCTTTGCAGTAATCCGGCGAATATCTCTGTGAGCAAGTCCGGCGATATTTTTCGTTTGAGGTTCACCTCAAAAATTGACAATCCTGGCTCTCGGACAAGATCTTTCATGTCCTTAATCCCCTCTTTATCAACCAGATGATAGCTCCATTCGATGCACTCGATCTCCGCTTCAAAAATACGGCGGCATTTCAGATTGTCAATTCTCTGGAATAAGGCATCCAGCGGCATTCCTTTATCAACCTTGTACTGCTTTTGAATGTTATATCTTCCTTCACTCATTCTAATCCTCCACCTTTACACTCCACTCTTGAATTGTTAACGAGTTATGTTAATCTATTCGAGTTTTATTATAATATACTATTTAAATAATTTCTACAATTTGTTTAACTTTCTTTTATTTTTGTGAAAAGTGTCTTGCTATTATAGAAAAACAGGGTGTAAAAGAAGTCGAAAATTGTCATATTACACATATTTCCTTCTTCTTATGCATCCTGTTACATTGTGAGAATATTCTGAAAATTTATTCTGTTACTCTTTTGTTATGGAATCCAACTCTTCCTGAAGACGTACCAAATCCTCCCGAATGGCAATGTGTTGCGGACATGCCTGCTCACATTTTCCGCACTTGACGCAATTCAACGCCTTTTGGGACGCCTCTATACTTTGTGTCCAACTCCACTTTGTCTCGTTGATATTCTCATAGATGTGATAGCGGTTCCAGATACTAAAGCATTTTGGAATATCAACGCCCGCCGGACATGGCATACAATAACGACAGCCTGTGCATCCATTTTGCACTCGCCTGCTCAGCGCATCAGCCACCTGTTCAATAATGCTCTGTTCTGTCTCGCTTAACGGCTCAAAGTGCGCAAATGTTTTCAAATTATCCTCCACTTGCTCCATTGTTGACATGCCACTCAAAACCACATTTATATTGTCAAAGCTTGCAACATAGCGCAGTGCCCACGACGAAGTTGATGCCTCAGGGCGCGCCTTTTTAAACAGTTCATCAATGCCATCATATGGAAGTTTCGCCAAAGACCCGCCCTTGATTGGCTCCATAATAATCATTGGTATTCCCAGTTTCTTAGCGAGCTTCACACCCTTTAAAGTGGCTTGTGTATCTTTGTCCATATAATTTAGCTGAATCTGGCAAAAATCCCACGGATACGCTGTTAAAATCTCCTCAAACGCCTCATATCCATCATGAAATGAAAATCCAAGATGCTTAAGCCTTCCCTCTGCACGCAGTTTCTCGCAATATCCAAGGAGGTCAAATTCCTTTACGGTATTCCAACTTTCAGCATCCAACGCATGCATCAGATAAAAATCAACATAATCTTTTTGCAAGCGCTTTAACTGTTCCTGAAAAATACGCTCTGCATCCGCAACAGACTTGACTTCCCAGATTGGCAGCTTTGTCGCTAGGTAATAAGAATCTCTAGGGTAGCGCGCAAGCGCTTTTCCAGTAACCTCCTCACTTTTTCCGCCATGATAGGGATACGCTGTGTCAAAGTATGTAACACCCGACTGATACGCTTTGTCAATCATGGCGAGCGCCTCCTCCTCGTTGATACTGCCGTCCGCGTTGGTTGGAAAGCGCATACACCCAAATCCTAGCAATGATGTGCTAATGCCAAGTTTCTCCATTTTTCTGTACTCCATAATTTTTCTCCTTTCTAAATCAACCTATTTAGTCGTTTGCGAAACGCCAGAACCCGCATAAATACGGGATTCTTTTTGTTACAAAATAAAACAACTCCTCACTGGTTTGTGGTATAATTGAAATGTCCAGTAACAATTATCCATATCCACCAGTAAAGGAGTCGTATCTATATGATAACACATAAACAGCTCTCTTTGGCAGATATTTTTACCGATTGCCAAAATAAATTTGATAACGATAAATATGAGTTCCTTGAACTTCTCGATAATGCCATTAACCTTGATGAAATTGTCCCGGCGTCTTTTGTTTCTCATTTCCACGCTTCCACTGGCAGACCCCGCAGGCATCTTCTTTATCCGTTGCTCAAGGCTCTGTTATTACAGCTTATTTTCTCGATCCCAACAACGTCCCTTCTGATTGTTTTTCTTAAATACTCTCAGGAATTACGGGATTTCTGCGGATTTGATGTTGTCCCAGATGCTTCTAAATTCACCCGCTTCAAGCAGGATTTCTTATTGGACTTACAATCCATGTTCGATCATCTTGTTGACTTGACCGAACCGATCTGCCATTGTATTGATACACAGAAAGCTTCCTTGCTTCTCTTTGACACCTCTGGCATTGAGGCATGGGTTACAGAAAACAATCCCAAATATGCAAACCGTATCATCAAACAACTTAAAGCCTTCAAAAAAGCAAAAGGGATGGACGATTCCTTTGACCCTTATAAAGCCGCCTACGGCTCCATGCCTTCCCATGCTGCCGCCAATCCAGCCATTCAGCAGATGTACATTAACGGGCATTTCTGTTATGCTTATAAATTCGGTATTATTACCAACGGACTCGGCATTGTCCGGGATATTTCCTTTTATAACAAGGACTTTCTTGAGGCTCATCCTGACATCATTGTTGGAAAAAAATCTGATTCCCCGAATGAAGATAAGAGTCTTGCCGATTCCAAGGCATTGATTCCCACTTTAAAGGATTTCTTTCGCAAGCATCCGCTTATCAATCCGGAAACTTTTCTGGGAGACGCCGCATTTGATTCCATTGAAATATACAAATACCTGTTACAGGAAGCTTCCTTTGAGCAGGCTTACATTCCCCTCAACGGCAGAATCTCCCTTCCGGAATCCGGTTGCCCGCTGAATAAGGACGGCGTCCCCTGCTGTCCCAAAGACCCATCCCTTCCAATGAGGCGGGAAGGAAGCAAATCCCATCTCCGCTGCGGGCTGCCAACCATGAAGTTTGTATGCCCGAAAATGAAATGGGAATATGATAAAATAACCGGTAAAAGCAAACGCGTCTGCCACTGTGAAAACCCCTGTACACAATCCCCCTGCGGCAGGATGTTTTATATTTATCCCGAGAAAAACCTGCGCGCCTATCCTGGTACGCTCCGTGGTACGGCCGAATGGGATTCCACCTATAAGATCAGGGTAAATGTTGAGAAATCAATCAACCATTTCAAGGACAGTTTCTGTGTTGCCGGGCGTAAAACACAGAATGAAAAAACGCTTCATGCTGACCTGCTTGTCGCCGGGATTACCCAGCTTATTACTGTAATGGTGGCTGATAAACTGCACAGGCATCAATATATCCGCAGTTTAAAACCTCTGATTGCATAACCTTACATACCGCATATCATTTCACGGGCAGATATCCTTATCTGCTTTGTTTTCATGTCTTAAAACTCTTGTTATCCACATCCACCTCCTGTAAGTCCGGCTCAACCGGACCTTTGTCCTATTGGAATCAAGATTTTGAACTTGTTTCGCAATTGCCTAT
>DEPD01000095.1 GCA_002358575.1 Lachnospiraceae bacterium UBA3401 | reverse complement strand
TCGAAGAAATATCCTGCGCAACTTGCATTCGTTATTTTCCTACAGCTCCTAAGTCCCGAATCAACCCTTCCGATACCATCATCAATAGAACCATATATAAGCACTTAAAACTCTCGTTCGTATATGCTCTGGGCATCGTTCGAGTTGGTGCTGTTTTTTAAGTTCCGCATCAACCATTTGGATTAATGCTGTTTTTCTTGTAATATTTAATAGATTTAGAAACTATGAAAAAATACACAAGTCAAGATACATATGTTATTTATTCATAGTTGCTTAATGCATAAAAATCCTTGAAATATCATTATACAATACAAATACCATCAATACCATCAAGGCAACAAATCCGATAAAGTGTACCAGTCCTTCCTTGTCAGGAGATACTGGCTTGCCTCGAACAACTTCAACAAACAAAAACAACAACCTTCCACCGTCAAGCGCTGGTAATGGCAACAGATTCATAATACCAAGATTCACACTGAGCAGCACTGCAAAATTAATCATAGTGAGCACCACTGTCGGCAAACCATATGGTTTTGTCATTTCAATCGTCTCATCGATTGTCGCCGCAATACCAACTGGACCAGATAAATCATTTGCAGAAAGTTTCCCTTGTACCAGCATCAAAAGACTTTTGATTGTTGTCTTAAACCAATAACGCACCTCGTAGACACTGTATTTAATCAAATCCAAACCTTTACATTTGATAGTCTCCCCAATCGTAAAACCAATGTAATACCGATTATCTTGCTCACTAAATTTTGGTGTAACCACAGTTGTATATTTCGCACCATCTCTTTTATACTCAATCTCCATCGGCTCTCCGCCACTCAATGCAGACGCAAAAGTCACTTCTCCCTGTAGATAAATACGTTCTCCATCAATCTTTGTGATAATATCTCCCTCTTGCAGCCCTGCCTCCAATGCCGGATATCCTTCTGTCAGAGAATTGATTGTGGGAATTACTTCACCCGAAAGACCAACCACAATCAATGATAACAAAAATGCAAGAATAATGTTAAAGAATGGTCCTGCAAAAACAGTTGCAATTCTCGACCAAACGTTTGCATCATTAAATGCTCCTTCTGGTTTCTGTCCTTCTTTTTCCTCACCGTCCGGTGCCGTTGAATAAATCCCATCCTCGCCCTCAAACATACAAGCACCGCCAATTGGCAGCAGTTTGAGCACATATTTTGTCTCGCCCTTTGTAAATTTAAGAATATCTGGTCCCATTCCAATTGAAAACTGTAATACCTTAATGCCATTTAACTTTGCAATCAGAAAGTGACCAAGCTCATGCGCAATCACCACCACCCCAAAAATTAGCACAAATACAATTATTGTGACAATCATTCCTTGTTTTTTCCTCCCTGTTTTATCCTTAATAAATTCTTAGAATTTTTTATATTTTATGTTACGAGAAAATCCATAAAAGCTGATAATAAAATCTTTATATAAATTTAGCGTGAATCAACTCATAAGTTTCCTTCTCGGTTCTTAAAATCTCTTCCACATTTGGGCTTTCTATCCTGTGATGTGCATCCATACACAGTTCAATCACCTCAGGAATCTGTAAGAATTGAATCTTTCTATTTAAGAATAGACTCACCGCCTTCTCATTTGCCGCATTAAATACTGTTGGCATACTGCCGCCTTCTGCTGCTGCCCGCATTGCCAGCTTTAATCCTGCAAAAGTCTCCATATCTGGCTTCTCAAAAGTAATACTTCCAAGCGCATAGAAATCAACTCGTTTTCCTGCCATTGGACGCCTGTCTGGATAAAACAGCGCATACTGTATTGGCAGTTTCATATCAGGCGTTCCAAGCTGTGCTATGATACCGCCATCTACATATTCCACCATAGAATGAATAATACTTTGTGGATGCACCACCACTTGAATCTGGTCCAAATCAACATCAAAAAGCCATTTCGCCTCCATCACCTCAAGCCCTTTATTGACAAGTGTTGCCGAATCAATTGTAATCTTGTGGCCCATAGACCAATTTGGATGTTTTAACGCCTCTTCAGGCTGTACCCAATTTAGTTCTTGTCTGGTTCTCCCTCGAAATGGTCCTCCAGATGCCGTAATCAAAAGTTTACTAATTCTATCTTTATTTTCTCCCTGCAATGACTGAAAAATAGCACTATGCTCACTGTCAACCGGAAAAATTGACACACCCATCTTAGCTGCAAGTGGCATAATAATATGCCCTGCTGTCACCAAAGTCTCCTTGTTTGCCAAGGCAATATCTTTTCCCTTTTTAATTGCAGCAATAGTCGGTCGAATGCCTATCATACCGACTATTGCGGTCACAAGAATCTCCGAGTCCTCCATCTCTGCGACAGCAAGCAACCCATCCATATCTGGTACAATCTGCACATCCATATCCGCCAATCTTATCCTTAATTCCTTGCAGGCCGCCTCACTTTGCAGCGAAACCAGTCGCGGGTGAAATTCTCTTACCTGTTTTTCCAACAGATCAACATTTCCCCCCGCTGCCAATCCCACCACCTGCAAATCTGGATTATCACGCACAATCTCAAGCGTCTGTGTGCCAATCGACCCTGTAGAACCAAGTATTGCTATTCTTTTCACAAAGTTCCCCTCCTTATTATATTCCCAAAACAATTCATCCATGCCCACTCATAAGAATCGTAATTAAAAAGTAGGTAATGGGCGCTGTAAAAATCACACTGTCAAATCGGTCCATAATACCACCATGCCCTGGTATCAATTTTCCATAATCCTTAATCTCATGATTGCGCTTGATCGCTGACGCTGCCAAATCTCCCACTTGTGATATAACAGAACCAACACCGCCAACCACTGCCAGTATCACCACATACTGCTCCTGTCCAAGTGTACTGTCCAAATATGCTCCGAATAATGCTCCGAACAACGCAGCGCCTGCAATACCACCCACTGAACCCTCGATGGACTTCTTTGGACTTAACACTGGTGCAAGTTTGTGTCTGCCAATCATCACGCCGGTCAGATAGGCAAACGTATCTGATATCCAGGAACTAATAAAAATCATCCACACCAGATAAATACCATCTTCAAGCTGCCTTGTTAAAAATACAAAAGACAGCATCACAGGCGCATAAATCAGCGAAAAATACGCATTCATCACCTGATTAGCGTGATACTTTGGAAAGCCAAACACATACACAGACATCATTACAATCATTGCCAAAAGGATAACCATTACCGCATATGAGACATCTTGCACAAAATAAAGGATAAGATAATAGCAAGTAATCGCCGCAATCCCTGCGATTTCCAGTGCATTTCGCTTCTGCCCTTCCCTGATCCCACACGCCTTTGTCAGCTCCAAAAAGCCAATCATCGAAATCACATACAACACCGCCGCCAGTATAATACCTCCCGGCAGAATAGACGCAAGCGCTACTATTACAATAATAACCGCACTGATTGTCCGTTCTTTGCTTATTTTTCCAAGAATGTTAGACGCCATTTATGACTCCTCCTTCACAAGCCCATACCTTCGATCCCTCTTTTGATAAGCTTCCACTGCCTTGGCAAGCTCATTTTTGTCAAAATCCGGCCACAATACAGATGTAAAGTAAAGCTCAGTATAAGAAGTCTGCCATAGCAAAAAATTTGAGATTCGCTGCTCTCCTGATGTCCGAATCAGCAGATCTGGATCTGGAAGTCCTGCTGTGTCAAGCTGGGCAGCAATAGAATCCTCTGCAATCTCCTCTGGCTTTAAAGCTCCTGCCGCTACCTGTTTCGCCAACGTTGTGACAGCCCTTCGCAGCTCGTCGCGCCCCCCATAATTAATTGCAATCTGAAAATGAAGCCCCGTATTATTCCGCGTCGCCTGTTCCAGCTCTGTAATACTTGCCTGTAAATCCTCTGCAAGCCTTGTCTTATCGCCGATCACCCGCACACACATATTATTTTTCTGTGCCCGTTTAATGCTATTCTTCATATAGTTTCTAAGCAGGTTCATCAGTGTTGCTACTTCACTGTCTGACCGAGTCCAGTTCTCCGTTGAAAATGCATATATCGTCAGATAATTAATTCCCATATTGTATGCATCCTCACAGATTTGCTCGACAGTCTTTGCTCCCTGCACATGTCCAGCAGTGCGCGGAAGCCCTTTCGCCTTCGCCCATCGCCCATTTCCATCAAGAATAATCGCCACATGATTTGGTACGTTCATAGTATACTGTACACTTCCTTTCTATTTTTTGCACAGGACTTATTTCCTTTGAACACCCTCGCAGGGTGTCCGTCAGCCTTGCTGACATATTTCATTTGGACGCCCGTGTGCAATCGAGTAGGGAAGTTTCATCTTCCCTACTCGCGCGCCGGACGTGGGTAGCTTTAGCTGTATATTTCCTTTCCGCGTCCGCGTGCATAAAAAACAGGAGGGCACTACATCCCTTATGCACGCCCCCCTACCGTTCATTTATACTGTAAGCACCTCTTTCGATTTCTCTTCGATCTCCTTATCAACATCCTTAATATACTTATCTGTAAGTTTCTGAACCGCATCCTCCAAATCCTTGATTTCATCTTCGGATACCTCAGATTTTGCAAGCTTTTTAAACGAATCATTTGCATCTCGTCTAATATTGCGAACTGCCACCTTGCACTCCTCGCCCTTTTTCTTAATATCCTTCACAAGCTCTTTTCTGCGCTCCTCTGTCAATTCAGGAAATACAAGACGAATTACTGCTCCGTCATTGCTCGGCGTAATGCCAATGTCAGACGCCATAATTGCCTTTTCTATCTCTTTGATTAGGCTTTTCTCCCACGGTGCAATCTGAATCATTCTAGCCTCTGGAACAGTGATATTACCAACTTGCTGAATCGGCGTCGGCGTTCCATAATAGTTGACCTTTAACTTGTCAAGTACATGTGGGTTTGCACGTCCAGCACGGATTGTCTGATAATCTGATAAAAGAAACTCAAGTGCCTTCTGCATTTTTTCATCGTATGTTTTTACTCTTGCGTCCATTTCTGTCTCCTCCTGATTTCTGATTCATATTTTACTCTAAATCGATAGCTACAGTAACCTGTCTCTGTGGAATCAGACCGTAATTACAGTGCCATTAGATTTTCCTTTTACTGTATTGATGATACTGTTTTCCTCGTTCAGTCCAAAGATGGTCATTGGCATTTTATTTTCCATACACAGCACTGCCGCCGCAAGATCCATCACACCAAGCTGTTTGTCCACCACTTCCTTGATTGGAATTGTATCATATTTCTTTGCCTCTTTATTGAGCTTCGGGTCAGAATCATATACGCCATCCACCGCCCGCGCAGAGAGAATCATATCCGCCTCAATCTCAACAGCTTTGAGAACAGTTCCCATATCAGTTGAAAAATATGGGTGGCCAATTCCCCCTGCAAAAAAAACAACTTTGCTCGCATTGAGTGCTGACAGCGCTTTATCCTTTGAAAAAACTTCCGTGAAAGAAGCACATGGAAACGGTGTAAATATTTCTGTTCCCATACCTACATACCGAAAAATCTCAGACACATAGATACAATTCATAACTGTGGCAAGCATTCCAATTTGGTCTGCTTTTGTCCGATCAATCGTCTCACTTGTTCTTCCCCGCCAAAAATTTCCACCGCCAATCACAATTGCTACCTGCACCCCAGTATCCACAATCTCTTTTACTTGTCTTGCCACTGCCAACACTGTAGGCTCATCAAATCCTGTTTTTTTATCTCCTGCAAGCGCCTCTCCGCTCAGTTTTAACAATATTCTTTTCATATCCTGCAAGCTCCTGCTCTATTCTATTTTTTTGCTCTTTTTCACATCATCAAAGAACGCTGTAGGGCTTACGTCAGCATAGCACTGAGAACACATTCCCTCAATCACTGCGCCGTTATTGATCTGTACAGACTTCGATTTAATATTGCCCATCACAATCGCAGACGTATCAAGAATAATCGGTCCCTGCACATCAATATCTCCCTTCACTGCACCCGCAATCACTGCGCTCGCTGCAAAAATATTACCAATCACAACAGAACTTTGACCAATCTTTACACTGCCATTGCTTCGTATCTCTCCGTTGATTTGCGCCGAATCTGCATAAATCTCTGCCGCTGTTGAGTTTCCGATGATGCTTCCTGTCACTTTCAGTTTTCCAAGAATCTCTATATTACCTGTAACCATTCCGATTAAATCCATATTGCCACTGCTTGTCACATCACCAACAATGCTCATTTGGGAGGTAATAATTGCTGTGTCTGTTGATGCCGCAGTTAACTCAAAATTATCCACAGGCATTGCAGATGCATCTGCAATTTTCTCTGAACTTTGTTCCTCCACTTCTTGATCGCTCTCTTCTGACTCTGCTATCTCTATTGTTTCCTCTTTCAACTCAACAGAAGTATTCCCATCACTCGTGTCTATTTCCGCCGCATCATTTATTGTATCCGTCATTGCTGTTGTGTTGACATCTGCCTGCGATGCACTCTCTTGAAGGTCGGCTGGCTTTACCAGTTCTTCATCAATCGCAGCTACATTCTTTGTTAGCATAGCTTCAAGATCCTCAAAATTCGTATCTTCAGCAGCGCCAAATAAATCCTCCGAAGCCTGTTCTTCCACGTTGTCAAGATTCAGTTCAGTCACTACATCCTCCGCTTCTAGATCATTCACCGTCTGTGATAAATCCTGCTTTAAATCCTGAAAAAAACCCATAATAACTTATCCTCCAATTTTTATATTGTATTGTACTGGTACACCGATTTCTAAATAGCTATACCAAATAACTTTCTCCATTTACTCATGCAAATGCTGTACTTTTACAGTGTCCTTTGATATCGGCAAAATAACAGTATTATCTGATTCCAATATCTTTTCTATAATCTCAGACAAGGCATCCACCGTTGTACTCTTTCCTGTTGCATCATGAAATAAAATCACCACATTGTTATATTTGTCAATCTGATCAAGCACATTCCGCGCAATCTGATTTGCGTCTTTATTTTCCCCAGACGCATCACCACTTGAAACATTCCAGTCAAAGTACACCATATTTTCCTGATTTAGATAACGAATCAACTCTTGCATATTCACCTTGCTGATCGTATTGCTGCTGCCTCCAGGAAAACGCACAATCTTACAATCTTCTCCTGTAAGTTCATACAGAAAATCATGAAGCTTGGTCAAATCTTCCTTATACGCATCCAGAGAAGCATATATTTCGCTATATCTATGACTATACGAGTGCATACCAAGCGCATGACCTTCTTCTACAATCCGCTGATACTGTTCTGTATAGCCATTCTTACCAACCACAAAAAAGGTTGCCTTTACCCCATACTGCGCGAGGATATCCAATATCCTATCTGTATTGGCGCTCGGTCCATCATCAAATGTAAGATATACTCTTCTTATATCCGCAGTGCTGTCCTCTCTGCCATTCCATTCATAAGTATCTTCCAACTCAGCAACCGCCATAATATCTGCAACTTCTGACACCTCAGAAAAACTTTCACTTTCATAAAATGTCGTCGAATTTTCTTTCTTAACAGCCTCATATTCCTCATAGAGCGCCTTTTTCTCTAAAAGTAACAGACGTTGTTCCAACCCGTTCACCTTTTTGCCAATATTCATCACCAATATTAATATCACGGCACAATTGACAATCGTCATCAATGTAAGTGCTGGAACCAAAATATCAATAAAACTTAGTTTTCTTGCTTCTGTCACCCTATCATTTGTCTCCACATTTTCATCCAAGTCTATTTTATCCCGCAGCATTTGTTACCCTTTCGTATTGCACAGGCATATCCTATAAGGAACTGTTCAGAAATTAATAAGTAATTTATTAACAGTTTCTAAATCCAGCACAAATTGCTGTGTTAGCCTGTCTCAACAATGATACTGTCAAACCAGTAAGCAAAATAACCATCTGTTTTCATATACAGACATACCGATTATAACACACATCCACTACTTTAGAAAAGACATTTTCACAAAAGTTTAAAAAAATAACAAGCAACTAGTACACCGTTTTTTAATTCCTCATATACCAACCACTGGCTATTTGTATACGAGGATTAAAAAAACGGTGTACTGGTTACAATTCACACTCACGC
>DEPD01000118.1:97221-144160 GCA_002358575.1 Lachnospiraceae bacterium UBA3401 | reverse complement strand
CTACGGCGAGGATTTTTGACATTCATAATCGGAGAAATAGACAAGTCAAGATGTTTCAGTTATTTTTCTACAGTTCCTAAAATCCCGACGCGCAAGTGCTTCACTATTGATAAAGAAATTGGCTGCACCACCATCTGCCCAGCACACATAATCCTCGTCGTCCGTCACCTCCGAATGAATCTGCAATAGTACTGTATCGTAATACTTTGCATTTTTTCTTGGATCAAACTGTACAAAAAATGGATAGCTCAACATATTATGCCCATAATATGATAACGCTCTATCCAGATACCAATAATCTTCATCTGTCAGAACGTCATATGCGCTCTTTTTTCCGATACCTTTCCCTCTAATCGTTTTTACTATCGCCGCATCTGTCAGTTCTAACCTCTTTATTTTCTTTATATCGTACCTTCCATTGCTGTTGCCTTTCATTATTGCTCCCATAAGATATGGGTCAATCGTTTTCTTATCCTGTTGCACAAAAATCCCCCTTATTACACTATATGGTCTTTATTTGCACAGCCCCAATAATACAATACCTTGCTAAAATCCTGCTTCGCAAGCGCCTTACTGTCAATAAAAAATTGAATTGCACCGCTGCCTGACCAGAGCACACGGTCTGCATTTTCCTTGACTTCCAAATGAATTTGTAACAGCATTGTATCATATTCATCCATTTTATTGACAATCTTTTTGGGTGTGAAATGAAGCCAAAGCGGATACCCTAGCATATGACTTCCATAATAAGGCAATGTGTAATAAAAATAGTCCTTTTCTTCCTCGTTAAAAAAATGCCGTCCTCTAACGTCTTTTCCTATTACGGCAGTTTCTGTTTCCTGTAATCGCTCCATAAAGTGCCTGTCGTCAGGATGCATATAAACTTCATGCGGCACAATATCAAAACCAGCCTCATACCAAACAGGCGAATATTCATCAAGTTCTGGATCTGTACACACTGGAGTCTTCAATTCCAAAACCTGCTCTTTTGTAACATTATAATCCACTGTCTCATGATACACTACGCAAAACATTTGCTGTCTGGCACTTCACTATCATATCCAAACAGATAGCCGTCATCGTCATCTAAAGCAATAAAAAACTGCAGCATTCCTTGTTGTGGCAGTCTTTCATCCACTGTAGCCCTGTCAAAATTAATCTGCTCTATCAGAGTCATCTTTTGTCCAGTCTTGTCCAGTGGATACGCCACTTTAGGATTCCAATATGACAGACCGACAAACTTGCTGTCAAATAAATCCGGCACAGCACCCTTTCGCAATGTCAATGCGTACGCTGCTTTTTTATCTGCTCTACAATCTCCACAATTGGGTAATCTTCAATCTTTGCGTGAAGGGTATCCAAAACTTGTTTATTAATAAGGTCTTTATCCTTTGGCAGACGCACATAGACAAGTTCTGGAAGATATGGCAAAAACGCACAGTCTGTAAAATTTGTCTCTGCCAAATCTAATTTCTTCATTTTTTTGCACTTTTTCAAAAAAGAAAAATCTGCGATAATCAGCGGTGGTTCAAGTATATAGATTCTCAACATATGTAGATTTTCCATCTCCCCAAGTACAGAAAAGTCATGTTCCTTAAAACGAAAAAAAGATTGTTTCATAACTAGGCATTCTTCTATATCAATCAGAAATCTCTAACGCCTTAATTTTTTTAGATCATATGGAATCAAAGGAATCCTGTCAGTTGTCTTTACAATTGCACGAAAAAGGTATGGGTCAATTGTTCTCTCATTCTTTTGCATATGCGCCCTCCTATTTCTCTAAAAAATTAATATTTTATTTTCATTATAGGGTAAAAAATATATCAAATCAATTATCAATAAAAATAATTTATGCCCTTGACTTTAATACGGTAAACTGATAACATGATAACGTGCAATTGAAGATTTTATTTTATGGAGGAATATTATGAAAAACAAGATTACAAAAACGATAGGATTCACTACAGCATTGATACTTTCAACAGCACTTGTAGGATGCGGCAGCACCCCTGCAGCATCCACAAACAATTCCACACCCACACAAGGAGACAGCAGCACACCGACAAGCGACACCCAAAACGCAGAAGTAGAAAGTTCCACATCTGCACAAGCTTCCGATACTGCTTCTAATTCAGCAGATGCACAAAGTAAAATGCAGTCTGATCTTGACTATATCAAGAACAAAGGCACCTTAGTTGTTGGAATCACAGATTTTGAACCGATGGACTACAAAGATGAAAACGGCGACTGGATTGGTTTTGACGCCGACATGGCAAATGCCTTTGCGGAAAGTCTTAATGTCTCTGCCGAGTTTGTAGAGATTGATTGGGATAATAAAGTTATGGAACTCGAAGGTCAAACGATTGATTGTGTGTGGAATGGCATGACACTCACACCGGAAGTCACAAGCGCTATGGAATGTTCTAACGCCTATTGCAACAATGCACAAGTGATTGTAGTTCCCGTTGATAAAGCAAAGGATTTCGAGGACAAAAACAACATTCCAGAAGTCAACTTTGCAGTCGAGGCAGGAAGCGCAGGGGAAGCGCAGGCTATCGCACTCGAACTTGAACACACACCTGTCACAGCGCAGGCAGATGCTTTAATGGAAGTTGCCGCGGGAACTTCTGATGCTGCTATTATTGATTCTCTTATGGCTGCTGCTATGGTAGGAGAAGGCACAGGATATGCAAATCTTACATACACAGTAGGCCTAAATGATGAGAAATATGGTGTTGGTTTTAGAAAAGGTTCTGACCTTGCAACTGCATTAAATAACTTTTTCGTCACAAGTTATCAAGACGGAAGTATGCTTACAATCGCAGAAAAATATGGTGTCCAAGCTGCCCTTATTGAACAGTAACCAAAAGAAAACAAGGAGATAAACAGGAGATTCCTATGCAATTGATCATCGAACAATTTCCAATTGTTATCCGTTCATTAAACATTGGTTTTCTACAAACTTTAAAGCTGTTTTTTGTCACACTCATTGGCGCATTCCCGCTTGGTCTGCTCATTGCGTTCGGCTCCATGTCCCATTTTAGACCGATAAAATATTTTTCAAGATTTCTTGTGTGGATTATCCGAGGAACGCCCCTTATGATCCAATTGCTGATTATTTATTATTTCCCGGGACTGGTATTGCACAACCCTATCTGGGGCGGTGGGGAAAGCGGCCGTTTTCTAGCGGCCAGCTTTTCCTTCATCTTAAACTATGCATGTTATTTTTCTGAAATTTATCGCGGCGGCATCCAATCCATTCCTGTTGGTCAGACAGAGGCTGGCCTTGTACTTGGCATGACCAAAAGACAAATTTTTGTCAAGGTCAAACTGCTTCAGATGATAAAGCGGATTGTTCCGCCAATGTCCAATGAAATTATCACGCTGGTAAAAGATACTTCCCTTGCCCGCATTATTGCTTTGCAGGAAATTATCTGGGCTGGACAGTCTTTTCTAAAAGGTTCGCAGGGAATCTCTGGCGCGATCTGGCCACTGTTCTTTACCGCGGTCTATTATCTAATTTGGAATGGTATTCTCACTACTCTTTTGGGATATCTTGAAAAACGGCTAGATTACTTTAAGTAAGGGGGAATTGACATGGCTGTCTTAGAAGTACAACATATTCAGAAAACATTTGAAAAGACACAAGTCTTAAAAGATATTAGTTTCTCTATGGAAAAAGGGCAGACGGTATCTATTATTGGATCTTCTGGAAGCGGTAAGACAACACTTCTGCGCTGCCTAAATTTTTTGGAAAAACCAGACAGTGGTGTTATTCGTGTAAACGGCAAAACACTTTTTGACGCTGCCGATCCGTCCACAGGAAAAGAAAGTGAAATCCGAAAGAAACGCTTGCATTTTGGTCTTGTATTTCAATCGTTCAACTTGTTTCCGCAATATACTGCGCTACAAAATGTTATGCTGGCAGGACAGTTGCTTGCCAAGGAAGCACCTGATTTTAAAGCACACAAAAAAGAAAGACTGCTCGAAATTGAACTGCAAGCAAAAGAACTGCTAAATCAAATGGGACTTGCCGACCGTATGGGGAACTATCCGCACCAACTTTCAGGTGGTCAATGCCAGCGTGTTGCAATTGCGCGTGCACTGGCACTCACACCCGATATCCTGTGTTTTGATGAGCCAACTTCTGCACTCGATCCAGAACTGACAGGTGAAGTGCTGCATGTGATTCAAGAACTTGCCGCAAAGGAAACCACCATGATTATTGTCACACATGAAATGGCATTTGCGCGAGATGTAGCAGATTATGTTATCTTTATGGACAATGGAACAATTCTGGAACAAGGGACGCCCAAAGATGTGATAGAAAATCCAAAAGAAGAACGCACACGACAATTTTTGTCACGATTCCATCAGGAGAAGCATTTTCTTTAAATACTCGTACCGCTGGCGTTTCTCCTCCTTTGCAAAATGCACTTCACGTGACTGCTCGGGATTGTTTTCATAATTTAAAACTTCATCGCCAAACTGCTCGCTGGTCAAATCAAAACACCGACCGCCTGCCACATTATAACAGTGATAGTTGCCGTCAGGTCTTAGGATTCCATATACCTTGCCGCCAAAGATATCCTGTGCCAGAAATGCTGTAATGGAGCACTGCCTGAGTAGTTTTATTCTCTAGTGTCCAGTTCGGACGCATTCCCGGTGCACAGGGTTTTATCTCTGAATCTTACTATAACTCAATACATCGCTCCGCTACATCAAGCAAAGCCGTATCATGTGTGATAAACAAAACTGTTTTATCTGTTTCACACAAATATTTTTTCAACATATAGATACTCTTCTGGTCGAGATGGTTTGACGGTTCGTCCAGAATCAGAACTTCCGATTCTTTCAGCAACGCACGCGCCAAGGAGATCTTCTGCCGTTCACCACCCGAAAGATCGGAATCCCCATCCACACTCTGGTCAGCAAGATGATAGATTCCAAACGCTTTCATCAGACGATCAGCCTTCTCCTCGCAACTGTGGCTTCCACCCACTGTAATATTTTCCCGCACTGTCCCATGAAACAAAAAAGGTGTCTGCGGCGCATAGGAAATAATTTTGCGCCAGCTCTCCTTATCGATACTGCGAAAATCCTGTCCTGACATCAACAGACTGCCCTCATATCTCTCCAGCATAGTGCCAAGAATCCGTATCAAGGTTGTTTTGCCTTTGCCGTTTTCCCCGCAGATTCTGACCTTCTCCCCAGCTGTTATCCGAAAATCCAGCAGTTCAAATACCTTTTTATCCGCGTAGGAAAATCCTAGTTGCTCTCCCAAAAGATCCTCGAAATGCGCTACCGTTTTCTCGGAAACCGTCTCTTCGTCCTGATAAAATGTGCACACTCTCTCCGCAGCATTTCTAAGCAGCGGATAATTCTGGACAATCTCACCGATATCATTCAGTAAAGCCTGCGCGACCGTAAGATAGAGAAATAAAGAGGCAGACTCTCCAAGTGTCACGGTACTGTGAGACACCATTACCGCACCTGCAAAAAGCATCACCACTATTGATACCTGATTCACCAAGGTCTGCATCTGCTCTGCGAGCACGCTGCAGTTCACATGACAGACAGCGGTGCCGCGGTAATATTTCTGAAACAGCCCATCAATGCGTTCTATTGCTCCCTGCAGAATTCCCCACAGCTTTATCATATACGGCCGTGTCATGATATCCGACTCGCAATCCCTGCGCTTTGCTTGATAAATCTTCTCCTCCCTGTCATACCGGGCAAGCTTTTGTTTAAAAAGCATGGGCACCACAAGCTTTGCCGCCGTTATGGCAAGCATCAGTCCTGCCGCAGTCCAGCTGATTTTCCCGACACAATATAGAAAATATATTAGACATAGCGGCAGCGCTACCGCTTTTCCCAAAAGCCGCACCCACTGGATACGCAGGGTATTTGGAGCGTCCTCCAGCTCATACTGCATCTCGCCGCCTTTCAGTGCCATTGCCTTTTCAATTCTTTTATCCAGATAGTGTCCAAAAACAATGCTGTCATGGCGCAGGGACTCCTGAAACATAATAAAATCCGAAAACATCCCCACTGCCGGCACAGCAAATATCACGAAAACCAGGCAGACCACCAGCGATACCGCATTTTCTACGCCCATGGAAAAATCCAGTGCAAAGGCGGCATCCGCAAACTTTCCCAGCGTATCTGCTGTAACCATGCCCAGAACGGCAGTCAGCACCGCCGAGAGAACACTCATAAACAGCGGCACACGCATAGCGTGAGCGCACTCTTGGAACACTTTATGCATCGCTAATTTTTCATTCTTTTCATATTTCTTCATTTTTTACACCTTTACGAACTCCATCATACATATTATCAATCATAAAGGGACACTTTCTCAAATTCCTCATTCCATATCTGACCATTCTCAATCCGAATCTTACAATCCCCTGCACTATACAGCAGGCTGTCATGGCTTATTAGAATTGTGCCCTTTCGCTCTCTGATCAATTCTAATAAAACTTGTTTTCCTTCGCTGTCAAGATTATTTGACGGTTCATCAAGAAGCAGCCAGCGAGGTTCCATAGCAAATCCGATAGATAAAAACACTTTCTTACGCTCACCGCCTGACAAATCACAAATTGCTTTTTCCTGCCAGATTTTTTCCGTCAACCCAAACCGCTCCGCAATCCGTGTAATCCTTTCTCGCTTCTCTTTTCCAAAAATACCAAACATTTGAAACAGTGTAGGGACATCGTAATGATATTCTGGGTCCTGCTGTGGAATATAAAAAAGCTTTGGAAATGTATCTGTACAAATTTCGCCGCTGTCTGGAAGAACCAGCCCTGCTATCAGGTTTAACAGTGTCGTTTTTCCCGCACCGTTGTGCCCACTCAACAGATAATTCTTGTCTGACTGAAACTGGTATCGGATTCCACTCACAATCTTTCGCTCTCCATAACAGCAGGTGACATTATTGATACAGATTTCTCTTGTTTTTAATGTATCTGCGGGACTTTGCTGTGGTTCCTCCTGCACAATCCACTTTCTAATTCGTCTTTCCGCATTTTTGGACACTGCCATATCTGGGATTGTCGAAAACAGACTCTGGACAAAACCGAAAAATCCGCTGGAAAGATACACCGCCTGAACCGCAGTATCCATGGAACAATATCCCAAAATAACATAAAACCCCATCAATGCATAGGTTCCAAACTGCAGGAGATTGTCCGTCAGACGATACATAGAGCGTTGTGCCGCCGCGACAGCATCCGTCCTGCGTCCAATAGCAAGATACTTTTTGTAATAATCTGATAACTTCTGCTGCCACCATGTCTTTAAACCATACAATTTGATAGTCTCAAATCCTTCCACCGCCTCCACGATATGATTTGTGATGTCAGCCTCGATCTCCTCGCACTGGTCATAACTGACCTGCATATAGTTCTTTACAATCAGCGGCGGAAACAT
This sequence comes from Lachnospiraceae bacterium UBA3401, assembly GCA_002358575.1. Classification (GTDB taxonomy): domain Bacteria; phylum Bacillota; class Clostridia; order Lachnospirales; family Lachnospiraceae; genus COE1. The sequence continues at coordinate 136,729 of DEPD01000118.1, read as the reverse complement.
CTGAATCAGGGAAATGACAAGCAGAGAACCCGCAACAATCGGACTTTGCAGCATCAGAAACAGAAGATATCCGATTATTCCAAGCAAGCTTGCAGTGATGCCCGAATACAACTGAATGTAACGGTTTGTTACTTTCTCCATATCGGCGGTGATGTTTTCAATCAATTCTCCGTAGTCTGTCTGAAACAGCTTATGAAGTGGATTCTCCAAAAAACGTTCCAAAAAATGAAGTTTCGCGCGATGAACTGCTTTTATCTCTGCCTTCTGTAAAGCAATATTTGTCATGGACTGAAAAAGGACAGTAACTACAACTAATGCCAGCAGAAACGCCGCACAGCAGACAACGCCATCCACATCTCCCGTTGCTGCATGACTGACTACCATTGACGACAGTTGCGCACCAAGGAGCGTGAGCGGGATTGCGATGGTCTTTATTATTGTGTTTCCATAACATACTTTCTTTAAATTGTTCCAAAAGATAAAATTACTATTTTTACACATAATTTTCTTTCTCCAAATTGACAAAATTTTCTAATGCCTGACATGGAGATATCTTCAAGGTCTCATAGTCATTGTCAGTATAATATTTTCTCACTGATTCTTGAAGTTGTTCTACATGAAAATTTCCATGAATGTGTTCTATAAATGCATTCTCATTCTTAATAGAAAACCATGATTCTGGAAGCATTTGACAAGGTCTTATTTCTCCAGTCTGTGATATTACTAAATATTCTGATCCGCATCCGCAACACAACGAATTTCTATATACATTTTTATAAATATCAGTATGATTTGTAACATGATCTATATTGATATTCGGCAACTGAAAGTTTATTTTTTTTCTGTATTTTCTTTTAAGTTCTAAAAGCATATCATATGCCTTAATCCTCTGCTTTTCGTATTCACTAGTACCTTCAAATAAGTATTCACCTCTGCCAAATATGTCTGCTAATCCAATCCTCAATGTCTTTATTCCAAAATCGACAGCTATTTTTACAAACGATTCCATATGATCTATTGTAGCATCACACAGAGTAACTGCTAATATAATGTCAATCCCGTTCTTTTTTGCAAACTCTATCGAATTGCAAAGTCTAGTAAAACCATCCTTAACACCTGTCATTCTATTATACTCTTCATTATTGCATCCATAAATCGTAAATTGTATAAGCTCAAGTTTGCGTAATATATTTGGATCATGATTATAAAGCAGACTTCCATTTGAAATCATATGTACTTTAGCATATTCAGAGAAAATGGTTATATATTTTAAATAATTTGGATGAATAGTTGGCTCTCCTCCAGTTATAAGAATATGATTAACATTGTTATAAATCATATGATTTATATTTGCAATCATTTCATCAGCAATGAATTCACCTTGTTTTTGAGTATTTTTATAACAAAATGGACATGCATAATTACACATATTCGTAAGTTCAATTACTACTTCTTTAGGAAAATAAAGTCCTTTAATACCATGAAAAATCACGTCTTTGTTCATACACAAATCATTAAAAATCAAGACTCCTTTCTTATATAATTTATTTAGTTTATTCAATATATCATCTCTGTTACAATTTGTTCGTGTTTCTACACAATCTATTATTTCTATTAATGTTTTTGTCCCACCACATAATAAAATAATCTCAATGTCCAACTCATCAAGGTAAGCAATCGAATTTCCGTAATAATCAGCTATACAGCCCAGACCAAAATAATAAAATTCCACTCCATCCCTTATTGCAGCAACAGAATTAACCGAAGAGTTCGTAATAATCATTCTTTCTTTTAACCTCCTTCAGAAATGAAGTATATAAAGCATCATTCATGGTTTGCATTTTATATCTTAACACAATTGCCTCTTTTAGAATATATTTTTGGATTTCACAAAACTCACTGTCCGGAGAAAATTGACTTCCTGTTTTCATAAACGAATTATAGTAACAATCACCACCACATAAATATTTTATGTCACAAACCGCGCACTTTGGAATCTGGTTTATATTCATATCCTTATACAAATTACAAGTTAAATTGGAGTGATTGATATTTCCTATAATAAAATCGGATAATCCTACCAAACTATCACACGGATAAATCATTCCATCTGGGCATATAGTCACTTTATTAACTCCTGCATTACAACGCCGAATCAGTACATGATTAAGCATTACTCGTTTTAATACCTTACCAAATTGATCATTATTATTTATTATCATCCTTAAATATTCTAACTTGCCCTGCAAATAATTTTCTAATAACCATTGGGCTAGATGACTATATTGACCAGTAATCTTCTTAACATTATACTTGTCTTTGCCTCTAATAAGGCGTATTTGTATATTTTGAAATTCCAAATCATTCATATGCTGCAAAATGTCAACAAAGTCACAGTTTTCGTTTGTTGCAGTACATAATCCCCAAATGCATTTAAACTTTCGACTAACTTTTTCATTTTGCTTGATCAAAGAAATTCCTTTACATATCTGCTCATATGTACCATTACCATTAACATTTAATCGAGCAATATCATTCCACTCTTTTTTTCCATCTATACTAATGCCAATTGAAATATTATGAAAACTTAAATATTCTATAATTTGATCATTTAACAAAGAACCATTCGTACATAGCCATATTGAAACTCGTTTTCCACTGCGAAGGCTATACTCTTCCATATATTCTACAGCCATTTTAATGATATCTATACCTAGTAATGGTTCCCCACCACTTACAAAATCCACCCTATATTGTTCTACGTCAGAATAGAGCACTTCAAAAAAATAATTTAGCATTTGAATTAATGAATCCTTTGAAAATTCTCTTTTGTCTCCTATATACTTTTTTCCATGATCTCCGAAGCAATAAGTACATCGAAAATTACAACTATATGTTGGTGCAAATGTTAAATATGCTATCTTTTTTTCTATGGGATCAACATCTGGAACTCTGTTCAATTTTTGTAATAAACCATAATCTTGCAATGTTCTTATAAGCTCATATTCACAGTCATTGCACCCTTCATTATGATCATACTTAATAATTGTATCATAAAGCTCTTTGTGTAACTCCATAATAGCACCGCCCAAAAAGTCATATAAGTAGTATTTATCATCTAGGCAAAATATATAGTGACCATTATCACTCATACTTTTCAGCACTCTCTTTCTTTTTATAATTATTTATGTAGTCATATATATCCCCAACTGTATAAACTACAGTCGTAAAATCATATATTATATCATATTCTTCTTCAATAATTACAAGAAGTCTCACATAATCTATAGATGATAAATCTATATCATTAATACCTACACCATTCACCAAACTAGTCTCTAGTGTGATTGGAACCTCCAATTCATTCCCGCCCTGTAAGATTTGTCCCAAGATAGAACTTACTTTTTCAAGAAATAATTTCACATCTAATTGTTCTGCCAAAATTCCTCTACTTCCTTTCTAGAAATAATATGTTTTTAATTGAAAAACCTACTTAATACAAATATTACAACACTATTCTAATACATTAATGCTCTCGTAATAAAAATATATCTTATCATCTACAATTTTCAAAATACAACTTGAAAAATTCATAAATATAGATATACAGCTTTTATTTATAATTAGAAAAATCATTCTTTTTTATTGGCATGTCTCAAACTCAATTATGTTCAATCATACATAAACATTTACAACTAAAATTTGAAACACGCCAATTTCTGTAATACGTTAGTTTTGTAAAGAATTGTAAAAATACTTTAAAAGTAATTTGTATTTTATACAGTAGCTCCTTTACATTTTAGCAAGATGTAGATGCTGTTTTTTTGTTCCCACAACAACAATAAGCTACAATTACTTGCTGTTTCTGAAGAATTTTCAATAACTCTTCTACATTTTTGGACATATTATGTACCCCCTTTGTTTATTTCCGTACTATATAATAATTTTTCCAATTACCTTATCCAAGGTAACTGCATACGGATCAGATTCAGCACAGTTATCTCCCTTTGTTACAAGAAACAAAGTATTATCTTTCGATTGGATAATATTAATAATTCTGTGACAAATAATTATATCATTAACACAATATACAATAATATCTCCAATATCTACATTACCATTTTCAAGCAATACTAAATTGTATAATTCACCATCTTTAAGTGTTGGAAACATACTATTACCTTTTGCTAATATATTCATTTTATTTCCTCTACTTTTTTATACATCAAACATTTGTAGCTCTATTTACTTAAAATAACACAATGAAAACATTAAATAACATATAAAAATTTATCTATTATTTTTATTTCTGAAATTGTTGGAATCTAATCTCAGTAAACCTATTCATGGAATTTAAAAACTTATCAAATATTAATATTATAAAAACTCACACAACTTTTCTAAAGCATTTTCATACATATCTAAAAAATAATCAAATCGTAATACAATTTTTTCTGTATTTCGTTTCTCTATCAGCATTTCTTTAATACACATCTTCTTAATTATATCTATTTCATATAAGTTTTTTTCAAACTCCCCTTCCAGCATTTTCAGTTCTTTGTCTGGTTCAATCTGCATTAAATATTTAACACGTTCCAGCATCAATTTAACATGGCAACATACTAAATGCATATCTTTAGGAGTTACTTCTCCTTCATTAGTCATACTTTTTCTCAAAACCTCAAATACAGCAAAACCAGTTGTATAGCCCAAACGATAATCAAAAATAGTAGGAGTTACACAATTTACATACACTGGACTATCTAAAAAACGCCTCAATTTATTCTTTACCAGATTACGATCCATCTGATATCCTACTTTTTCAACATCAAGTTGTCCTCCCATAGACTCCTTATATTGAAATAGTGTGATGTTATTCGCTATTTGCTCGTTTTTAAATAGTACTACTCCCCTGCCATAATCCCATGTCTTCGGCATCTTCTGATACCCTTCTATCAAGCTGTTAAATGATACTTTTTCCCGTTTTTTATATCGAAAATCAAAATAGTCACTGGCGTATACATATTCTTCTTCAAATCCGTACACAAAAATATCATGTACCACATGTTCTTTCTTATAAGTAATGTAGTTCTCAATATAATAAGTATCCACCAAAAAGAATAGATAAAAATCCCTCTCCAAAAGTGCTGTGATAGTCTCTTGAAGATTTCCAAACACTTCAAATGCCTGTCGTTCGATTCTTGACACATGAACAAAAGGACATGTCCACCAAATTTTGTTATAATCCAAAAATTCAAAAACTGGAGGATTACTTTCATCTTTGCGAATAATCAAATCTATATAATTCTCTAAAATCCACGGGAATGTAATATTATGCTGATTTTCCAATACAGAAAGAAAATGATCCATATTTGGTGAAAATGAAATTATAGATTCTTCAAAAGGTAATACTTTTTTATGCATCATATTACAAAATAATACTCCTTCTACTAATTTATTACATATGTATAATACATCTTTTTTTACAAATATGTCAATAACTTTTTCATTTTTTATATATGTAACATTACACATTAAATCCTATCTTTAATTTAAGAAAACAATATTGTGATTATGTACAGTTTTTATTTGATATCAATTTCATTCATTATCTGGTATTTAATTTATATTACATTTGTCAACAAATATAGAAGAAAGTTATATTGTAGTACTGTTCACACCCTATCTGTTTTTCATACAATTTCGTTCATTGAAGACATAAACAGCAACATATTTGCACACAAAACGCGAAAGGGCGCGCATTTTGGCACACGATTTTTACTACTTTAATGAACGAGCGAACAGTAACATATTGTACATTCAATTGTATTATGAAACGACATAATGATTGAATTTTTATTAGAAAACCTATATTATATATATGAACCTGCAAAATATCACGCGTAAACACATTTTATTATTACATTTAACATTGGATCTCGTATTGCATTTATATAATACACAGTTCTAATACTGATTAAAATTTTTGAATTGATTTTGTAAATTTTTTACAGAAAGGATTACATTTGAATTATGGCTCAAAAGGTTACATTACAAGACATTGCTGACGAATTAGGCTTGTCGCGCGCGACTGTTTCCAAAGCTTTCAACAACTCAAAACAAGTTTCTGAAGAAACACGAAATAAGATCTTTCAAAAGGCTATGGAAATGGGATATAAAGAATTTTCATATTTCGCAAATTCGCAACATGAAACAGAATTAACAACCATACAGAAAAAAATTACTCCTGCCACAAACAAAAGCAATATTGACTTATTTCTTGGAAACCATATAACAAGTTCCCATTTTTTCTCAAACGTGCAAGAAGATATTATGAGCCAACTAAATTCCCTAGGATATCAGCTCAATATTCACTATGTCAGCAGACAAAATTTTGCAGAACAGACATTGCCCAACACCTATATACAAAAACTATCCGCGGGTATTATATGCATTGAAATGTTTGACTCCCAGTATAATGACATGCTCTGTGCTGTTGGATTGCCGACGCTTTTTATTGATGCTGCCGCAGACTGCTTTCAAACATCAACAAAAGCCGACTATTTGCTGATGGATAACCGTTCAAGCATTTCCTTATTGATGTCTGAAATGGCTAGACGTGGGAAGAAGCGTTTTGGCTTTATCGGAGAGTATTGTCACTGTCTATCCTTTTATGAACGCTATTTTGCATTTCGAGAGACACTAATTCGCTTAAATCTGCCATTTTACCAAGAATTTTGTTTTCTCGAAAATTATAAAAATGGAACCTATCCTTTTTCTGAAAATTACCAACAGTATCTGCTAGATGCTTTCCGCACACAGGAACAATTGCCCGATGTATTTTTCTGCGCAAATGACTTTGTTGCAATTGATGTATTACAAGTATTTCAGAAACTGAAAATCACAGTTCCAAATGATGTTTGGCTATGCGGCTTTGATGATGCACCTGAATCCAGAATTGTCACACCTTCCCTGTCAACAGTCCATATATGTAAAGAAATTATTGGAAGCACTGCTGTCTGGCTTTTACTGTCGCGCATACAAAATCAGAATCTGCAGCGGCGCGTTGTTTATACAGAAACTTCACTGCAATTAAGAGAATCCACAGATGATAACATAGGATTATAGTTCGTAATAGTGTGTGACCAAAACGGATACACCGAAAAAGACAGTTGCCTGCCCTTTTAGCTTGCAACCGTCTTTTCCTTACCAATTAATATCACTGTCTCTTACATATTCGCCACTGTCTAACCTTTGCTCTGCTGCTTCCACTCTTCCAGCGTCAGTTTCGTAAAATCTGGGCCCGGGTCCAGGCAAGTACCTTTTGATCGCCCGATACCATTTTATCATAGTCTTCTTTGCAGAAAACAAATCGATCCCACTCAATTCATTTTCATACTTAAATAAAGACAAATTTTAATACTTTAATTTAAGATTTTACTTGGTCTGAAAAAACGATAAATTTCCTCCGCAACATTTGTTGTAATTCCTGGTACTTCTGAAATTTTAGCGACATCTGCCGCGCGCAATTCCTCAATGGACTTAAAATATTTCATCAATGCTTTTCTACGGCTAGGTCCCACACCTGGTATTTCTTCAAGTACAGAGTGTACCTGTGCCTTACTTCGGAGCGAGCGATGATAGGTAATTGCAAAACGGTGCGCTTCGTCTTGTATGCGTGTAATTAACTTAAACCCCTCACTGTGCACATCAATTGGCAATTCAACATTATTAAAATATAATCCTCTTGTATGGTGATTGTCATCCTTCACCATACCACAGACTGGAATGTTGATTTTAAGCTCGTCAAGTACCTGCAACGCAATGTTAACTTGTCCGCGTCCGCCATCCATCAAAAGCAAATCTGGAAATTTGGTAAAGCTTCCAAAATCCTCTCCAATATTATTCTCATCAAGCATCATTTCCTCTCGCTCGTCAAGTCCATGCTGAAAACGTCGTGTTAGAACTTCATACATGCAAGCATAATCATCTGGACCAGCAACCGTTTTCATGCGAAATTTACGATAATCGCTGCGCTTAGGCTTGCCCTTCTCATATACAACCATAGAACCTACATTGGCAAAACCACTGGTATTAGAAATATCAAATGCCTCCATGCGTGTTAGCGGACGAATGCCAAGAAGGTCTTCAATCTCCTTTACCGCACCGATTGTTCTGCCTTCCTCGCGCTTAATGCGTTCTCTATCCTGACTTAACACAAGCTGAGCATTTCTTGCTGCCAAACCCACAAGTCGTTCCTTCGCTCCTTTCTGTGGCACCCGAATATGAACTTTCGTTCCTTTTCTGTTCGTCAGCCATCGTTCCACCAACTCCATATCCGCAATTGGCTCCTGTAACATAATTTCCCGCGGAATAAACGGCGTTCCTGCATAAAACTGTTTGACAAAGCTTGTCAGAATATTATCTGCTGTGAGCTCCTCAATCTGTGTCATATAAAAATGTTCTCTGCCAATCAGCTTGCCATTGCGCAGAAAAAATACCTGCACAACGGTCTCGTTTCCATCGATTGCAAGTGCGATAATATCTTTGTCCTCCCCCACGTTATCAGACATTTTCTGTGTCTCACTCACTTTTTTCACACTGTCAATCAAATCACGATATCGAATTGCCTCCTCGAAATCCATTTTCTCTGAAGCCTGCTGCATCTTTTCTTTTAACTCCTTAACAACTGGCTGTTGTTTTCCGTTTAAAAAATCAATCGCTTTATCAATTCGCTCTGTGTACTCTTCCTTTGTAATATTTCCCTGACAAGGCGCACAGCATTGACCAATATGAAAATTCAAGCAAGGGCGCTCCTTACCGCAATCCTTTGGCAACTTTCTGTTACAGGTTCGCAACTGATACAACTTGTTGATTAAATCAATACTCTCCTTCACGCCTCCATTTGTAAATGGTCCAAAATACCTTGCCTTATCCTTTTTCATCTGTCGAACTATCATAACGCGCGGATAATCCTCTCCCAATGTCACTTTAATATATGGATATGTTTTATCATCTTTTAATAATGTATTATATTTGGGTGAATATTCCTTGATTAAATTATTTTCCAGCACAAGCGCTTCTAGCTCAGAATCGGTGACGATATACTCAAATCGTGCAATCAAAGACACCATCTTGTCAATTTGCGGTCCGCGTCCTATATTTTCCTTAAAATAAGAACGCACACGATTATGCAGATTTTTTGCTTTTCCAACATAAAGAATAATATCGTTCGCATCATGCATAATATAGACTCCTGGCTTATTTGGAAGCTTGTGAAGTTCCTCTTTCACATCAAATTCTTCGCTGTATTCCTGTTTTATATCCGCCATACTAAAACACTCCTTTTTATTCAACAACTTTTCATATGCATTAGCGTGCGCAATCGAGTTGGAGACTTTCTCCTACTCTTGCGCGACCCATGCGCCGCTTTTGCGGCTTATTTCCTATGCATGGGTCTGTGCATAAAAAAGGAAGTACACGTCTCCTTTCAATGCGTACTCCCTTCAATGTTCGTTTAAAATCCATTCCAAATCTCAAATCATTCCACCTGTGCGGTTTTACCATCTATTCTCATTATTGTGATTGCCGCCGTTACGGTCGCCGTTTACTGTTCTGTCCCACAAAGTACCAAAACGTGATGTCTCTCCATTGCTGCCATTGTCCTCTGGCAACGCTGTATTTGGTTGCTGATATTGCTGTTCCATAGAAATTTGAGACTGCGTGTTTAATATTCCTTCCTTTTGTATCTGCGCATTTGGATTTTGTTGTGCAATCACATTCTGCGGCTGTATATTCTGATTTTGCTGTGTCAATCCATCTTGTGACTGTACATTCTGGTTTTGTGATTCTGAAAAATTCTGTGACACTGGCATTTGCTGCCTTGCCGCCTCCTGATGCTGCCTTTGCTCCTTAGCCGCTGGATTCCAATCATACGCGGGCGGCATCGTCCACGGCTTCTCCGTCTGCTGCGCCGTAAATGCTGGCTGTTGCACATTCTCTGAAAGAGTGTCTTGTGTTGGAATCTGCACTTCTTCCTTGTGCTCCGACGCACCTAATCCTCCCTGCAAAGCGTTCTTATTCCCAGTTTCAGCCGGTTCTTCTGGCTCTGGCAAGCCCTTTGCTTCCCGATATATTTTCATAAACTCTTTTCCAGTGATTGTCTCTTTCTCAATTAAGTGCACAGCAATCTTATCCATAACATCGCGGTTCTCACGCAGCATTGCAAGCGCTTCCTCATAGCACTCTTTGAGCATATTCATCACTTCTGTATCAATCTCCGCTGCTGTATTGTCTGCACAGTTAAGGGAACTTCTCCCCTCCAAATACTGACTCTCAACCGTCTCAAGCCCCATCAGTCCAAACTTTTTACTCATACCATAGCGCGTAATCATTGAGCGTGCAATACCTGTCGCTTTCTCGATATCATTTGACGCACCTGTTGTCACTGTGTCAAACACAATTTCTTCCGCAGCGCGTCCACCTAAAAGACCGACAATCATATCATGCAGTTCATTTTGGGAATTGAGATATTTTTCATCCTCTGGAACATGCATGACATAGCCAAGTGCCCCCATTGTGCGAGGTACAATTGTAATCTTCTGCACTGGCTCAGAATTTTTCTGCAATGCACTAATCAGCGCATGACCAACTTCATGGTAAGAGACAATCTTGCGCTCCTCCTTGCTCATAATACGGTCTTTCTTCTCCTTGCCGACAAGCACTACTTCCACCGCATTAAACAAATCCTTCTGACTGACAAACTCCCTGCCCTCCTTGACAGCATTGATTGCCGCCTCATTGATCATATTGGCAAGGTCCGCGCCTACAGCACCGCTTGTCGCAAGCGCGATTGCATCAAGATCCACAGTCTCATCCATCAGCACATCCTTGGCATGTACTTTGAGAATATTGACACGTCCCTTTAAATCTGGCTTATCTACAATAATTCGACGGTCAAAACGTCCTGGTCTTAAAAGCGCCTTGTCAAGTATCTCTGGTCTGTTTGTCGCTGCAAGAATAATAATTCCTTTCTTGCCGTCAAAACCATCCATCTCGGAGAGCAACTGATTTAAAGTCTGCTCACGCTCCTCATTTCCACCGCCGTATTTGGAATCACGGCTTCTACCAATGGCATCAATCTCATCAATAAAAATAATACAAGGCGCATTCTTTTCCGCCTCCTTAAATAAATCACGCACACGAGACGCACCAACGCCGACATACAGCTCAATAAAATCCGATCCTGCCAGAGAAAAAAATGGAACTTTCGCCTCCCCTGCAACTGCCTTTGCAAGCATCGTCTTACCTGTACCAGGAGGGCCTACAAGCAGCGCACCTTTTGGCAACTTTGCACCGATTTTGACATATCTACCTGGATTGTGCAGGAAATCCACCACCTCCTGCAGCGATTCCTTTGCTTCGTCCTCGCCTGCGACATCCCGAAATGTAATGCCTGTCTCCTTTTGCACATACACTTTTGCAGTGCTCTTCCCCATGCTAAATGCGCCACCGCCACCAGTCATTTTGCGGAACAGAAGGCTTAAAAGTCCCCACATCAAAAGAATCGGCACAATATAATATAAAAGAGAAAGAATAATACCAGAACCGTCTGGCACCGTTCCGCGGACCTCAACTCCCGCGTCGAGCAGTCGCTGTGTAAGCGTCTCATCATCCTCCACTTTACCCGTGATATACGTCACCCTGACGGCAGACGCAAGTAAATTGCTGGGATTGTCTTTTTCCTGCGCACTTGAAACCGGCTTGATTTCTATCTGATTCGACTCTATCTTGACCGATTCAATCTTTCCAGACTCAACCATCTCAATAAACTTATTATACGAAATCTCAACAGTCGTAGCACCTGTCACAGCGCGTGTAAAATAACTGATACACAACAAAGACAGCACTGCTGCTGTAATCATAATAATTATACTCTGTTTCTTTGGGTCTTTTCCACTGTTGTTGTTATTCCCGCCATTGCCGCCACTGCCAGGTCCCCCATTATTTCGACTGGAATTGTTGTCATAATTGTTGACTTGATTATTGTCCATTTTCCTGTAGTATCCTTTCTAAATTTATGTCATACTAAATCCATCAGAGTCTTTCCTAAAGTGATGCCTGTGTAATTTAGGAATGCCATCAGTATTCTTAGTGCGGTGTATGAGCCAGCTCTGCTGACATAAAACCAATTCGCACACCTGCAATAAACCGCAACTATAATTATAGGGTTTCAAAAAGCATAAATCAACATATTCTTTGTGATTTCTTTGTGAAAAGTTTCTAAAACGGTTACAATTGCTGTTCATGGCAGAAAGCCGCTTATCGCTGAATCCTTTATTAACATACGCCGCTTTTGCATAATTTATGTAACGCTTGCTTTTTACTATCACCCTGTTGTATAATAATAAAATATTTATAATACTTTTAGGAACTGTAGCAAAATAAGGATACAAATTGCGCCGGATATTTCTTCGAGGAGATATGTCAAAAAACACAGTCGCAGTGGGCTGCGGCAAGAATTTTGACATGCATAATCGAAGAAATAGACAAGTCAAGATGTGTCAGTTATTTTTCTACAATTCCTTAGATTCACAATGGAAAGGAATAGGTAGATTATGCCAGTTAAATATGTATTTGTAACCGGCGGTGTCGTTTCTGGTCTTGGAAAAGGAATTACCGCTGCTTCCCTTGGACGACTTCTCAAAGCCAGAGGCTATAAGGTAACTATGCAGAAGTTTGATCCTTATATTAATATCGATCCTGGTACAATGAACCCCATCCAGCACGGAGAGGTTTTTGTCACTGATGACGGTGCGGAGACAGATTTGGATCTCGGCCATTATGAGCGTTTTATCGATGAAAGTCTGGACAAGAATTCCAATGTGACCACAGGCAAAGTCTACTGGACTGTTCTCCAAAAAGAGCGCCGTGGAGATTATGGCGGTGGGACAGTACAGGTGATTCCACACATCACCAATGAGATTAAAAGCCGTTTTTATCGCAATTTTACAGACCCCGACATGCGTATTGCCATTATTGAGGTTGGCGGAACGGTCGGTGATATCGAGAGTCAGCCTTTCTTAGAGTCCATTCGGCAATTTCAGCATGAAGTTGGCCATGAGAATGCCATTCTGATTCACGTGACATTAATTCCGTATCTGAGCGCCTCCCAGGAAATGAAAACCAAGCCAACACAGGCAAGTGTCAAAGAATTACAAGGAATGGGGATTCAGCCCGATATTATTGTATGTCGCAGTGAGCATCCTTTGGATCAGACCATAAAAGATAAAATTGCTCTATTCTGCAATGTACCAAACTCACATGTGCTGCAAAACCTTGATGTCGAATATCTCTATGAGGTGCCACTTGCTATGGAAAAAGAGCATCTTGCGGAAGTTGCCTGCGAGTGTTTGCACCTTGACAGCCCAGAGCCAGACCTCACAGACTGGACCAAGATGGTAGACGACCTCAAATCCCCCACGCAGGAGGTTACAATTGCACTTGTCGGAAAATACACACAGCTCCACGACGCTTATATCAGTGTTGTCGAAGCACTGAAACACGGCGGTATCCCACAACACGCCACTGTCAATATCAAATGGGTAGATTCCGAGCTTGTCAACAAAGAAAATGTGACAGACCTTTTAATGGACGTTGATGGAATTTTGGTTCCTGGCGGATTTGGCGGCCGTGGCATTGAGGGCATGATTGATGCCATTCGTTATGCGCGAGAAAACCAAATTCCATTTCTTGGGCTCTGCCTTGGTATGCAGCTTGCCATCGTGGAATTTGTCAGAGATGTTGTCGGATACAATGACGCACACAGCATAGAACTCAATCCCAACACCACCCACCCTGTCATTGCGCTGATGCCTGATCAGAACGGTGTCGAGGATATTGGCGGTACTTTAAGACTTGGCTCCTATGAATGTCATCTTGATACTACTTCCAAAGCCTACAATCTTTACGGCAATGAAGTGATTCATGAGCGCCACAGACATCGTTATGAAGTCAACAACGACTATCGCGCCGCTGTCACGGAAAAAGGAATGCTTTTATCAGGTCTCTCACCGGACGGACGCATTGTGGAAATGATAGAAATTCCATCACACCCATTTTTCCTTGCCACACAGGCGCATCCAGAATTAAAAAGCAGACCTAACAGACCACATCCACTGTTTAAAGGACTGATTGAAGCTGCGCTCAATCGGAAGATATAATACTTCGTTTGCAAAAAGGACACCTGATTAAAAAATCAGGTGTCCTTTTAAATCTTATCTGTACAATTTATGCCTTGCCAACAGAACCAAACAAATTCATCTTAATTCGAACAATTTCTTTGATTCCTTCGCAGCCAGGTGCAAGAAGTTTACGAGGATCAAATCCCTTGCCCTCCAAGTCCTTTCCTGCCTCGATGTACTTGCGTACTGCTTCCTGGAAGTAAAGCTGGCACTCTGTATTTACGTTAATCTTTGCAACACCCAGTGAGATTGCCTTCTTGATCATATCCTCAGGAATGCCTGTACCGCCGTGGAGAACCAACGGCATAATGCCTGTCTTCTGCTGGATTGCATCCAATGTCTCAAAGCTCAATCCTGCCCAATTTTCAGGATACTTGCCATGAATATTTCCAATGCCTGCCGCAAGCATGTCCACTCCCAAGTCAGCAATCTGCTTGCACTCTTCTGGATCAGCACACTCACCCATACCTACAACGCCGTCTTCCTCGCCGCCGATTGCGCCAACCTCTGCCTCAATCGAAAGCCCAAGCTGATGTGCCACTGCAACAAGTTCTTTTGTCTTCGCAATATTCTCCTCAATCGCATAGTGAGAACCATCAAACATAATAGATGTGAAGCCTGCCTTAATGCACTTGTAGCATCCATCATACGTACCATGATCCAAATGGAGCGCTACAGGAACTGTGATACCGAGATCTCCATCCATTGCCTTAACCATCGCTGAAACGGTATTGAATCCTGTCATATATTTGCCAGCACCCTCTGATACACCGAGAATAACAGGGCTGTTTAACTCCTGAGCAGTCTGTAAAATACACTTTGTCCACTCAAGGTTATTGATATTGAACTGACCTACTGCATAGTGACCTTCTTTTGCCTTCTTGAGCATTTCTGTAGCTGATACTAACATAAATCCTAACCTCCATTATTGATATTTATATGTTCCGTTAAAATAGCGGCTGTCCGCCGATATATCCAGTATATCGCTAATGGAGATAATTGTCAATTTTTTATAACAAAATTACGCTACTGTGGAGACAATCAATTCCATTTTTCCCCGTAGCTGTGCCTTTCCAAAGCCATTTGGCAAAATAAAATGGTCTCCTTTTTTAAGCGCGTGACCTTCAATCTGTCCTTCTCCCTCCACAACACTCATAATCAGGAACGGGTAATCCTGTGAAACCTCCACACTGCCGTCCACCTCCAGTTTCCATACGCGATAATAATTGCAGGAAATAAGCGGATTCATAGTATTCTTAGTGTCTGTGGAAATATTGATAACACTCTCCTCTATGGACTTTGCCGGAACGGTAATAACATCAATGCTCTTTGCAATGTGAAGTTCGCGTGGTTTGCCATTTTGAAGGCGTCCATAGTCATATACGCGGTATGTAATATCAGAGTTCTGTTGCGTTTCTAAAATCTCAATACCGCCCTTAATCGCATGAACTGTTCCTGGATCAATCTGAATAAAATCACCTTTTTTCACAGGCACTTCACGCAGAAAATCCTCCCATCTGCCATTTTGAATCATGTCCTGAAGCTCTGCCTTGTCCTTTGCGTTGTGACCAATGACAAGCGTCGCTCCCTCCGGCGCATCAAGAATATACCAGCACTCTGTCTTTCCAAACGAGCCATTTTCATTTTTTCCGGCATATGTGTCATCCGGGTGTACCTGAATGCTCAAATCATCATTGGCGTCAATAATCTTAATCAAGAGTGGAAAACGGTCTCCGGCGGCACCGCCAAAAAGCTGTGGTTCCTCTGTCCAGAGCTGACTCAATGTCTTTCCGGCAAAAGTGCCCTCCTTCACTGTGCAGTCCCCGTTTGGGTGTGCGCTCACTGCCCAGCACTCTCCAGTGTTCTCGCCTGGAATCTCATATCCCCATTTACTTCCAAGCTTGTTTCCACCCCAGATCATCTGTTTAAATACAGGGATCATAAATAAAATTTCGCTCATATGCAATTTTCCTCCATTCATTTTCCATATACTCACACCATCCACAGCCAAAAAGCAGCATAATACTTTATGCAGATGTCACATCACGTTATACTGAGGGTCAGTCTTTTTGACCGCCAGTATAACCTTATAAATCCATTGTAGAGGTTCTGCCTCATAAAGTCAATCCAATCGGAAGGATTTCAGATTTCTATCCAGACGATTTGCCAGTTCTGTCAAATCTACAGTTAATATCTCAAGCCCTTCCATTCCATGCATCATCTGTGTTGTCATCTCTGCGGCATTCTCTGAGAGATTTGCATTATTTCGCGCTGATTCTGACAGCTCTATGATAATGTTGGACATATTGTCCTTCGCTTGATTCATACCAGACACACTCTGCTGCATATTGGTTTCACGATAAGTAATCTCCATAACATCCTGATGAATTTTGTCAAAAATATCCTTTGTTCGATTTACATTCTGCTCCTGTTTTTGCAGTGCCTCATTGACTGTTCCCATTACACCAACAATTCCAGTTATCTTCCCAACCAGCAACTGAATATTATCCTCAATTCTTGATACAGAACTGTTGGACTCTTCTGCAAGCTTCTGAATCTGTGTAGCAACTACTGCAAATCCTCTGCCTGCCTCTCCTGCCCGCGCCGCCTCAATACTTGCATTTAGGGCAAGCAGATTTGTCTCATCGGCAATGCTGATAATGTACTCTGTAACACTGCGAATCTGCTGAACAGAATCGTTTGTCTCAGTCACCTGTTCGCTAATGTTTTTTACTGTCTCCTGAGAATCCCTGCTGCTGTGAAACAGTTCATCGAGAATTTCTTTGCTCGCTGTAGATAGCTGCGCCATATGTTCTGACAATTCACTGATATCCGCTATTTCCTTTAGCATTTGGTCGATTGCCTGCCGTGTAACCTCAACATCACTCTCCGCGCTCTCTGTTCCCTGTTTTTGATTGTTCGCTGTCACATTGATTTTCTCGACACTTCTGCTCATCTCATGTGCAGAATCAACATTCTTACACAAGGTCACATTTAGTTTATCCACTGCCTGAGTCAATTTCTCCACACCCGCACGAATTTCCTCCATAAGTCCCGCCATTTTAATTCTTAATTTTTCCGTTCCAGAGGACAGTTCCCCAAACTCATCACGCCGATGTGTTCCTGCAAGTCTTCCATCTGTCAAGTCCCCCTCAGAAACCTTTAACAAGACTTCTCGTACATTGTGAATAACCTTAGTCAGACTACCAATATAACAAAATATCACTATGGCGACCGCCATTAATACTGCGACGCACACCGCCGCGCTTGTACCAATATAGCGTTTGATTCGATTCTCTAAATTCTGTGTTGACACCGATGCCATCAGTGCGCCAATCACAGAGCCATCACCGGGCTGGACTATCGGTATAATATAAGCATGACACATCTTCCCGTCAATATCAATATTGCGATACCAAAGTTGTGCTCCTTGCTGCAAAGTATATTTTTTAATGTTCTCGCCCGCCATCATACCAATCCAACGTGTACCATTACAATCACAAATTGAAGTCATCACTGCAGTATCTCGGAAAAAAAATGTAATGTCAACTTCTGTCTGTTCTTTTAAGCTGTCAACCAATGAGGTCTCTTTGGAAATATTAAAATTCATACCACGCCAGACATTTCCATCTTCTTTCATGGCATAGTTTCCATACCCTTGGCTGTCATACAAGTTCATTGCCGCAAGTGCACTGGATTTGAGTCTGCTTTCTGTCTCCTCATACATACCAGATCGAAATTGTGCCATACCGCTTATTAAAGAAAGAACAGTTAACAAAAGAAGTGGCACCACGCAGAGTGTGAGCATTTTCTGTTTGAATCTCATAGCACACCCTCCTTACATTGCATCTTGTGTTATGACCGTAACTCCTGTATCTGTTTTGGTGTTCGTGTCTGTATAGGTACCCTCTAATGCCTGAACTGCAATTTTCAGTCCATCGCGCCCCATAACTTCAGGATTTTGCTTCATGGTAGCATAGATAATACCCTCAGAAACCATTTCCAACACAGTGTCTGATGTATCAAATCCAATCACAATGCTCTGTGTGCCTTCCTCCTGTAATGCTGTGCCAACTGCAGCGGTTGTGCCTTCATTTGTCCCAAAAAAACCTATATATCCCTGAGA
This sequence comes from Lachnospiraceae bacterium UBA3401, assembly GCA_002358575.1. GTDB lineage: Bacteria > Bacillota > Clostridia > Lachnospirales > Lachnospiraceae > COE1. The sequence goes on along the minus strand of DEPD01000118.1, from coordinate 118,360 downwards.
AATCCCCTCTGCAACAGCATTTTTCACATTTTCTGTATTGTCCTGCATATAAACAGTATCTGAAAGGGTGAACGCTGTTCCTTCAAAAGCTTCTCGGAACCCTTGTTCTCTTGCCACACAGGAGGCTGTATCTACTGTCACCCCCATAATGCCAATGCTTCCGCTGGTAATTCCCTGCTCCTGCAGTGCACTTTTCATCGTTTCACCCGCTGTTCTGCCCGCCGCCACATTGTCGGTAGACAGCGCTGTCACACAGTCATAGCTTGCAGCACTGTCCACATAAACAATCTTACATCCAGCATCCGCTGCCTTGCGCAGGCTATCATTTATCCCTTCCGCACTGTTTGCCGCAATTAAAATTGCATTTGCGCCATCTGCAACCGCCGCATCAATGCAGGCACTCTGCTGCGCATCATCATGCGTGTCTGGTCCCGTCCATTTATAACGGATATTTCCAAGTTGTGTGGCTGCGTCAATACAGCCATTATCAATAGACTTCCAATAACTGTCACTCAAATCCATAGTAATCAGATAGACTGTATATTCCTGTTGTGTATGTTTTTTTTCAGCACTTGTAACCTGTGTACTATCTGTTATCTTACTATCTGTAGTCACTTTCTGTTCTGTATCCACAGAAGACACCATAGGCTGATCGGGCATAATGATTTCTGGTGTTGTAGTGACTCCACACCCTGTAAGAAATCCACAGATCAAAACGCCAAATATTCCTTTCCATATTTTTTTCATTCGCTCTCTCCTTTTAATGTATTTATTTTAACGCACCTGTGCTATATACTGTGCCAAAACCTGTGCCGCCTGCTGATGACACAAAAATCCTGGGTGCTCCCTGGATCCGACGCTCTCTCTTGTCATATCTGGAAGCTGCAAATAGGAAATAAATCGGTCATTTGTCTCACGCGCATAGGAAGAGACTGCCTCACAAAGATAAAGCTGGAACGGAATGCCAATCATTCCATAACACCAAATAATATATGCTTTGGGATTACATTCTCTAATTAGAGCCAAAAAATCTTTCACTGCCTGCTGAAATGTTTTAATATCTTCTATATTATAAGACCCATCTGCATTTCTGCGCATCTTGTGACATTCTCCAGTCTGCGCGTCAACCCACTCTGGCTGATCAAAAGAAGCGGCATCATTTGTCCCCAGATTGACCACCACAAAATCCGGTTGCCAACTCGCAAAATCGTGCGTCTGATTTCCTCCAAGTCTCTCATTTTCAGGTCCAGGCATCAGACTGCAAATTTCTTTATAGTATTTTGGAATGGCTCCCCGCGTATTGTTGTCCCATGTATTGTGCACTCCCCATCCACTCTGCGAAAAAACACGGTATTCTGCATCAAGTATTTGTGCTGTCTGATAAGTATAACTTTTCACTGCGGAAAAAAACATTGGTATCCAATCGCTCTCTTCCCGCGCGCCAATAAGCCCCTCACCGGAAGTTATGCTGTCACCAATAAACTCAATTTTTAACTTTTTATCCACAACTGGGCGAAACTCCCCATCATAGCGAAACGCATGAATATGAATATAAGAATTTCCATCATCGCTCATCGCCTGTAAATCCTTAAAAAAGTGTACGTTTTTGACACCATCCGGACTCATACCCCGAAACAGTGGAACCCAGTATCTGCCCTTTTGCAGCATTTGCCGCCCCACCCAATCTCCATTGATCGTATAGCTAAACCATGACTCATAGACTTCAAACGTAACTTCTAGCTCTACCCAGAATTCCGATCCTGTCACATTGCATTCAAATCCGCTTGCCGTCCAAAACAAGGTCAGCGGCGCGCGACATGCCGTCGTCCTTCCATGCACTTTTATCTCTGGAATATCCTGAAGTAATGTCTCTTTTAACATTGTTGTACCTCCCATGTATAATTAGATAGGAAAGGCTATCTTCCCTTACTTGTACAGATCTGTGTAATCGAGTAGAGAAGATTCATCTTCCCCCTACTCGCACGCCGGACGCGGGCAGCTTTCGCTGCATATTTCCTTTCCGCGTCTGTGTGTATAAAAAGAACGCCGCATATCCGGCGTTCTTTTCTCCTACTTGAACAATTACACAGACTATCTTCTGCCAATTTCTGTATCCGCTGTTGTCACTTTGCTGTTATTCTTGATGTAATCTATAATTGCATCAAGCTCTGTAAACGCAAGTCCTACATAGCTGTCTGCTGCACCATAGTAGATAGCAATTCTGCCAGTTTCTGAATCATGAATTGTAGCACAAGGGAAACATACATTTGGAACAAAACCTCTCTCCTCATACCACTCCTCTGGTGTTAACAGGAAATTCTCACAGCGATATTTTACAATAGAAGGATTGTCAATATCAAGAATTGCGCCGCCAATCGAGTATACATATCCGTTGCAAGTGCCTGTCACACCATGATAGAACAATAGCCAGCCCTCACTTGTCTCAATTGGTGCTGCACCGCCGCCAATCTTTAAGGACTGCCACCACTCATTTCCTTTGCCCATCACATGTCTATGCTTGCCCCAATAAACTAAGTCTGGACTTTCACTTACAAAAATATCACCAAACGGCGTGTGTCCCGAATCCGAAGGACGACTCAACATCACAAAATTGCCGTTAATCTTTCTTGGAAACAGCACTGCGTTTCTATTAAATGGAAGAAATGGATTGTCAATTCGTGTAAATGTCTTAAAGTCTGTTGTCTTTGCCATTCCAATTGCTGCTCCATAAAAATCCTGGCACCAGATAATATAGTACACATCTTCGACCTTTACAAGACGAGGGTCATATGCATACACTGGCATAAAAGGATTTCCCGCCTCATCGACAAAGTTAATCTTATTTGCATCAAAATCCCAGTGAATCGCATCCTGGCTGCGTCCTAGATAAATATAGGGAATACCATTTGTCTGTTCTCCGCGAAATACACCGATAAATGCGCCCTCATAAGGAATTACCGCACTGTTAAAGATTCTCGCAACTCCCTTTACAGGATTTCTGCCAATAATTGGATTTTTGCTGTATCTCCAGATGGGTGCATCGGCAACGCCGGATATTTTCCCTTCTGCTCTGTCCTGCCAAGGCATGTTTGGAACTGCCGGACTCATCATTTTTACTTTGCTCATTTTTTAATCCTCCTTGCTCTTCTTTCTTCAAAAATTATAATCCTGAACCGATTATCGACACTAAGTAAAATGGCACTTTATCGTCCTCATGTGTCTCAATCAGCTCAATCTCCACATAATGTTTGCCATAGGGCAAATGCTCTGCAATAGTATCTAGTTGTAGATTGTCCCCCCATGACTCCTCGAAATTTCCGTCGAGAATCACTGCATTATCCGTATCGCCATCCACCACAGCCCGCGCTACACAGGTAGGTTTTACCACTGATTTGCGATACTGTACGCCAATACAACTTCCTTCTATATGAAAACCAATATGCGCCCCTTTTTTGTCTGCTATCCACCCACGCCGGAAAATTTCCCGAATATCATTCTGTGGCTGTTTATCTGCCGTAAAACCTTCATTTTCCACCATAACATTCTCACAGTTATCATTTTGATATCTGATAGAATTTTCGTAAGCATTTTGGGTCACAGGTACTATTTTCTGTATCTCCAGATGATTGTCTTTTGCCTCATTTCCTGACTGCAATTCCTCATAAACCATCTCCAAGAAGCCGATAATGACCTCCGCCATCAATCCATGCCCCTCATCATTTGGGTGCAAATCATCCGCAGTCACATCACGACTTGTGTAAGTGCCATCTAACACTTTCTCATACAATGTCGGTTTCATGCTGACACAGGGCAAGTCATATGCCCTGCCAATCTTAATATGCTGTGCCTGTGCATTCGCCCCATCACTGTAATATACACTATTTACAATCAGTATTGCCGGCTTTGTCCGATAACTGTAAATCTTTCGTATCAGTCCTTCATAAGTCTCTAAAAAATGTTCATTGTCCTTGTCATTTACGCTGAACTCCACCACTGTAAAATCAATTTCTTTTGACAGCAGGTCGCTGTCTGCCCGCGCCACGCCAAACTGTGAGGTTGTGCCACCAATTCCTGCATTGACATACGTAACCGCTGCCTCTGGAAACTTTTGGCACCACCATCTGTACACCAGATATGCATAGCAAGTTTCAGGAGTGGAGGACAGACAGCCCTGCGTGATGGAACCGCCCAAAAATCCCACGGTGATCGCTTCACCGCGCATCGCTTTCCTCATCGCTCTCTCAATTCGATAAAGATTTCCTCTATTTAAAACACCCCTGCTACAATCGATTCCATACTTTTGTACACGCATCTGTTTGTCCTCCTGATCCTTAGTAAATTAGCATCATGCAATTCCTGAAATGCCTTATACTATTTCAGGCCGCATGGCCACCTTGCTATGAAAGTTGTCCTTTACTTTCTTAGTAATTATGAATTCATATATTCCAAATTCTTTTTAATAAACGCGCATCTCTGCTCCACACATTTCACAGAACGAAGTGGGTCCTCTGGCGTGTTGAACACATAGTCCACAAGCTTGTCAATTGTAGTCGTTGCCACATGCAATCTTGTATCACTCGATGCATAGTAGATATAAACATCCCCATTTTCCCTTGCAATCGCACCGTTTGTGAACACAACATTCGACACATCACCAACCCGCTCCGATCCGAGCGGCGCAATCAGGAAACCTCCTGGCTCCGCAATCACTTTTGCTGGATCTTCTAACGCTGTGGCAAACGCATACACCACATAGCGCAGCCCTGCCGCAGTATTCCGTACGCCATGCGCAATATGAATCCAGCCTTTGTCCGTCTTAATTGGCACTGCACCAGCACCATTTTTTGCCTCGGTAATTGTATGATATTTTCTCTTGCTCGTAATAATTTCCTCGTCAATCACTGCATGTGTAATATCATCACAAAGCCCAAAACCAACGCCGCCGCCACTTCCTGTATCAATAAAATCATCCATCGGTCTGGTATAAAACGCATACTTTCCATTTACAAATTCAGGATGCAGCACAACATTTCTCTGTTGTGGAGAACACAATGTCTTTAAGTTGTCAAGCCGCTCCCATGTCTTTAAATCCTTTGTCCGCACAATTCCTGCTGCCGCTACTGCCGCAGACAGGTCATTGACTTTCGTGTCCTTACTCTCAGAACAGAATACACCGTAAATATAACCGTCCTCATGTTTCGTAAGACGCATGTCATAGACATTTGTCTCCTCCGGGCAGACATCATCAAGCAACACTGGATAATCCCAAAAACGGAATCCATCAATGCCATTGTCACTCTCCGCCACTGCAAAAAAAGACTTTCTGTCATTTCCCTCAACGCGCGCCACGAGATAAAACTTGCCATTCAATTCAATCGCACCAGAATTCATCACTGCGTTCACGCCAATCCGCTCCATAAAATATGGATTGGTTTCTGGATTCATATCAAATTTCCAAAAAGGCGGAATATGGTCACGCGTCAGTACTGGATACTCATAGCGGTCATAAATGCCATTATAGAAATCACTCTTTACATTCTTGCGATTTACGATTTCCTCGTACCGCTTCATTACCATTGCCCTGTTTTCCTCAAATAATTTACTTGCCATCACTTAATCTCCTAATCACTTCAAAACACATTCTGCCATTATGATATGGGCACTTCCACGGTTCTACAATTGGCTGTGTTTCGTCCGGTGTGCCGTCTGCTTTCACACGCCAATACCATTCTCGCCCCGCCGTATAACTATCACGTCTGTCAACCAGATGCTCCTTAATAAACTCCCATACATTCCTAGCTGCATTAAGATATTCCACACGTTCCGTCTTTTCATATCCGTTTAGGAATCCCACAACAGTCTCCGCCTGCACCCACCAGATACGCCATTCATTGACAATCCCTCTCTCGCACTCATTTGCAAGAGAAGAGCCGTCAAATGCCACCTTGTAAATCTCTTCTGTCAAATCCTGTGTGATAGGGGACATCTTTTTCTCATATGCGTCATCCTTTAATACTGCAACGCCTCTATCCACAAGCCACGCTGTCTCAATATCATGTCCATAGGAATGCAAATCAATAATAGGATTCCAAGATGCATCAAAAAATACTTCTTGACGATGCCGTTTTGGATTATAAATTTTCTCCTCCACAATATCCATCATCCAACGAATTTTGTCAGCAACTTTCTCCTTGTGGTCCACTCTGTACAGCTCTGTATACGCCTCAAACACATGCAAAAGTGTGTTCATAGTCTTTGACGCCATCACACCATTCTCCGAAAGCTTTTCATTGTCAATCTCATGAAATTCCGCATCAAAGGCCTCCAGATACCCCAACTCGTCACGCATCTTTCCCTCGATTAAATCAAAGAGTTGGTATGCCATATCCAACGCTTCCCGATCTTTGCTTGCCTCATAATAGGAGGATAATGCATAGATAGAGAACGCTTGATTATAGGTGTGTTTCAATGTTTCAGCAGGCGTCCCGTCATAGTTGACAGACCAATACACCCCACCATTTTTCTTGTCCCAACACACATTTTTTAAAAATGCAAAACCATGTTTTGCCTCGTCAAGAAGGCTTTCATCTTTTAAAAGAGTATACGCATTTGCAAAAAACCATGTAATACGGCTGTTGAGAATACAACCCTTGACTGCTTTTTTATCCGCTTTCAAATCAAATCCAAGATAACCTATGTAACCGCCGTTCTCATTATCCCTCAGGCTCTTCCAAAACGGTATGATATCTTTTGTAAGATGCGCCATCACTTCGGAGCGCATTTCTGAGTTAGTCATATTTAGCCTCCTAATAATAGGAAATATTTAACCTTATTTTATCTTAACAATTAATCTATCAGACTGCAATTAGGAAATATTCCGAAAGTATTTGTCTATTTTTACTTAAAAATAATATACTACACTGCTTTTACGACTCCGCATAAACAATGCAGTATATTATTTTAGTTATTTTTAATATAATTTAGCCTTTTACAGCACCTGCCGTCAATCCTGAGTAAATCTGATTTTGGAATGCTATAAATATAATTAACGCTGGAAGCAATGTCATGATAACACCTGCACAAATTAGATTGTACTGATTACCGAAAGGTCCTGTAAAAGTATACAGAGCCAAAGAAACAGTCTTCAAATCTGGTTTTGTCAGATAGAGCATCGCATTGTAGTACTCGTTATAGATACCTACACCTTTTAAAATTGCACAAGTCACAATTGCCGGCTTTAATAGAGGAAATAATATTCTGTAAAAAATTGTAAAATAGCTTGCGCCGTCCATGTATGCTGACTCGTCAAGAGATACAGAAATATTCTCAAAGAATTGTATAAAAACATAGATAGAAATAACATCTGTACCCATGCTGAGAATAATATACCCATATAGTGTATCAATAAATTTTAGTTGATACATTAGCTGGTATGTAGCAACCTGCATCGCGATACCTGGCAGAAGTGTCGCAAAGAGAAACAAGCTGCGAATCAGTCCATTTCCTGGAAACTTAAAACGATTTAATACATATGCAATCATAGAGCCAATCAACACAGAACCAACCACAACACAAATTACAATGATTGCAGAGTTCAAAAAAGCTTTGCCCATACCGCCATCTCGGAAAGCCGTCATGAAATTTTCAAAGTTAAACCAATTTTCTGGTGGAGTCATTACACTTGTATTCTCATACTCCGTCTTTGTTTTCAGCGCTGTGATCACACAAGAAACAATGGGAAGCAGTGCAATGAATGAGAAAAACACTACTGAAAAATATTTGACAAAAATCCATAAATATTTCTTAAAAACCTGCATTGCTGTCATGCTTATGCCCCCTTCCTTGCATTTAACTTTGCAATCTGTTTTTCACGTCTTGCCGCTGCACCCTTATCTTCATCCTCTCCGCTCTTAAATACATACTTAAAGAAAAGCTTCTGCAGAATTGTTGCTGCAAAAATTATCAGCAGGAGCACAACTGCCATTGCAGATGCCTGACCAATCTTTTGGCTTGTATGCGCTACTTCATGCATCTTTACAAAATACGTCGCAGTACCATTAGCTCCCTTTGACGCAATAACATATGCAGGCTCAAATGCGCTGAGTGAACCAGTAATAGACATAATAAGATTCAGCATAACAATCGTCTTAATACTTGGAAGCATGATATATTTAAACTGTTGCCATTTATTTGCACCATCCAGATCTGCCGCTTCATAAAGTGAAGCATCGACAGACATCATCGCGCCGATAAACAGTACCATGTTCTGCCCAAAATATTTCCATACGCTGGTGGCAACTAATGACCAATTGTTAATGCTCTGATCCCTAAGCCAGTATGGAAGGCTCTCCATATCCATTCCCAACCATCCAAAAACCGTATCCAAAACAAATCCTCTGGTATAAAAGAACTTAAAGATAAATCCGATTGCAATACCGTTGATCAAATATGGGAAAAACATACATCCCTTAAAGAAGTTTCCTCCTTTAATCTTAAAACAGAATATTGTAGCCAGATAAAGCGCTAATGCTAACTGGAATACTGCACCGGCCATATAGTAGACTGACAAGAACAGCGAGCGAAATAAGTCTTTTTTCTTAAACACATCCACATAATTATCCAATCCTACAAAGCCCTTAACACGCGTGTAACTTCTATCATAGAAGCTGAACTTGAACATCTCAGCAAATGGATAATAGGTAAAAATAAACAACAGTGCCAATGGAATGATCGAAAACAATACAATGATGATCGTTTGCTGTCCCTGACGTCCCTTAATCCACTTCTGGAAATTGAATGGTTTCTTTGTATCAGTCTTAGTCACTACAATCCCTCCTTCTCTCATAAAAATTTCCACTAATCCCTCTTTGAAATTTGTGGCTTGCAAATACGATACTTGCAAGCCACTTCATAAATGTACAATAATCGTTTTGAAAGAGCTATTAAATTATTCTGTAACATCTACTCCCAATGAAGATTGTGCATCATTCCACAGTTCTGTCCAGTTTGCCATGATCTCATCATATGTCATAGAACCTGTAGCAGCAGCCTCAACAATCTCCTGTACCTTACGGTCCCCGCCATTGTTGAAATTCAATTCGCACTCTGCGTTCATCTGATTCATCAAATCTGCCTCATCATCAGGAGCAGCCTCATTGTTTACAACCTCTACGCCCTCAAATACGAAAGAAGTAGGCGCTGTCTTAGAGATTGGATATCCGCCTTCATTATCACACCATCCTGACTTCTCAACCATCCACTTAACAAATACCATTGCTGCTGTCTGATTGTCCGCTGAACTCTCTTTATTAATGCCAAAGCAATAGTCAGGACCTGCTGTAGCGTACTGTTTGCCATTGATTGTGATCGGGAACGGCATATATCCAATATCACTGCCGTTTGAATCCGCTTCCTTCATCTGTGCAATCGCCCACGAGCCAAGTACCATTGTGCCAATCTCGCCTCTGTTAATCATACCCTTGCAGCCTTCCCAGTCTGTCGTTGTATAATCCTCCTCTGTAAGCCCGTTTGCCACTGCATCATAGAGAATTTTATACAGCGCATATGCGCCAGTCTCATCTCCATTGTCCTTGAATGGTTCTGCTGTATGCGCAAACTTCTGATTCAGCCATGTCGTATCGCCTGTTGTGATCGCACCGAGAAATGCATCCCACTGTCCACCCATTGTCCAGCCTGCTGCATAGTTTGTGTAGAGAGGAATTGCATCGGTGTTGTCCTTGATCTGCTGTAATGCTGCGATAAACTCTGTCGGTGTTTTTGGCAGTTCTGTAATGCCGGCATCAGCAAAAACTTTCTTATTATAGAGAAGTCCCTGTGCATTTCCCATAAATCCCACGCCATAGCTATTGCCCTCAAACTTCCACTGGTCAGCAAAATTGATATACTGTGACATCTCATCCACTGTTCCATATGGGATAAAATAATCAGGAAGCTCAACCATGTCAATTGCAGGAATGAACATAACATCTCCCCACGCCGCTCCTGTAGGAAGTCTCAATAAGGCTGTCTGAGCATAGTCTGTAATACCTTCCGTCTCAACAGAGATATTTGGATAATCCTGATTGAATGCCTCAATATATTTTGCCATGGAACCATCCTGCTCTCGATCCGTCTTGTGATGGATAAACTTGATAGAAGCTGTAAGGTCTGTGTAGTCCTCGCCAAGTGTAATGCTTCCGTATGTAAGTCCTCCTACTGCTCCTTCTGCTCCTTCTGCATTGTCAGCAGATGCACTGCTATCCGCAGGCGTATCATTTCCAGTTGTGCTCTTGTCAGCAGATGCATTGTTGTCTGTTGCAGAACTGCTGTTTGACGGTGTGTCGGACTTTCCACCGCACGCTGTCAAGGACAATGTCATAACCGTTGCCATTCCAAGTGCCATGAGTCTCTTTAATTTCATAGATGAAACCTCCCTTTAAAATTTTTGTTTTTAGTTTTATTAACCTGTTGGTTAACTTGTTTTTAGTTTAAAATAAATTTATATTTTAGTCACCGCTTTTAATTGCATATTGTTATCATTTATTGTTGTTTTCCGTCATTTCCTCTATTTTTACAATTTTACTTTTATATTTTTATATAATTTATCTATTTTATTCATGATATTTAGCTTAATTTTACTTAAAATATAAGTTTTTATTTAGCTGCATAGCATTTTTTTTAGTATTTTTATCTTTTTTATATCCCTATATTTATCTTTGTATTCTTTTCTTGCTTTTTGCCTTTTTCCGTTATATAATAACTCTAATAAAATAATTGCTTTCTGCATTACAGATATACATTTAGCCCAAACGAATATGAATCAAAAGGAGTAAACCACATGTCACAAAAACTATTTTCCACCGAATTTTTTACTTGTTTAATCGCTTCTGAGACAAGCAACCGTTTTTCCCTGTCAGACTATTTTGAAAATGCATATAGTCGAGAGTACGATTTCTGTGATGCACTTCCTTATGAATTTTGTCACAAAAGTGTATCTGTCACATCACCCTTCTCCTACGAGTCGGCAAATCTCGAAGCGCTGTGCATTCTCCACACAACAAAGGGCGCTGGAAAGCTCTTCTGTGAGAATGCAAATGGCATCAATGCCGGATATGACCTAACAAAAGGCACACTGGCAGTTATTGACTGCCGCCAAAATCATAAGCTCATTTGCCAGCACAATATCTGGGAATATACAATCTGCTTTGTAAGCGCTCATTTACTATCCTACTATAATCAAAAAATAAGAAACTTAGGGGACTTTATCTTTCGACTTGACAAATATCCTGATATTCTTGCTGCCTTAGAACAAATTCTCCGAAACGACACGGACGACGAACTGCATGGTATATTGCGTTCACGGGATCTAGTCAGTTTCTTTACGCAGCTCTATTTAGTGCGCGCAATCGAACGCACTGGCTCCTATCATATTCCTTCCTATATTGCAGACATGCACCGCCGTTTTAACACTGCATACTTTGAAACTTATTCTCTCGACGAGCTTGCTGTCGAATACAAAATCAATAAATTCCGTCTTTGTCGGGAATTTGCAAAATATTATGAATACACGCCCATTCAATACCTAAATAAAATTCGGATTGATAAGGCAAAAGAATTGCTTTTAAACACAGATGAAAAGATTGTGGAGATCAGCCAGATGGTCGGCATTGAAAATACAAACCATTTTATTCGGCTCTTCAAAGAAAAAACCGGTGTCACCCCGCTCACTTACCGCAAGGAAACACCGGTGATAGATTAATTGATTTTCTTGACCGTTGTGCGTTCTATAATTTTTCCATTTACAATGTGCACACTGGCATTTACGGAGATATTTTCAATGCGGCGGATAATGCACGAAAGTGCAATTTTTGACATTTCTCCCATATCAACCATGTAAGTGGTAATCCTGGAATCTCCATACTCTGCATACAGGTAATCATCATATCCCACCACAGAAACATCTTCTGGTACACGATAGCCTCTCTCCTCTAGCTGTTTCATCAGAGAATAGGCTGTCACATCATTGTTGCACGCAAAGGCGGTTGGCATCTCCTTCGGAAGCTGTAGCTTGTATTCCATTCCAATAATACCATCACTGTAATCTCTGTCCTTGATGATCCAATCCTGGCGCACCTCTATTCCGCTCTCCATCAGTGCCTTGCAGTATCCAAAATACCGGTCTGTAATACTCTCCGTAAACATCAGGCTTCCGACATAGGCAATGTGTGTGTGTCCGTTTTTAATCAGATAATCTGTCATGCGATACATACCGTTAAAACCAGCAGACACAACACAATCCACAACATCTACGTCATCATAAAAATCCATAAAAACCATTGGTATTTTTTTGTTGAGGTAGAGCATTTTGAGATAATCCCGCTTAGGCTTTCCTATCACCACAATACCATCAATTTTTTGGTTTTCTGTAATGAGTTTTGGAAGTATTAGGTTCTCCTCATCATAATTTGAGATAACCTCCAACATAGAAAAACAGTTTTTCTTTACCGCACGCGTGGCAAACTCTTGATACATTTTCCAGTAAAAAGATGCAAACCGGGCAAAGTAAGTCTCAAACGTAATCACTCCAATTGTGTATGACCGCGTCCTTCCTGTCTGTGCTACGTGAATTGGCGTATATCCCATCTCGTCTGCCAACTCCTTGATTTTGGTGCGCATCTCCTCACTGACACCCTTCTGTCCTGACAAAGCTTTTGATACTGTAACGACGCTGACACCCACTTTCTCTGCTATATCTGCAAGCTTTACAGCCTTCACCATCTTTTATCACTCCTCGTAATTTATTCTGTAACAGTTCAGCCCTTGGCTTCCTGTTACAACTGTAACTTTATTCTGCCTCTGTCAGCAATATCAGTCTTGCCTGAAAATCTCCCCACGGAGCTGGCACCAACAATCCCGCCTTCATTAGCGTATCGCCACTATAAACTCTATCTGCAACATTGTCATTATTCTCAAATACTACTTTATAATGCTTATCCGCATCCAATCCCTTTAAAAGAATCCGCCTGGACTTAAAGTTCACTCTGCCCAGAACCTGAACGAAAGTGACAAGAGACTGTTTCCGATCTGCACTTACAACCTGCCAACAATCATATTTGTGATTCTGCGCATAGGAAGCGATGCGATAATAATCACCCTCTCGCACCAAATCATTGTACTTGTGATACATTGCCACCTGCTCTGGTATTTTGTCTCTGTCTTCCTGTGAAATCTTTGTCACATCAAGCTCATAGCCAAATGTTCCCGCAAGCGCCACAATACCACGCGTCTCAAATGGTGTCGAACGCCCCACCGCATGATTCGGGCAGTCTGAAACATGTGCACCCATTGTGGACAGTGGATAAATAAGCGCTGTTCCCTCTTGAATCTCAAGCCGCTCAATCGCGTCAGTGTCATCTGAACACCAAATCTGCGGGCTGAAATACAGCATTCCAGGGTCAAAGCGTGCTCCGCCTCCTGAACAATTCTCCAAAAGCAAATGTGGAAATTCCTTTGTCAATCGGTCCTGCATTTGATATACTGCAAGCACATAGCGATGATACAACTCCCCCTGTCTGTCCGCAGGCAATCCATAACTTCCGATATCTGTGAGCTGTCGATTCATATCCCATTTCACATACTCAATATTGGCACTGCGCAGTACGGTTGCCACTTGCTCATAGATACAATCAACAACCTCCTGTCTTGACAGATCAAGCACAAACTGTTGTCTTGACTCTGTTCCTGGTCTTCCTGGAATCGCGATTGCCCAGTCAGGATGCGCCCTGTATAAATCCGAATCCGGCGAGATCATTTCCGGCTCAAACCAGATACCAAACTTCATGCCTAGTTTGTTTACCTCGTCCACCAAATGTTTTAATCCACCCTGAATCTTGTTCTCATTCACTGTCCAGTCACCCAGCGCACAGTCGTCAAAATTACGTTTGCCAAACCAGCCATCATCCATCACAAGCATCTCAATACCAAGCGCAGATGCCTCCTTTGCAATGGACAGCAGCTTTTCTGTGTCAAACTCAAAATAAGTCGCCTCCCAATTGTTAATAAGAATTGGTCGCTTTTTGTTTTTATATTCACCGCGTATCAAATGCTTTTTATACAATTTATGGAATGTGCTTGTCATCGCATCAAATCCCTTGTCTGTGTAGACCATCACAACCTCTGGCGCCTGAAAATGCTCGCCGCACTCCAATTTCCAGCAAAAATTCTCTGGATGAATTCCCATTGTCATACGAACAGAATCAAACTGTGTCACCTCCGCCTGCGCACGGAAATTTCCAGAATAAACAAAATTCATTGCATAGATCACACCATTTTCCTGTGCTGTATTCTTATCTACAAGTGCAAGAAATGGGTGGTCCTGATGACTGGATTCGCCGCGAAACGAACTGACGTTTTGTATTCCATAGCCCAATGTTTTTCTCTGAATATGGCGCTCTCTCGCCCAACTTCCATGCAATGACACCATATCAAAATCTTTGTTATCCATATCAATACAAGCAGAATTGATTTTTGTAAGATAAAAATATTCCTGACCGATATTTGTCACACGCACACTTCTGGTAATCACATCGACGTCTTGAAACACAGTATACAGCAATTCTACTTGCATTCCAACATACTTGTCCTCGCAGACCAGCTTCAATGTCATACATTCTTCCTCTGTGCCAAAAGTCGCCGGAAGTCCCTCAAGCTCTGGTTTGCCGTTTTGGATCTCATGCGATACATAGGAAAGCATACTTCCCACATGTCCTGCTGCCGTCCGAATGCCAATACAGCCTTCTCTGTAATCTCCCATACCACTTGTCGGATATTCAAACGGAAAACAGTCGTAAAATGAACAGCGCTCCCTATTATTTTTGCTCGGTACAAAGGGCGGCTCTTCCGTCCGCATCAAATAAAAGGCATCGGCATCCTTTAATTTCCTTCCATAATAAATATGTCCTACGAAATTTTCGTCATCGACAATGCCAATCATATACGTAGTATTGGGTGTATCCAGCTTAAATACACGCTCTTTTTCCTTATAAGTTATCATGATGTTCTGCTCCTTCTAAATTGTCTATTAGTTTTTCTCTGCATATTTAACATAGCATCTTTTTTGAAATTAATCAATTTTTAAAGTGTTTTTTAGTTTTATTTTTTACCTATTGCACATATTTTTTGCAAAAATTTTGGTAATATAGGGCATTTATTTTCCAATAAGCAAGAACGCACTGACGTGCGCATAAAAAGAGCGTCCCATTTATATTAATAGGGCGCCCCTGTCTCCAAATCTTAGGAACTGTTTAAAAATAACTTGCGGCAAGTAATTGTCATTTATTTATTAACAGTTCCTTAGTTCAGTTGAAAGAATGTCATATCCTGATCAAGCTGTAAAGAAATCATCAGAAGTTTCTGCGATTCCCGCAAAAGTTCCGAGATTGTTGTGTTAAGCTGCTGCATTGCAGTCGCAGTCTCCGTCGCTGACGCCGCATTCTCCTCAGAGATTGCCGAGAGATTCAACATAATCTCAGACACCGTATTTCTTACTCGGTTACACTCACCAATTGCATTTTTAATCACTGCTGTCTTGTCCCTTGACTGCGCAATCCCCTCATTGACAATCTCAAACTGCTTCTGTGTATTTGTAAGTTTCTGATTCTGCTCGTTGGTGGCAGTCTCAACCTCCATCATTGTGTCAAGCGTCTCCTTAAACTCATTGATAAGATTTGTGATAATCCTAAAAATACTGTCTGCTGATTTGTTGGACTGATCCGCCAACTGCTGTATTTCCGACGCCACAACTGCAAAACCTTTTCCTGCCTCGCCAGCCCTTGCTGCCTCAATGCTGGCATTAAGCGAGAGCAAATTTGTCTGGTTTGCAATTGAAGAAATCAAAGATGCCGCCGACTCGATTTCCTTTACAGAGTCATTTGTCTTTGTAATCTGTTGTGAAATTCTATGTATTCCGTCTGTCATATGACTGTTGGAACTACTCAGTTCATTTAAAATAGCGGCCGCCTCGTCGCTTGCCTGTTTCATATGTAAGGAGGTTCGGTCAAGCTCCATTATATCTGCATCCATTGAATCCATCAGTTCACCCAGATTTCCAATCTCGCTTGTCGAAGCTTCCACATTGCGCGCCTGGTTTGTAGCGCCCAGCGCAATCTCTGAAATCGCTGTGTCAATATGCTCAGAAGTCTGTTCGGAAGTCTCAGACATTTCTTTCAGTTCTGTGCCGCTCTTGTTGAGTTCCACGCCATAATTTTTGACATTTCCTATCACTACTGAAAGTTTATCTGTCATGCTATTTAAGGATTTCCCAAAAGTGTCAAACTCATCTTTATTGTTGGTCTCAGCTTTCACCATAATTTTGCCCTCTGAAATTTGCATTAAAGTCTCTTTAAACTTTTTAATACTTCTCTGCACAGATGTGATTACAAATAATGTGAGAATTACCACAAGCACCGCTCCCACAAGAAATACAGTATATATCAAGATGGACATGGTTTGCTTCTGTGTACTTGTCAACGTCTCAATCTTACTGCGCACATCAGAAGTCTCGCTGGTAAGATTTTTGTTTTGTGTATTATTCTCCTCCTTCAAAGAAAGAATATCCTTGTCATAATCCAAAATATTCTCCACCGCTGCAATTTTTGCAGAAAAACCACTTACTAGTGCATTCGCAATTTCACTGTCTTTTGTGTACAGTGGCGCATTGGTATGCATTTCCTGAAGAAGCGCCCGAATCTTTTCTGGATAATTTGCTATATCACTTCCCTCCGCCACAAGCTTATTGTATGTATCAAACATACTTTGCACTTCTTTAAGATTTTCCTCAAAATCATACTTTGCGTCAAATGCCGTGGCAATACTGATATCTGGTATTTCCTTCTCCTCAAAGTACAGATCGAACGATACTCTTTTATACTCCGCAATATTCATATCTGTCACATCAATCCGCGAAGTCACTTCCTGCCAATTTCCGTTTACATTGGCAAATTTCGTCTGAATGTGCAATGCGTCCATTCCGTCAAAAGTCGATACAGAGATATCTGCAAGTCCGTCTCCATAAGAACTCGCAAGCGCTTCTGGATTGATATCCGCCATTGCAAACGCTGTGTTGTCCAGTCGAATATTGGTTACATACACATCACCCGTATACGCAATTCCGTTGCCGCCCAGACGGACAAGCAGCATATTCCGCTTGCTGATATCTGGAATATCATGGGAATAAGATGTCTTTTTATAATTTTTACCACCGATAGGCACTGCTGCTATTTGTGACAACGCAGCGGTATCCCATACACCGTCCACCCAGCTTGACTCCCCCGACATTCGGCTGATCGCATCCGTTAATGCATCATCTTCCTTGGTAAACTCCGCATACATTCCACGGTCGCTCTTAAAACCACGCTGCTCCAACAAACTGTTGAGCTGCACTGTATTGCGCTGCACGGTTTCAATTGTTGCTGCCACACTCTGTAAATCGGCATCATACGCCTCCTTCTTACTGTAAGAAAGCGCCGCGGCTGCCGCTTCGCTCATAGACGCTAGATTTGACTGAATTGTCTGATAATGAAGTAAATCCAAATCATACAGAAAAGAAGTCTCTTGCGTGGTGTTCTCGTTCTGTTTGAGGTTGATGTTGTTAATGTCATTCAACACCTGATTGTTTACATTGTTACTGTTCATGATATAGATACCGACCAATCCTAGTATTATCGTACATACGATTGATACCGCTCCTAACATGATAAGTTTTGTTTTGATACTTCTCATTTCGCCCTCCTTGTTCTCTCTCAATTCGTATGATTGTCATACGTTAACTGATATCTTATCATAAGTTTCGTTCAATAGAAACAATTTGGACGAATTAAATTTTTACAGAAATCGTTTTCGGCATATTGCCAAAAAATTTTTGTAAAAAAAGATACCGTTTCCTACACGAGAGAAACGGTACCTTTTTTTACATTTCTTTAAACTGTAATCGTATACTCCGCATAAAACGCTTCCGACGGTGCAAGCCGGTTCCCCCACTCACGCTCAGACAACTCTCCCTGAAAATCCGCTTTGTCGCATCTTCCATACCATGGCTCAATGCAAATAAATGGCGCATTTTTCTTTGCGGGGGACCACACGCCAAAAAGCGGCGCATCAAAACGTACTGTCAGATAAGGCTGTCCCTCTTTATCACAAAGAGATACTTTATGCGCCTGATTATGCTCGATAATCAGTGCATCCTCATCAAACAGATCTGCTGTGATATCCATTAACCCATCTTTTAATTGAAAATCTTTTGTGCGCTGCGATAGTGTCCCGCCTGCTCCAATAACAGCAGACGTAATTTTATCCTTGGCATCAAATAACAGCTTACACTCTGTTTGTGTGTCTTCCCCCTCTATCGGACACAAAAATGCAGGGTGCCCACCAATGCTAAAATACATTTCCTTACTGTCACAATTTAACACCTTCCAGGAAACGACAAGGTTATTCTCACAAAGCTTATATCCCAGTTCTAGCGCAAAATCAAAGGGATATTTTGTTTTGGTTTCATCGTTGGATTGCAGTCCAAAGAGTAGTTCGTTTTCTGTCTGCCGCAGAAGGGAAAACTCCATATCTCTGGCAAATCCATGCTGTGACATTGGATATTCCTTGCCATCATAATGATAACCACCGTTATTCAAACTC
This sequence comes from Lachnospiraceae bacterium UBA3401, assembly GCA_002358575.1. GTDB lineage: Bacteria > Bacillota > Clostridia > Lachnospirales > Lachnospiraceae > COE1. Next base: position 99,673 of record DEPD01000118.1, on the reverse strand, counting down.
CCCACAATTGGAAAGAGCACTGGGGAAGTCCGCTTCCAATATTCAGGATTAGCGTCCCACATATATTCTACATTGGACGCTAATTTCTTTAGTGACTTTAACTCCGCGCCAAAGGAATCCACACAGATGCCTAGCTGCGCGTTCTCTAAATTGTACACTGCCATATTTTTCTCCTTTTTCAATCGCTTACATACCTTTACGAATCACACCAAAACCCAATGGATATGGTCCTGTATGGACGCTGATCGTCGCCCCAATCTGATATTTAGGAAGTTCTGTATCCGAGATAGCATACCCCCGTGCATTGAGATAGCTGACTGCACCTTTGCGGAACTCCTCCGCCTCCGCAATATCATAGCCATACCCTGCACAGATGCTGTAAGTCTCTGGTTTGGCTTGGACCTCCTGAAGATACTGCCACAAGAGCTCGTACACTTTCTCAAGAGATTTTTTGCGACTTCTCGCCAGACCAGACGGGAAAATTTCCCCCTCTTTCAGTGTGATTAATGGTCGGATTCCCAGCATGGAACCCGCAATTCCTGCCAGTTTGCCAATGCGTCCGCCATGTTTGAGATAATCAATATTTCCCACGGTAAAAAAGATCCGCCCAGTGCTTTTAATCTCCTCAAGTTTCTCAATCACCGTCTCATATGGAAGTTGTGCCTCATACATCTTAATTGCCTCAAGCACAAAAATCCCCTGTAGTACAGTGTTGATTGTAGAATCCAGCACTGTTATGCGCGCATCCGGCACACTCTCTAAAATGATTTCTCTCGCATTCATTGCGGACTGATAAGAACCGCTAAATTTTGTTGTGATACAGATGCAGATAATTGCTTTTCCTTCCTTGACAATCGGCTGAAAAACATCCACATAATCCTGCACGGAAGGCATAGATGACTTGGGAAATGTCGTAGGGTCCGCCACCATCTGCTCATAAAAATCCCGAATGGGAATCTCTGCAATTTCTTTCTGATACGTCTCACTGTCAAAAGACACATAAAAGGGAACTACATCGACTTGCTTTTCTCTGCAAAGTTCTGGCGGCAAATCGCAGGAGCCGTCTGTTACTATCTTGTAATCCATCAGTTAAAACCTCTCATCTTATATTTAACGCTTGAACGTTACATCGTGTCAATATCCATTTAACTGCACGACGTTTTTATTACCACGTTATGTAGATATGGAAATTATATCACGCATTCCCTCTATTGTCATCGACAATCTGAAAACTTTTCTCTATATTTTAGGATAAGTCGCTATCGTTGTAACTGAAATGTCCATCGTTGGACATTTTACTCGGTCAATCACAGATTTCACCAGACGCCGCCCCATCTCCTCAATGCGCACATCCACTGTGAGAATATCACTCTTAAAAAAATCTGCATCCAATGTGTTGTTAAAACCTGTAATCACCACTCTTTTAGCTGCCTGCGGGTCACGCTGCAAAAGGACAAGCGCGACGTTCCTTGCCACATCATCATCTTCACAAACCACCGCATCTGGAATATAGGGAATCCTCTTGATGGCTTCCTCTACCATAGCATAGCTAAAACTGAGGCTGTTGGCAGGACGTGTATATTGAAGTCTCTCATCCAACTGGATATTGTTCTGATTGCACGCATTCAAAAATCCCAGATACCGCGCCTGTATCATGCGCGAACCTTCCGCAAACCCAATATATGCAAAGCGAGTGCAGCCTTTTTGTCTAATCACATGTTCGGTCAATATACTCATAGAATAAAATCCCTCCACGTTGATGACATCGCCAAGCCGAATATACTCCCGTGCGTTGACAGGACTGTTAAAAAAGGTCATTGGAAGCTTTTTCCGCCCAATTCCCTTCACAAATTTTGCTGGAAAAACGCTAAGAAAAATAATTCCCTTCACGTCATCTGCAATCAGTCTACCTGTATCCTCGCCGTCTTTGTCCCGCTCATCTACCACATGCAACTGCATACGATATCCTTCGTCATTCACTGCATTGCTGATACCTGCAAGGACCCTTGTCCAGAATACGGACTGCATATGATTGAACAATACCAAAATTGTTCCCGTATTCGCCCTGCGATAAGTCGATTTGACTTCCTCCACAAGACTTTCATCTAGTTTGGTATATCCCATCTGCCATGCTTTCTGTACAACAGCATGTCTAGTTTGCGGGGAAACCAGTCCCCCGTTGAGTGCCTTTGCAACAGTGTTGCGGCTCAGCCCCATCTCAGCCGCAATATCCTGTATCGTTACCTTCTTCATCTGTAGAATCCTGCCCCTTTCCAGTCATCATATCAGACTTTACCTCAATTTGCTGATTTTCATATACTGTTTCTGCAATTACATACAATAGTATAGTTTATGCGCAATCAAATGTCAAATTCATGTTACAATTCATGCCAAAGCCAGATTTCGTATTGGTTTATGACGATTTGATGTAAATTGCAACAATTGATGCACA
>DEPD01000118.1:52352-96870 GCA_002358575.1 Lachnospiraceae bacterium UBA3401 | reverse complement strand
AAAGCAGGCATTTTGGCGCTGACTCCAACACTATGCGGCAAGTGCATGGTGTCGGGTGTGAAAAGCAACAAATTCATTCCTCTAAAAACGCAAACGGCGCACGATGCTCTGCGTGCAAAAAATTTATAAGTAAATATGCAGCTCTGAGAGAAACTTTCTCCTCTTTTAAAATGCGTTTGGTCTCTCGCTTGTCCACAATCATAACCTGTATTGACTCTGTATCCTCCATCTCCTTGCGGCTAATCGTACCACTTGCATATCCAAAGACCGCATTACAACTCTCATCTGTAAACCCAGCTCCCATAAAAAAGGAACGTCTGTAGGCTGCATCACCCCCTGTATACACCTCAAAGGAAAGCCCTGTCTCTTCCTTCATCTCTCGTATAGCCGCTGCGTCAGGCGTCTCACCTGCGTCAATCAATCCTGCTGGGAGCTCGTACAGATAGTCACCCAGTGGATAGCGATACTGCCGAATCAAAACAATTTTTCCGGGGTCTTCCTTTAGAATTGGATAGATGACAACTCCCTCTGCTGCACTGTCCCCTGTCAGCAGTTTGATTTCCTCTGCCTTTCTGCGCGATACAAAAAAATAATCAAACGGACGACCGCCGTCTGTCAGGGCATCTAGCTTAAACAGATTGAGAAACTTGTTGTCAGATAACTTGTGGATATTGGTGTATTTTTTCATGTAATTACCTCCTAATGTTTGACTTTTTATCTATGAACGGCTAAAATGAAATATATAGACGCTCGGTTTCCGAAAGGCTATAAATCAGAAAGGGGGGGCGGTTTATGAAACAAATCCCCATTGCAGAACTCGCACCTGGCATGGTAACTGCGGAAGACATTTTAATCCATAATCAAAAGACCCTCATTCCCAAAGGTGTAGTTCTCACAGAAAATATTATATCACGACTGGAAGGATATTCCATATATTATGCCAATATAGAAGATGATTTACAAAACGATTTTCTTCAGGGACTATCTTCCCCCATGATCGCTGTAAATCAAAACATCTATGCGGCAGAATCCCTCTCGGCACACCCAGACAAGCTATCCAACAAGGAAAAAATTAGAGAGAGCAAACAGTTCCAGCGTTTTTCCCAGGATTTTGAACGGTGTGCCGAACACTATCAAAATAACCTTATGAAATCACTATACCGCAATGAACCATTTCGCGCAAACGAATTATTAAAAGAAACAATGGCGCTTTTGTATCAAGATGATAATGAAGTCAGTGTTTTTGATATGTTACTGAATATGCACAATATCAAAGATTCCATCTATGCACACTGTATTGACGTTGCTCTGATTGCAAATGTCCTTTCGCGCTGGCTGCACTTCTCGGAAGCGGACCAATTAATGGCTGCGGCTTGCGGTCTGTTTCATGACATTGGCAAGTTTATGCTTCCCAGCGGGATCTTGCGCAAGCCCGGAAAACTCACACCAGATGAATTTGAGATTATCAAGACACACACCACGGAAGGCTATCATCTATTGAGAAAATACCATAATATTCCTGAAGCAGTTAAAAATACGGCGCTGATGCACCATGAAAAATGTGATGGAAGCGGATATCCTTACGGTCTGACAAGCGATGAAATTGACCGTTTTTCCAAGATTGTTACCATTGCCGACATCTTTGATGCCATGACAAGCGAGCGGGTATACCATACCGCGATGTGTCCTTTTGCTGTCATCAAGTACTTTGAGGATGATGGAATCCAAAAATATGACATGAAATATATCCTCACTTTTCTTGAAAATGTGTCAAATTCGTATCTTAACCACAGAGTCACACTCAGCAATGGCATGGAGGGAAATGTTATTTTTATTAATCCCGACCACTATTCCAGACCTGTTATCCACACGGAAAACAACGAAATTTTCGACCTGCAACAAAATTATTATCACAGTATTTTACAGCTTTCCAACCGGAAAGATATTTCTATCGAGACAATTATATAACGCAAGAAAGAACCCTAGCTAAGGGTTCTTTCTTATATCTTTATTAACAATCATCTTTATTAACAATCATCTCTATTCCACATCTGCAAGTGCTGCCATATCCTCTTCTCCTGTACGGATTTTTACCACTTTATCCACATTATATACAAAAATCTTTCCGTCACCGATATGTCCTGTGTAAAGCACTTTCTTAGCAGATTCTATCACTTTTGCCACTGGGATTGTTGACACCACAACCTCAACTTTTACTTTAGGAAGCAATGTCGCGTCAATCTCTGCGCCGCGGTATTTCTCGCCTGCACCCTTCTGAATGCCGCACCCCATAACTTGTGTCACTGTCATGCCTGTCACGCCAATATCGTTCATTGCCTTGCGCAGCACATCATATCTGGATAGTTTCGCAATAATAACTATCTTATAAATACCGGAAACCGAAGACATGGGCACCTGCGAAACCTTAACCGCCGCATTTTTCTGTGCCTCTGTGGCCTCCTCATAGTTCTCTGCGCCAAGCTGTGTATTCTCGTTCTCCTCCATAATCATACTGTTGGAGATATCCATCATAGAAAATCCTGCATAGGCAGACGGCAGTCCGTGTTCTGTGGCATCCAGACCGATAATTTCTTCCTCCTCGCTGACACGAAGACCCAAAATTGCCTTGATAACCAGAAAAGTAATTGTGATAGTGATCACTGTCCAAAGAATCACACAGACCATTCCGACAAACTGCATTCCCAACAGTTTTAAACCGCCGCCATAGAAAAGCCCGGTCCCGCAAATCTGGTTTGCACCAAACTCTATGCCGTCACCATATCCTCTTGCAAATGCTGGCGCTGTGTCTGTCGCAAACAATCCGACAGCAATCGTCCCCCAAATTCCGTTAAGACAATGAACTGCCACAGCACCCACAGGATCATCAATATGCAGCTTATAATCCAGAAACCATACACCAAACACTACCAAAAGTCCTGCTACAGCACCAATCACTATCGAACCGAACGCATCTGTCACATCGCAGCCTGCCGTGATTGCCACAAGCCCTGCAAGTGATGCGTTTAGACACATGGAAATATCTGGCTTTCCATACTTTACCCAAGTGAATACCATACACACGACTGTGGCGATTGCCGGAGATATCGTTGTCGTCACAAAAATGGAACCAAGTTCTGGCAAACTAACCGCTGCTGCACCATTAAATCCATACCAGCCAAGCCAGAGAATAAAGACACCAAGCGCGCCTATGGTAAGATTATGTCCCGGAAATGCATTTACTTTTGTGATGTTTCCCTGTTTATCTTTTGTGAATTTACCAATGCGCGGTCCTAACATCTTAGCGCCAATCAAAGCGCTTATACCACCCACCATATGTATTGCGCAGGAGCCTGCAAAATCATGAAATCCCATTTGTGCAAGCCAGCCTCCACCCCAAATCCAATGTGCTTCAACTGGATAAATCAACGCGGAAATTACACCGGAATACACACAGTAAGAGAGAAATTTAGTGCGCTCTGCCATTGCCCCAGAGACAATGGTTGCCGTGGTGGCGCAGAATACCAAGTTAAACACAAAATTTGACCAGTCAAAATCAGCATAACTTGTAAAAATATCAAATCCAGGCTTTCCAATAAAACCCATCAAGTCCTCGCCCAGCAGCAATCCAAATCCAATCACAATAAAAGTACATGTACCAATACAGAAATCCATTAGATTTTTCATAATGATGTTCCCTGTATTTTTTGCCCTGGTAAAACCTGCCTCTACCATTGCAAAGCCCGCCTGCATCCAGAATACCAACGCAGCGCCAATCAAAAACCATACGCCATAAATCTCACTGTTTACGGCCTCTAGCAATCCCTGTAATTCTGTCATAATAAACTCCTCCTCTTTTTTCTTGTGCCTTGTATCATCAGATACAAAATATCTATAAGACGAAAAAAAGGTGCTCTGGGAGTATCTCCCGTAGCACCTTTGCTTCATATGACATATATTACCACTTCGCTTTTATCCTGTCAAATATTTTATTGTATGCTGTTTGAAATTGCGCACGAAAAATGCACTTCTGTATGTTATATCGCTCGTTTTGTGCACTATAGCAACGGATATGTAAAATAGTTTTCCCTAATTTTTGTTTAATCTGCATGATACTCATACTGCAAATATTCCTTCTCTACCATCAAACCGTCGAAATTATGCACCAGCACTTTTCCATGCTGTTCAAATCCCAGCCGCTCGCACAGTCGAATGGATGCTTTATTGTCCTTGTCAACAAAAGAACAATATGTCCTCTGTTCCAGCTCTGTAATCCCATAAGAAAGTATGGCACTGCATGCCTCATACGCAAAACCTTTATGCTGATATGCTACTCCCAGCATAAATCCCAGCTCCAAACCGTTAAAACCCTCCTTGTATTCCAGACCAGCTCTTCCCATAACCTTCCCATTTTCCTTGCTTTCAATCACCCACATACCATAGCCATAAAATCCATAAATATTCTTGATATACTCTTTGGTATAGAGAATCTCCTGTTCTGGTTCCGCAAAAAGCGGTTCCATAAACTGTGTAATACTTGCATCGCGGTATAGCTCATACAACTGTGGCACATCTGCAACTGTTATCTCACGAATCCGCAAGCGCGGCGTCTCTGTAATATCCCAAGGAATCCCTTTTACGCGCCTGTACACCCTGTCAAGATACTGCGCGTCAATGTCACTTAACCTCTCAACACAGTAAGCACCGCTTGGAAAATGCTGGTTTCTGTTCCTTTCATTGAGCCAGACAACATAAGGAATTTGATTCGCAGCATAATACTGAGCAGCTTCCGCATTTTCTGTAATTATGACTTCATGCTCTGTTTCCATATGTTCTGTTCCCTCATTTAAATAGCTGTTCTTTTCGCTGTTTATATGTTCTTAGACGGCGGCATTCCTGCTGATTCTCCCCCCATTGAATCAGCCATACCTCATCTTGTTTTGGCAGTAGCAAATCTTCCATATGCGTTCCTAAAATCGAGCTTAACACATATAAATTGTCAAGTGATGGCATAGTGCATCCTCGCATCCACCTATAAATTGGCTGCGGGCAGGACAAATGCAGCAGTTTCTGAATCTCCCGCACTGTATAACCGCACTTTCTTATCTTATTTTTCAATATCTGCCCTGTCATTATCATGTCAAGAGAAGAAAAGATCTTATCGCTCATACATTTACAGCCTCCCTACTGTACTTTAATCTTATCATACCATTATCATACCTGAATTTTTCTAAATTGTCATTGGATGTCTTGTCCAATTTCAACATGTTTTAAGATTTATGCTTCTCTTTTAAGAGAACTTTCAATTTTTTATAGATCGCACTGCTCTTCTGACTGTCCCGAAACTCTTTGCTAAGACCATTGTTAATTGCCACTTTTGTCTTGTAGCTGTTAAATATCTCAAGTATCTTGTCCGAATATTCCTCCTCCGTCAGATACTGCAAAAGTTCTTCCTTTGTCGCTTTGTTCGAATCAGAAACTTTGGATTTGCCCTTTGCATTCCGTTTTGGCTCCTCCACAGGCACCACCGTTTTAGAATCTTTCTCACCATCTTCAAAATTCGCAATCCTTTTTACTCTGACCTTGCGCTCTGCCCAGAAATCAACCAGATGATTAAAACCTGTATCCCGTGATACAATATAAAAGCAGTCCTCCGCACGATCCCCTTTTGCAATCATGTAGCCTAAATAGGACGCCAATTGAAAATCCAGTGAATTTTTGGCGCCAGTTCCCGCCTTATAGGACTCCAATCTTGCCCTCTGCCTTACAATCTTCTCCACCAACTCCAGCGAAAATGTCTTGCTCTGTTCTGTATACATCACACAGATAACGTCATTTTCACTCAGGTTTTCTATTCCAATAAAACCATCTGCATGAACATTTTCATAGTCAATAAAATAATAGTTCATATTTCTGCATATTCCTCTCATTTTATTAGGAACTATGAAAAAATATCAATTATTTTTTCACAGTTCCTTATCTGTTCTTATGGAACATTGTATCATGGAATTACCATATCTGCAATATTCTATAAGGTCCTTCAACAGTCCGAAAATAAGAGGAAACATCATAAAAACCTGTAATGTTTTGTCGTTTCCTACAATATGCAGAACAGAAATGTTCACAGACAAGAAAAAAGAGAAAGGATTCCTTTCTCTTTTTTTATAATATAGTGATTATGTTTAATCCGCCTTTCTGCACGATTTCCTGGAGACGCTCTAAATCTGCTGCCGTTGTAATCTTAAAGTTTCTTTCGTCCCCTGATATCATGGCAATGTCCATTCCTGCCATTATCGCAGGCTCCGCCGAACCGTTAATTTCTAAAATCTTATCCGGCAGAAGCGCTCTGTTCGCCTCATAATACCTGCCAAACAGAAATACTTCCGGCGCCTGCCCTGCAAAGACTTTCCCTCTGTCTAATAAAGAAGATATTATCTTCTTATCTTCGCTGAGATAGACGGTATCCTTCATCGGAAGCACGGGAAGCGTGCCGTCATGCCCTGCAGTCGCCTTTAGGCAGTCTGAAATCTGAGCCGCCGACACGCATGGACGCGCCGCGTCATGGACTATCACGAAATCATCATCCAACGCATACTTACGAATATCTGTAAGCGCATGATATACCGATAGCTGCCTGTTTTCTCCCGGTACAGAAAAACCTTTGAATTTTTCCCTGTTCGGCAAGACAGAAAGTTGATGCATGATATACTCCTGCCACATTCCATCTGCTACAATCTGCACCGCGTCAATTTTCTCATGCGTAAGAAAAGTATGTAAACAATACGAGATAACAGCTTTTCCGTTTACCTCATAATACTGTTTCGGAATTTCAAGCCCCATACGGGTTCCCGTTCCACCCGCCAGGATTATCGCTACATTCATCAGTTATGTCTCCACATATTCTAATCTCTTTTCGATTTCATATTTCTGCCGTAATCACGTATCTCTTTTATTGTCTCACCGTAGGGTTTGCTTTTCCCGAAAAGTATGGTGGTTCCCAGCACAAAACCATCCATCCCTTTTGGCGCAAACTGCAGGATTTTGTCTGCACTGCATGCTCCATCCCAATATGCCTTGAAATGCATCTCTTCCTTGAGCAAGAGCAGCTTGTTTATTTTTTTTCCAACATATGGCAGGTACATCTGTCCTGCGTTTCCAGGATTCACTGACATCACAAGCACTTTCTTCACAATCACAAGCATTTCCATGACTGTTTCAATACTGGTTCCCGGATTGATAGCAATACCTGGCACCATGCCCGCATTAATGATTTTCTGCAAAGTGGTAGATGGATGGTACTCTGCTTCCGGATGGATATACACCGTGTCCCCCTTGCGCAGCTTTTCCAAAAAAATATGTATGTTATTGTTTGGGTGTTCAATCATAAGATGCACATCTAACGGTTTCTTTGCCGCTGACGCTATATATGACATATCATTTAAGGACATGGCAAAATTTGGCACATATCTGCCATCCATAATGTCGATATGAAAGGAATCGATACCGCCAGTCTCTAAATCCTTTACCTCTTTTTCCAGATTTCCATAGTTGGCGCACATCATTGATGCCGTTAATTCGAAATTCATGAGTTCCTCCAAATAAATATTTTTAAGCAAATTTCATGTTAAAAATCTGTCTCGTCAAACCTTCTACCTGATCACACAGCTCTTCTATCTGGTCACTCAAGTCTTCCAATTTATCTAGACGTATATTATGTTATATCTGTAATTTCTTTCTAGCCATTCTAACCAACGCATATTCCTAATATTGTCTTAATTGTTTCCATCTGTATACTTCAATTATACTATCTTAAAAAATTCTTATTGGCATACGCCACCCTGTATTTCTCCATATGGCTCTCAAAGAAATAAGTAATCAGCCGCTCTGAGATAAAGCCAGGATAACGATTCAGATAAGAATCTTTCTTTTCTCCCCCATGCTTCGCCACTGCAAAGAGGATAGGAAACATCCATTCGCAAAGCTGATCCAGCACCTCTTTTCGTGCAATGAACATGTTGCAAGGATAATACAGGTTTCCGCTAAAAATCTGTTCAGCTACTTCATATTCTTTCGAAAGTTTTTTCTTAAAATATTCCATCAGATATTCCCAGTCTGACGCAATATGCCTCTCTTTATAGTTCTCCGCAATGTTTGGCGCAACATATAACGGTACAGGCAAGAGTACATCAATCCGATTTCCTATCATCCGTTCCAGCCAATTATCTGGCAGCAGAAAGTGCCGTCTGTAATGCACCAGTCCCACATAGTCCTCGCAGGCATTCTTCCAGATCCAGTAAAGCCCCGTAAGTTCACAAAACTGCTTATTCCTGTCAGAAATATTCTCCCCCTCATAATCTGGAATCGCATCCGCTGATATTCTTTCCCTTGTTAAAGCAGCTCCCACCTGCAGGGATAGCTCTTCTTTTATAAATGTATAACTATCCTGTAACGGCTTATCATAAATAGAACATGCCACGTAAATTCCAGCTGTTTTTTCCTGCATATTTTTATTCCTTGCGGACAATTCATCTATCATAAAAAATAGCCTGCCCCTGTTCTGCGCATATCTGCGCACATATTCGTTACGAAGCTGCCTATCCAACTCCACCGTTACTGGGATAATCTTATGCATCCCCACCTCCAGCAGCTCGTCCGTTACTTTTTCGTGATTTGCTCCGCGCATCCCTAAATAAACTGGATACTCCGTATGTAATCCCTGTCCAATCAGCTGTACCGGCAAATCGTCCGCGGTCTCTGCATTCTCCGACATATCATCCACCAGAAAAGCTACTACCTCAACCTCCGGATAAAGGTATTCCAAATAGACGCGTAGCGTCCTACCTCTGGAATGTGCACCTGCGATATAGACTTTTCTCTTTTCCTCACTCATACATCTGCTCCAGTTTTTTTACCGCTGTCCTGATATCATATCCAGCTTTTTCTATTTCTACATCTTTTCTCTCCCGTCTTTCCTCCGAAACACTATGTGCCAATTGCTCTGCCCATATCTCTTCTTCCAGTGGTAGAAAGACCCCTAGATTTGTTATTTTTGCCTCCATGGATATCGTGTCTGACAAGAAGCATTTCAGTCCTGCCGCCTGCGCCTCAACAGAGGTGATAGCCAGTCCTTCAAACAGGGAAGGAAGGCAGAATACATCCATCACCTGAAAATAATCAAATATATTTTCCTGCCAGTTCAAACAACATGTGTCATCCTTTAACCCCATCTCCACAATCTGCTTTTTTAGCTCATTCTGTAGCTCCCCTCCTCCGATTAGCATCAGAAAAAGCTTTTTATTGTATTCCCTCGCTTTGGCAAAGACCCTGATTAAGAAGCTTTGGTTCTTCTGGTAACAATAACGTCCCACATTCCCAATTACGATTTTGTCTTTCAACCCCAGCTTTTCCCGCAAGCTTTTTCTTATCTCCGGACGAAAACGATATTTCTCCACATCAATTGCATTGGGCAGTATCTGTATCCTCTCCCGCGGAATCTGCTTGCCGTACAGCCAGTCCCCCGCCAAACGGGAGCAGGCGCATACATCAGTCGCATACCGAAAATCAAATTTTTCCTTGTATTCGTTATGTATTCGCAGAATCTCTTCCCGCCTCTTATCATCTGACACATCGACCCATGTGCTATGGGAATGTACGATCACCTTTGGAATCTTTAATTCCATTGCAATCTGCTCAATCAGAAATCCTCGCCAGAAACTGGTATGCAGATGAACGACATCGTACCCCTGCCTCAGAATACTCGTGATCTCCTGTCGCAGCTTTTCCTCATTATTCCGCTCCGTATTGCAGAAGGGCTGTATGTCAAATCCATATTTCTTGCATTCCTCCGTCGCCTCCAACGCTTTCGCGTTTCTGGTCAGAAATATAAGCTGATACCGTTCTCTATCTATGTATTCCAGATGATTAAATATATATTTGTATACACCGTTATTAATAATCGGCGGCGTCATATGTAAAATCCTTTTTCTATTGTCTGCCATATATTCTCCCTGATATCTATTTATTCTGTCAATGCACTGGCACGATGATATTCCGTCGAATCCTTCTGTCACAAAGCATCTGCAATAGACTATTTTTGAAACGATTGATAAATCCGCAGCATCTCCTCCGCAGCCTTTTTATAAGAAAATTTTGATGCCTGTTTTGCCGCCGCTTTCTCCAGACTGTTTCTGTACGCTGCGTCTGATACGACTTTATCAATAGCTGCCTCTATAGATTCCACCTCATGCGGATTACAGTATGCTGCTGCGTCCCCTCCCACCTCTGGCATGGATGCCGCATCGGCACAAATCACCGCCTTTCCAACGGAAAGCGCTTCCAGTATTGGCAGACCGAAGCCTTCATAATAAGAAACATAGATAAACGCCATTGCTTTCCGGTACAGCCAGATCAACTGTTCATCGCTGACAAAACCTGTAAACACCACATGCTTCGCTACATTCCTATTTTTTGACAGTATTTCCCTAACAACCTCATATTTCCGCACGGGTCCTGTCAGCACCAGCTTTACATCCGAATCCGGATGACGGCTTTTATAGAGCATAAAAGCCTCCGCCAGTCCACCTTGGTTTTTGTGAGGTCCAAGACCCGAAACCGAAAAGATAAAATCCGTATCTTCCAGCCCTGGCACGCTTTTGTCTGCGGCGTCATCTGCAAATAATTTTGCCGGAGACAGACCGTTATACACCACCTCAATCTTTTCCGGCGGAATTCCGTAACGCTCTGTGATATCCCTCTTCGTACATTCGGAAACCGCTATGATCTTATCCGCTTTCTTTGCACATTTTCTGAGCGAAACATCAAAATATGCAACCTGACTCCCATACCACTCCGGATAGATTAATGGAATCAGATCGTGAATTGTTAGTATTTTCGCACAGGGAATTCCCTCTGCCAGTTCAAACGGGCGATAATGGGAATGGACAATATTCATCGGGTGCGCCAACATAGCATAATTTAGCTGTATGGAAGCACCCGCATCTGGCAGAACTGGTATGTAATCCATATCCAGAGGAAGCCAGTCCGTCTTTCCCAGAAAGGTATATGTATTTTCTTGGTCCTGTTTCAAAAGCTCTTCCATAAGCCCCATTGTAACCTTATTGATTCCTGTGATTTCTCGCTCTTTATATAAAGACAGAATACCTATCCTCATGCCTTGTTCTCCTCTGTGACATGCATAAATTTCAGACCAATCAGGTGGTTTATCTCCTCGTACACCTTAATTCCCTGACTATACAGCGCAAGATTATGATATTCATACAGCTCATATCCTACCGTGTCGCTGTAAGCATGAATATTAGCCTCTTCCTGCAGATGCTGCGCAATGCTGATAAAATTATTATCCCGCAGATTGACTGGATGCTGGGTAAAGTATAAAAAACTGTCTATTTCGCTGATATCCGCTTCCCTTCTTACTTTGTCAATCAGTTCCGTCGTGTACATTCCGCTCCAACCGATCACTGGGTATCTGTCTCCATATATCTCTTCCAATACCTTTTGTAATCCGATCTGCGCTACTATAATAAATTCCATTTTGGGATTGTATTCTAGTATCTTCTGTATACTTTTTTGAAACCGCACTTCCTCACTGATGGCGACGACAAGCATCTTTTTCCTATCCTTTAACACCTTATATGAAACGGAAACAACACAGCTTTCAATTATTCCGCAAAGGCTGTCATAGGTAATTTCTGTTTTTTCCATAGCCAATTTCTCCGTTCTGCACTGGTTCTTTTCCGTCACACAAGCTGCTTCCAGTCGCTAAATATTTCTGCTCTTTCGTTTTTTACTTTATAGCATGAATCAGTCCACACACCATATTTTTCCCCTGAATAAAATATCGATAACCATATTTTTTCAGAATAGAAAGCAGTTTTTCTGAATCCCCGTGATATTCCATCATAATCACATCAATCTTTCCAAAACACCCCGCCCTATCGAGCGCTGCAAAAATAGGAAATTCCGCACCCTCCGTATCCACTTTTAGAACAATTTTTTCCTTGTGCTGGTTTAGGATGCCGCTGACCACTTCCCCCGCATCCCGGCAGACAATTTCCATCTGACGCCTGTTTTTATCCTTAGAAAAAATATTTCTCCATCCTGTCTCTTCTGCCGATACTGCCACCAGTTTTCTCCCATTTTCATCTGAGAGAGCAAAATTCACTGCCTCAATTTTATCCCCGATTCCCGGCTGGTTCAGAGCGATATTAGCTGCCGCCTGCTCATAAGTGTCCGGAAATGCCTCAAAACCATAAACCTTTTTCACATGAGACTGCTTTGCAAAATATAAAGAAGCGATGGCAACATTCATACCAATATCTATCACAATATAATCCTCATTCTCAAATCCAAACCCGTATGAATGCTCAATAAGAACTTCGTGAACAATGTCAAAATCCGTCCGATAGCGCTCTTTAACCATAATCCCGTCAATCGTTGACAGATATCCCTTCCCATCCTCAGTTGCCTCATACTTCCAATCCGCCGACGGTTCCATGCGGTTCAGAAAGAAAATACGATCAGAATCAATCCCTATCGCTGACAATTTCTGAAAAATTTGATTTCCCGCTGTGTAATCCGTACAGATATAAACCACATCATATACAACTGTTTCAAATTCTTCCGGCAAAAGCATTGGAAGACCTCTGAACAGCTCTCCATGATGGGATGTTGCATTGTTCGGATTGCTGTCCGCATAAGCTGCGATCTCCAAATCTTTTGGGAGTTTATGTTTATTCTGCTCATAATAACTCCCTGTTCCATAAATAATAGCTTTTCGCATTTTGACACCCCGTTCCTATTTCGTCATTTCCGGCTCCACCGATAAAAACAGCACATTTTTCCTGTCCCGCAATTTACTTATGACCTGCACCGCCACTTTTCCTGTCATTGCCACAATCAGCGGCACTTCCCCGTCTATCTCTGACAATTTATAAATCTGTTTATCCTGGCTTTCTGTCTCCCCATAATACTCATCAGAAATCACATATCCACAAAACTCATTCATGTATCTCCTAAACCGCGCCATGAATAAAACCGACATATAGCCATTTCCGTAAAGATATATTTTCTTATGCTCCCTACAAAAAGAGATTACTTCCTGCCTTGTGACATAATTCTTTTCAAAGTAACTCTTTTTGGTTATATACTGCCTACACAGGACATTCGAAAAATCCCTGTGATAGATTCTGAAAACATTTTTCAAAATATAGTCTGTCGGATAACTCCCCTGTTCAACTATCATACAAAGCGCCCTCCGGCAATTGTCTTTTACGGATAACGCATCTGAAAAAGCCCTTCTTTTTAACAGCGGAAATCCAAGTAATTCCAATGCGTAATCCGGCGCCCCGAAAATATCCAGATCGTGATATCCTTTCACATCTGAGGTATAATAATCTGTCCTGATTCCGCTCGATAAAATAATCTCGCTCAGTCCATGCTCATACCCGCATGCCTGGATTGGATTGTCAATATTGCTGTCCACTTCCTGTAAAAGAAAGTCTCTCACTAAACAAATCCCCTGTCCGCTTGCCACCATAAAATAGGATTGAAAATGAGGAAGGAGCGGATCTTCGATATAATTGATGCTCCAAAACTCTGCATCCTTTTCTTCCATTTGGGTAAATATCTGCGTAAAAGGAACAAACGGACCATAGCAGGTATCGTTGCACAGAATTAACTCTTGGTACTGGTCCAGATCTCCCGGTTTCAGATAGTTTTCTAACACATCCTTGTACGCGCCAAAATCAAAGCCGGTGTTGGGGTGGCGATAGATTTCGTCCGCTATGGAAAGAATCTTTTCCCTTCCCTCCCCCGTCAGTTTTCCGTTCACCGCCACGATCAACCGGTTTGTGACAGCCCTTAGTGACGAGAGGTAAAAAATAAGATAGTCTTCTATGATGCCGTCACTATCATAAACAGAGACAATAGCAAGCGTCTTTTTATTTACCTTTTCTTCCTTTATCTGTCTAACTCCCACTTTTATTTCCTACCCAATCCGTTTTTTATTCCTCTGACAATTCCTCTGCACAATCTGGTGGAAACATAGGTCTGTCTGTTTGTTCCTGGATACCACATGTATCCCTGTGTGGTGGAAATATCCATTCCGTACTTACCTAGAACATCCTTAATTAATATTTCATCAAAATCCCCATGATAAGCACACACAGCGCATTTCAGATTCTCTGACCTGCCAATCAGTTTTTCCGCTCCCAGCAAGGCATCCCATTCGTTTCCTTCTATGTCCATCTTAATAAAATTCACTGGTTCTTCTATCAGAGAATCTAGCGTCGCATATTTCCCTTCGTCCACGGAAGTCACAAATTTTTGAATAATAATTACTTTTTCCTTATAATCTCTAAACGTCTCACGAAGGGCTTCAATCCAGCCATCGTCCGACTCAATTATGTATAATCTGGAAACCCGATCAATCACCTGTAAAGAAAAATTTCCCTCGGCAACTCCGATATCCACCACGACATTGCCTTTTTCTATCCCAAAATTCTCATCTGTATATTTATGCGGCGATTCCTTGTCTTGCTCCATCAACACTCCTCTGTAATAATCTACCGCTTCCACTGTACTTTTAATTGCCTTTGAAAAATACAGCCGTTTTCCCCCATGTCGGACAAAGTACATCCCACACGATTCATCCATTTCTATCCGAAAACACATCTCATTATACTTTTTTACAAAATCATAATTAAAAACCTGTAAATCGTTTTTCCATAAGTGCTCTAATATCCTAATAATTTCTGGTTCACAGCTGTCCCTGTAGCGCTTTATGACAGTCTGCTTATAGAAAAAATTCATTTCTTCGACAGACGCCATCAGTTCAGGAAATTCGTTTCTGATTTGTTCTTCTATTTCTTTATAACGAACTGTTAGTATCACAATCCTGTCTGGCTTCATTTTCCTCAATATATCTGCGGTAAAAATTTCTCTTTCATAAAAAGTTTTCCCCCTCTTATCCGCATTATTGTCAATAAACCCCATAACATTATACTGTCCGAATATGTCACACTGTCCCAAAACCTGTTCAGCTATTACCCCTGTTCCCCAAATCAATATTTTTTCCATCCGTTTTCCCCATCTGTGACTCGCAGCTTTTTATGTTCCACAAGCCTATTTCCGCTACAATCTGCTGCTGATATTCTACTTCTGTTTCCTTATTTATTCCCGCTTTGTCATCCGCGCATCTTCCTTTATCTACTTCTGCCACCATTTTTCCTGGAATAGGAATTCTCTCTTCCGCCTCTCTGATATACCACTCATATTCATTATCCAACTGTCCAATATCCAACGCCTGATATCCGGCAACCGCTAAATCATAGGCTAGTACTGTTGCTGTTGGTCCAAGGGAAATACATATCAATGTGTTATAGCCTGCCTTTCTTTTCACTGTCTCCAAAATATCCGCATATACATCCCACGCATTTTTCTCAGGACATTCCATTCTCTCTATCTTCTTTGCGCCGTGGAACAAATCGTTTCCCACGCCTATTCGCGCTGTCTTCCCTTCGATAAGCAGCACTTCCCTATCCTGCCATATCTTTTTAAAAAGGCAGAATATCTCGTCAGCATGTGTTCTATCTTTATAAATGATATAGGGGCGGGAAACATATGCGTCATAATACACATAGCTGCTGTCCAACAGGGATATAATCTTCTCCCTGTTCGGAACCATATATTTCCTTATGTCATCTGCTGCATTATCTTTATATTTTTCGAGCATCCCGAAATTATCCGCCACTGCGATAATAATATCCTCTCGTTTAGAGATAATAACCGTTCTAAGCCGCTCAGCTAATTTATTGTCTACCTTTTGAAACCATGGTCTCTCACGATGCAATATAATTTCAAATTCACCATCCCCATATCTACACAAGGAACATTTTTCAGCAAGAATGCGATATAGCAATCTCACCGATGATATAATTTGGGGAACTTCCCGCAATCCCCATTCGTAAGGCGCATTCAAGAGTCTGTTCCTGTATTTGTCACAATTGTTTTTGGTTTCCATTACTCGATCTGCGCGGTTCTGGAATCGTCCTGCCGCCTCGTTATCCCGCCAGTAAATAACGATTTTCTCTTCTGGAATTCCCATGAGCTGGCATTGTTTTTCAATACCATTATAGTTCTGAGGAGAAATAAAAACATAATCAAACATGGTATGACTTAAAATCTCAGGTGAAGAAATGTATAATCCATATTTCCATTCTCTTCCCCACTTTTCTGTATTCGAATCGACTATCCCTTCCACGCAACAGTGCTCTTTATCTATCACCAAATAAATAAAGTCTGCATAATATCCTGCTCCCCATATGTATGCTTTTCGTCTGTCCCACTCTGTAATCGCTCCTGTATTCATACTACTTTTTATTTTGCCCCCTGTAATACAATACCTTTTTATAAAAACACACCAGCTTTTTTACTGCAACTTCTGGTTTTAGGCACTCCATTCTCTGCTTTGCGTTTTTTTCCATTTCCCGCTTCTCTTGGTCAGAAAGATTCATTACATAGTGAAGCTTATCCAATAAATCGTTTGAATCGTTTCTTTGGCACAACACCCCACTATATCCATGCTTTATTACTTGTTCAAAACTTCCACCATCCGTTCCAATCACTACTTTTCCAAATGACATTGCTTCCAGACAGGCATTGGATAGGTTATCATTAAAATATGGCAGCACAATAAATTTCGCTCCCATAATAACAGGATATAGCTGCTCATGCGGCAATGGTTTCAATAGAATCACACGATTTACATATTCTTTCGCGCACTTTCTTAACAGTGTGTGTGCATTTATACCATTTATCTCATAGGGATGTCCTGCAAAAACAAATGTATAATCCTTATATGCATCTAGAAACTGATATAGTATTTCTGCAATGACTCCAATCCCTTTTTCTGGCGATAAAATTCCAAAAAAGAAAACATATTTTTTACCTTTTAACTGATTCGCAAAACTATAATCATAACACTGCACATCATTCTGAAAAGGCGTTTCCAATACATAGACTTTCCTATGTGTATCTCTGCCAAATTGATCAGCAGTAGACTGGCAGGGCGCATATACGGCGGTGCATCTTTTTACTGAGCATCTCTCAAAAAAAGCCATCGTTTCTGCAAGCGTTTTATCCACTGAAATATGTGTGGAAAAGGCAATTCTGGCATACGACGAAAGCCGTAATACTGCGGGGATATTACCCATATAAAAAAGCGGAAGTCCCATCAGCGAGGTAAACTGTATCACGTCAATATACCGCCTGCGTGACAGTTCCTCTATTCGTCGATTCATAATCTGGGATTTAGAAACAGCATCGCATATATAGCCAATACATTTATTTTTGTAATAGGAGCATGGCACATAAATCGTATATACCTCGATTCCATCATCTTTTCTGTAAAAATCATGATGCCCGAATGTCATAATGATCGGCGTATGTCCCATATCCAACAAAGCTCGCGAAACTCGATATAAGTATGCGGGAAGACCAGTCGTCGGTTTTCCTTTGATAACATAATCTGTTGTTGCGAATAAAATTGTCATATATTTGCCGCTCCCTAAATATCATATAAAACATCTTCTAAAGAAATAATCGGACAATCCAGCTTCAGAGAAATCTTTTCCTCAATTTCATCAAAAAAGGAAATTGCTGTCACTACAACGGCATCCACATCTTTCAAAGTATCCTCAGCAGACACAATATCTACATCTGCATAAATGGAACTCGCTCTTTGATCAATACCATATGCTATTTCTATTTTGCTTCCCTTAAGTTCATCAATAAGTGTCTCTCCGGCGTAACTCATACCATATACTGCAATTCTCTTATATCCGTTTCTCTCGAAATACTCTGACAGATTCTTTCCTTCCTGCTTCACCTTCACCCATTGATTCATCATAAGAAAAAGTGCCAAATGTTTGTCCGACATACTCTGTGTCTTATTTAACCTGTCACCTTCCATTTTTCCTATAGCGCCCGCACCCGCGGCTGCTCCAACTAACATAGATACTACTGAAATCATTCCTTTTTTCATTTTCTTCCACTCCTTCTCCTCCTATAGTATTGACTCTTATTACTTATCATAAACTAAGCGATTCCATTTTGTAATCACTTTGTCTAAAGAATACATCTGCGCTCGTTTGAATGACTGTTTTCTATACCTTTTATATATTTCATCCTCTGTCAATACTTTTAGCATTACCCTGCCTAACAATAATTCCTGTTCCGTCAAGGGAGTTCCCGCTTTCACTTTCCCCTCCGGCATATTCGGCGTTAAAATACCATATCTGCAGAAAATTATAGAGGCTGCATGTTCTATGCTTTTGGGTTTTCCCACAATTTCTCCGCAGGCTCCTGGAGAATCTGTCGTAATGACAGGAGTACCACAGCTCATTGCTTCTATCATACTATTGGGAAATCCTTCTACCTTTGACGCCATGACAAAGGCCTTTGCACGTTTTAAATAATATGCAGGTCTGCCCGTAAACCCGACAAAAACCACTTTGCCTTCTACCTGAAATTCGCTGCACAATCTCTGTAAATAATTTAAATTAGGTCCCTTTCCCAGAACAAGTAGTTTAGCCTGCTTCTCACAAGCTGCAACATAAGAAAATGCACGAATAATTCGCTCATGCTGCTTTACCCCTTCCAAACGTCCCATGCAGACAAATGCTTTTTCTCCATATTCCCATTCATCCTCGTCCCGTTTCTCTGAACATTCCACAACAGGATTGGGGATTCTTATAAGCTTTTTCCCCGGAACCCTATAATAATCATGCATATCTCTCCATGCATAATGGCTCATCACCACTACCTTATCTGTCTTAGAATAAAAAAAATGCACCCTTTTCTTCTCATACAAAAATCCGCTCAATTCTTTTCTATCTGACAAAATCGTACAGATTCGGACAATGACCCTTTCTCGTCTCTTAGACAATATATTGATATAATTGAACTCCTCCATAAAACTGATCGCTACATCAATGTGATATTGTTTCTTCAGCCTTCTCATCTGCAGAGAGGAACTGATTAACCGCATCATTCTCTGTATATCACTGATATTTTTTTCCTCCATGCAGCTTCGAATCCTAGTCTTAATAACTTGACCTTTTACGGGATAATCCTGTTTAATATTTAAATCCTGAAGAAAATAAAACACCTTTTCTCCCTGACCCACATAATAATCACCCAATATCTGCGCTACTCGTTCAGCCCCACCACCGCCCAGTTCAGGTATCAAAATTGCAATGTTCATTTCTCCTTTGACTTTCCTCCCTGCCGCACCATATGTTTTTCCTTGATATAATCTGTTATTCCTATTCCTTCAAACTGCTTAGAGACTTCCTCAAATAATATTCCTAAATCTGAATACAGCTTTTCTATACTTCTTTTATTCTTAAAGGTGGGACTTGTCCCCACTGTCAATTCCGAAGAATGAAGCATAAATTGTAGATATCCATATCTTTCCGATCTCTTTATCTTATTTTTTATCCAAAGCATTTCTTTCAAGTTTCTTCCATTTGGTCTGAACCATTCCACCGATTGCTGCACTTTTGGAAATCTATACGTATAATGCTTCAAAATGGTTGGAGGAACCTCATACACTCCCGAACGCCCCCGTTTATGTATGTTTTTCGCAGAAAGCATATACTCTCCCTGATAATGGTCTTTCGAATAATCTACGCCATATTGTCTGTTTCCAATACTATCCGCCCATGATATATATGGCGTCATACTGCAGTCCACTAAATATCCTAACTTTCTCAGACACTTCAGAGTAAACTCATCGAACCACCACCTTCCGCTCCTATGACTCGTAATCGGCGTCTGAAATGTATCTTCCAGCAATCTGGTTAAATACTTCATCTTTTCCCATTGCAATTGTCTCGGATACTCGCCAATGTATGTATGCGTACCTCTTGGATTGTACGGTAAAGGCTCAATTGGCGGTGAATTCCATGCATGCATATGCATGCCGACTTCTGCTCGCTTATTTTTCAGCGCACAGCGCGCCATCTCAATAAACGGCTGTGCCAGAGCCATTTCATAGTTCGTTAGATAAACTGGTACAAAACCGTATTTTTCACACAATAATTGAAAACGCTCCAAATTTTTTGCATTTTCTGTTGTGATTTCTTTCAGTCCATTCCGTGTTATTTTATTTGTCCATAAATCATCCCCTTCCGTATCAATAGTAATAATAAATTTCTTTTTCATCGTTTTTCGATATATCCTTTCCAGCCTTCTGACGGTATAAATTTATATATTCCTTTCAGTTCAGATGCCTTCCCGCAAAACCTCTCACAATTTGAAGCAATCTCACATTCTTCTATGTTCCCCTCAAATAATTTCCGATTTCGTTTCGCTTCCTGCAGCAGTCTAAACTTACTTTCCTCAAACCCCATAAATCTAACCAGTATTTCATCAAAGACAACACTGTTATCCGCGAATATAATGCTGTTCGTCTTTTTCGGGGACGGTGCGATAGGTCCTTCTCCCTCACCAGATACAATCATATCTCCTATCGTAATCACTCTTCTCTGCCTGTCTTTTCGTATCTGTCCGTGCTTATCCGCATACAAAACAATCTTATTTATATCTAAAATCGTCTTCCAAATCGTATCATTCCCCCACCAGCTTCCTTCCGAATACTTCTCTGCATCATTTGTATTTTCTGCCAATAAATTCTCGCACTGCCTTATTATCCTTCCCGCCCGAAACAATGATTTCTTTTCCAAGATATCAATGAAATCATTGATATCACTTTTTCTTTTAGCGCCTTTGGATTCTGAATAATATTCATCCCCCTCCCGCTTCATATAGGAACCTTTCGTGTGATGCGGGAGATAGTCCTTCATTGCATTTACCCCAATCATATTTTTCAGCGCCCCCGTATAACCGGCTTTCCTATGTGTCTTAGGCTTTGGCAGATTAATGATTACATCCGATTCCAGACATGCTTCACTAATGCAATACTCCTGTGTCATTCCCCGATGATGCCGATTAACCGCCCGGTAATCATAATTCGTAATTCTTAAACGTCCCTCCTTACAATTATGATAAAAACAGGAATGTTCTCCCAAATTAATTACTTTTCCGGCATAGACTGCATTTGTCGGAACTGTCACAACATTTCCCTTATTCCTCAAACTTCTGTAATTACGCAAATCAACAAATGCAACGTTCGCTCCGGCAGTCCTATAAAATTTTTCCAACTCGTGCAACCCTATATTTTTTCTCATACGTTCAAAATCACATGATTGCACCGGCGCGTCAGCAACAATGACCCTTCCACTCCCTTTCAAAGCAATTAACGTATAATCAATCAGACATTTAAGTATTGAGGTATTGGTAACCAAGCACTCCATTCCCTTACGTCCCTTAACAGCTACATTCTCATGTTTCACCCAGTTAGGTTTTATGAGCACAACGTTTCCGGGTTTTATGTATTCACCTAACGGATTCCACTCACAGCCTCCAAAGCACTGTGTGTCCAGTGCCAACAATCTGAACATATCTCTTATCATTTCATAGACAACATTTTTCTCTTTCGATATCCCAAGACTGGCAAACGGATATTCTGGATATATTTTATCTGGTCTAAAATATTTATCTTTTGGATATTCTGCATCTTCTTTATAATAAATAAAATTTTTCATACAACTTCCTTTTATTTGTTATCTCAACAATTCAGAGATTACCTGTTTATGAACATCCGTATGTTCCTCGTGAAATATCATATCCGCATCATACCACCCCGGTGCATCATACACAGCTTTTGCCGAAAAACCATAACTCATTTCGACGATTTTTAGCTCATTTTTATCATAGATGAAATCATAGGTCATTGTCTGACTGCCAATTTTCTCTGATATTCTTCTTGCTATGGGAATCGCCAAGAGATCTTGTTTTGACACTTCATAGTCAATTTTTCCACTTCCTGATGCCCGAAAATCCTTTTCTCTCACATAACGTCGAAATATTATCCCTCTTTCACCTATAACCGTTACTCTAATATCATATACATTACCCGATATAAATTTTTGCAACAGTAAACAACCTCTGTTGTTGACCCCATATCGCAACAAATCACTTTTAAATATTTGTCTTAACGTTTTTATGTACGCACCTTTTTGTGCATAATATAGTTTCATGTCTATATCTGGTCTCCTCAAAAAAGAAAAATGCGAGTTACATATCTTTGCAGCCTCCTTTTCATTTTCTATCAGCCTGACATTACTGCTCCCCGCTCCCTGCGGCAATTTATATACAATTGGAAATCGCTGTTTTTTTATCCATGCAAGTGCACTATTGGGTTCAAAAAAGACTTTACTTTCAATAAATGGCGCATTCACTGCCTCCAACAAATACTTCTCTGAAATCTTATTGTCAAACATCCAACATGTATCAGCACTGGGATAAACCTTCTTACCCATCATTTCTGCGCTTTTAATAATGTGATAGGCAACATTCTTATCAATATAGCTATCATGTGTCCAGTGCCATATCAAAGCATCAACGCTTTCCAACTGTCTTATAATATCTGATGAAGTACAGTCCATCAACTTATAGGTAATACCCATATTCTGCGCGGCAACTACATATTTTCTGCTTCGAGGTCCCTTATCTATACCAATAATCATTTTTTATCATTACCTCCCACAGCCTTTTCCAAAATATAAATCCATCTTCCTCCATTTACCACCTGATACCTTTTAAGTCTTTTCTTAACTGTATATCCCAAATCATCAAACAGATAACTCACATCATGAACATATCGATAATTTGGCGAATCCGTAATATCCAATACCACATTTTTAATATCATTTTTCTCACACAAACATTGATAGTTTCTTTTCAGTTCCGCTGGGGGAATCCCATGTATAAAATTCACTGTAATTAGATAATCTATCTTCTCGCCCGCAATATCCTCAAAAGTGCCGACCCGAAAACGACTATTACGATACAACCGTTCTGCTGCCTTAATTGCTCTCACATCAAGATCCAGCCCTTCTCTCGCACATCCCGAAAGATTTCCTATAATCTCCCCCAACCCACAACCAATTTCCACTACTTTTTTCTTTGGCTGTTTGTTTAAATATTCAACGATTCCTATCGCATACGGACGAAAATTAATTGGTGTGATATGCCATTCTGGAAACCTGTACCGGCGCTGCAAATGTTTGAAATACAATTCTTTCAATCTTCCTACAAGTACGCTTCTATACCACACCTGCGCCGCCTTTGTCGCCTTGTCATTAACATTCATTTTTATATGCTCCTGTATTTTCGAATGACTACTGTTTTTCCCACGTTGGAGAAAATTCCTCTCCCACCTGTATAAAAGATTCTTTTTTGTTCCAATTGCAATGGGACGACTGATAACACCTTCTACACGGATTGTCCATCTTATCCTGATTATTTACAATTTCCCTATATTTCTGATACTGCGGCGCATTCCACAATTCCATAAAATTTTTTTCTTTATCATATGGGAAAAACTGCACCGGCGTTGACATGCAAGGTCTTACATAGCCGTCCGAGCCTAGGAAAAAATCCCTCCACGTCACAAAACAGTCTTTATGGTATTTGTTTTCCGCCACATCTTCTCCTATGTAATGCGGAAGCTTTAACATGATTCCAAGTTCATCTGCCACACGGATTGTCTCTTCAAAAACATCCCTGACAAGCTCCTCGTATCCCCAGAGGGACTCATCCAACAAATCCTTCTCAAACACTGTAAGATACACTACCTTGACTTCCTCTATGCCGATTTCCGCAGCCAGTCTCACCATATCTGTCAGTTCCTCAACATTAGACCGCATAGCACAGAA
Source organism: Lachnospiraceae bacterium UBA3401 (assembly GCA_002358575.1). Classification (GTDB taxonomy): domain Bacteria; phylum Bacillota; class Clostridia; order Lachnospirales; family Lachnospiraceae; genus COE1. Next base: position 73,012 of record DEPD01000118.1, on the reverse strand, counting down.
TACAAAATTAATCCACGGATATTTTAGTCCCCTCTCCTTTTTAATTCTTACAATATCCTTGAGGTCAGCCGCAATCTGATTAATCTTAGAGCCTCTCCGTATCCTGCTGTTTGTCTCATCCGTCGCCCCATCGAGACTTACCGCAAACACGTCAACATTATAGTCAAATATCGCATCCTTAATCTTGCCCAGATTCATTCCGTTCGTACAAAAATATTTGCGTGCCCCGTGTTTATTGATAATCTGCAGCATTTCGATAAAATTTGAATGAATGGTCGGTTCGCCCCAACCCATCAGCGTGACTTCCTCCACGATATCCATCAGCGGCTCGAAGCTCCTGAACGCATCCATGTCAAATACTGTCGGCTTAAAATCCGCCGCATTCCTTCCACACATCACACAATTCAGATTGCATATGTTCGTCAATTCAAACACAAGCCGTCTCGGATAGGATTTCAGAATTGTCCTGCCCTGTTCCAGTTCTTCCATATTCAATTTACTGTTCAACTGCTGCCGCTCAGATAATTCTCGTCCACTAAACAGATTCTTGGTTTTTGCTCTTAATATCATGTCCCTTCTCCTTACTCAAAAAAAGATTAGTTTTGTCTCAATCATCTAAAAACGGATATAAATCATCAAAATTTGCCGCCTTTAAACTTCCATCCGACATCACACGAGATGCTATCTTAGGTACAATCTCTGAAAACTCCTGTAAAATCACTTCGCATACGACTGGTCCTTCCTCCGCAAGCACCTCCCGAATCAAGGTTTCTATATCGTCATCCGCTGTGATATGCACTGCCTTAATCCCATAAGCCTTCGCAATTTCGCAGTAATCCGGCGTCTGCAACCCACTGTCCGGTCCAACCCCCAAAAAACGGTCATTCATATAATTGTGCTGGTTATGCCGTATCAGCATATATCCGTTATTGTTGTACACAAACAATTTAACTGGGAGCTGGTTATACTTCAGTGTTGCAAATTCTTGTATATTCATCTGTACGGCGCCATCTCCGGAAATTGCTATAGTATTCCTACCTTTCTGACACGCTCCCATGGCGGTAGCCCAGAATCCCATACAGGAAAACCCACCCGAGGACAAATACCGCTGCCCAGTCTTCACAGTCCAGCTTTGTGAAACTATACAGTATACACTGCCCGTATCTACCACAATATTACTGTTCTCTGGAACAAGTTCCGATAATACAGAAGTGAAATAATAGCTGTTGAGTGGTTTCTGTTGTTTATATTCCTCTAAGACGACCGGATATTTTCCCTTTTGCTCCCTGCACCACGCAACCCACTCCCGATGCTCGTTCTGCTGTTTCTCATTTCCCATATGTACAGAGAGTTCCTGCAGAAATTCCTTTACGTCACATCTATATTTATGCTGTATCGGGACAGCATCACGCTGCAGTTCCTTTTCATCTATATCCACCATGATTTTGACGGCATTTTCTGCCAGTTTCTCCGGATAATACCCGATTGTGGAAACGGACAGCCGACTTCCCAAAATGAAAAACAGATCGCATTTCTGGATCGCAAAATGAGACGCCCTGTCCCCGTAACTTCCTGGTCTGCCAATGTAATACATATGATCGGACGCAATCACATCAATTCCACCTCTGGATGTAACAACAGGTATCCGAAATCTTTTACTGAACCACGCCAGTTCCTCAGCCGCTCGGGCATTCCTGACTCCAAATCCTGCCAAAATAAGTGGTTTTTCCGCCTTTTGCAACAATTCTGCTATCATATCATAATCAACGACGTTCAGCTTCTCTTCTTCTCTTTCATATCCCCGCATCTCATTCGGAACCTGCCTGTTCTGAATATCAACCGGCACGTCAATCCATACTGGTCCCTGTCTGCCAGAAATCGCTTCACTATACGCTCTCTCCATAATGTACCTTGTATCCCCCGGCTCCATAATCGTGGCGCAATACTTTGTGATACTACCCACCAGCGGCTCCACCAACATACTCTGGCATGCATTCTGCCGTATACCGCTGTCCATAGCATACTGTAAAAGCCGGGAATTTGCCTGTCCGGAAATAACAAACATAGGAGTAGAATCAAAATATGCCTGCGCTGTTCCCGTAATGGCGTTTGACACACCCGGACCGATGGTAACCAAACAAGCACCCAGCACATGATTCACCCTCGCATAACCATCAGCGGACATAGCCGCAGCCTGTTCATGGTGACAGCAAACCGCATTGAGACTACTATTACGGTATAACGCATCCGTAAGCCACATGGCTGAGCTACCGGATACCATAAAAACAGTGCCGCAACCTTTTCTATGTATAAAATCAAATATATATTCCGCAACCGTCATCTCAAATTCTCCCCACCCTCTCTTATATATAAACACATCTATCAAAATTTTCCTTTTTTAATAACAGCACTGCAACACTTCCACTGCATTCGCTGTATATATAGGAATCACACTTTGACAGAACAAATATTTCCTTGATATAGTTCAGTGCAATCTCCCGCTTGTTTTTTTGATCAAAATATACTTTGCGATCCTCTGGTTCATAAGGATACCTACTCGGCGACGTAAATCTTTCCTTGTCTACAAACAATATTTTTTTGTCTGGAAAACGGCTCTGAAATTTTTGTATGGTTCCTTCAAATTCACACGAAACGAATATTCCGTTTATTTCCTTATCCTGTGCCAAAAGCTTCTCTGTTTCTTTGATAAAGCGGTTTACATTTACTTTACGTTCATCATATCCTCCGCCTGCTTTTCCCCGTTTCATTTGCCCTAAATAATACCCTTCTCTAATTGCCACACCGACAATTTTTGATACCCCCCCCCGTATTTTGCAAAATTCATTTTCGCATTCCCTCAAGACATCTGGTTTCAATCGAATATATCTTCGCGCCATCTCTCTCCAATAATGAAATAACTGCTCGTCTTCTTTCCACACTCTGTGTAATTTCATTCCATGAAAAACCTTTGATCCAAAGTCTGCTGGAGCGTAAACAATATGCCCTATCAGATTTGATATATCATCTAGCCCCAATCCACAAGGCTGTTCAAAGAAATATTCCCATGCGTTTTCCTTATAATATTTATCCGTGTCCTGTATGCAAAATCGAGGATAATTCTGTAAGTCAATAATCGGAGTGTAACCTCTTACAACCGCAAATTCAATTTCTCCGAGAAAAACGAGATAATCGGAAAAAATACCCGCATCTTCCCCATTTCTTCCAATTACCATATAACCCGGAAATGATCGCATATGTATTTCTTCCCTAAATCCGCTTTTCTTTTTTCCGTTCTTTATTTCTTTCCAATAATCTATAATTTTCAACTAAAAATCCTCTCTCCTTACAGGAAATCTATTTTATCTATCACATTTTGTGATAGCACATAATCGCTACTCAATTAAAGTCTCTTTCTCCTGATTAATGTTTGAAGAACTTACCAAAACAATCCAACACAACTATATGCCCTTTTCAGATTTCTCTCAGTCTTCACTCTGTTTAAAAAAATTATTAATCCCTTCGGCTCGCTTTTCACAAACTTCTGAAAATAACCTTTACATTGTGACGAATATGCCAGATATGTCATATGATTCTCTGGCATATACTGATACAATCCCCTACTCATACCAATGCAGTATTCATCATTCCACATTTCAAATTTGTAATCTGCTATTCTCTCAGAAAAAATAACTTCTTCCCGTGTCCAGTATGGTTTTTTCGCCTTCATAAAAAATACCTAGCAAATTCACAGATAATTCGTCTGTATATGTACTTCCCAGACTTCTGCACCCCAGACCGGTTTTTGATATTCTCTTATTTATTTTTATGTCACTTATATATTTTACAGACAATCTCTCCCCACATTTTTAAATGCATACATATGATTACTGTAAAATGAAATCATTTTCTTTATTCCTTCTTCTATACTTGTTTCTGGCTGCTTTGCAATTGACTCAATCTGGTTCAACTGCGCAACCTGCATTGTCTCTTTCCCATAAGCAGACGGATTACCTACCTCTATTTCAAGTCTACGCCCCGATTTCTCTTTCAATTTCTCCGCCAGCTCTAATATCGTAATATTCACATTTTTGCTGCCGACATTATATACACCCCTGTTCTCTCCGGCGTACAGTATCGTAAATATTCCATATATTACATCTCCGATATAACTGAAATTCCTGACACCCTTGCCAGCACCGTTTATTGTAATCTTTTCCCCGAGCATCGCTTGTTTGAATAAATCCGCGAACACATTGGGATAATTAAAATCCATTCCCGGACCATATACACTAAAAAGTCGCACAATACTTCCGTGCAGCGACATCTGTTCTAGCCCGCATGCAAACATATACTCGGACGCACGTTTGCTCTCAGCATAACACAGTTTCGTATTCACGGAATCATTTCCGCCCAGATGTCTTTCATCCGTAATGCCCTGAAACAATAAATCCCCATATACACTGCATGTACTGACCAGCACAATCTTTTTTACTTTCTTTTCTTTCGCAAAATATAATATTTCTTTCGTTCCAAACATGTTATCCTGAAAAACAAAGAATGAATCATTCCCGGCTGTCTGCTTTCTCACCGCCGCATGAATCATATAATCTATGTTTCCGTCAAAATAGTAAGGCGTCGTCATATCCTGCACAACAATTTCAAAATACGGTTCATGAAGGTACGCCTGATAGATTTCTTCCGCCTTTTTTCTGTTTCTGACAGATGCAATCACCCAGATTCGGTTATTTTCATGTCTGCACATATGCAAAAGACTCAACACAATATAACGCCCGATAAAGCCTGTCGCACCCGTAATGAAATAAGTTCCGCTTTCAACTCCTATGTCTTCTAATGCATTGCATTCCTGCTCATCAAAGAACACGCTCAATTGTTTACTCCTCCATTCGCCTATTAACAGGCATAATATGTAAAAGCCACATTTTTCATATAAGACCTTAAACTGATATGATAATCTTCACCGTACTCCTTTATCAACAAGGGTACCTCCCAGAAATCACTTGTTTTATGGTATCCCATAATTCCCAGACGGGGCATATACTCTCTAATCGTGCGCTCCGCACCCCGCAGCGCCGGAATCTCAGACCCCTCTATATTCATTTTGATATAGGTGGCGCGCTCCCCGTTCAGAATATGGTCAATCGTTTCCGTTGGTACACTCTGTGGTCCTGTCTCTGCCTGAAAAGTCCCTGGTCCACCCAGCACATAAAAAGGCGTTCCCTCTGTATGGCTGTACGCCGCCGTATTACTGATATGGATTCTGCTCTGTTCGTCCCCTGTCAATGTCTCAATATACTGTTTCAGTCTACAATAATTTCCCGGGTCGGGCTCAATTCCATAATATCTTCCAAACTGATGGGTATTATATTCCAAAAACTCTTTCAGGCTGCTGCCACCGCAGGCACCGCAGTCTATAAACACCTCATTCTGCAGTTTGGGAAACAGGTCGTATTCAAAATACATCCCCTTTTCAGGATATACTGGTATATCCGTTTCATCCGTTATCAACCTGAACTCCAGTATCTTCAAGAAAACCTCTCGAGACTTGTCATCATGTATCATGTCATACGCTTTCCTGATATTATCCTGATTTTCTATCATAAGATAAACATCCGTACATGCCGGCAGATTATATCGCCCCCCCCGAAACAAGGCATAACATCTTCTGAAATAGGTATAATCTATAATATTTTTACAGCCGCATTCCCTCAGCCTTTTATGTACTCCCTGATGACCGTCCGCAAGCAATTCCTTTTTAAAATCTTTACAATAACTCTTTCCGTCCGTATTGATTGTGACAATCACAAGAGCATTATCTCCGACCCGACCTACAATTTCCCCGGGTGGAATAATTTCCAGATTTTCACAGGTGTTTCCCCATTTTTCGGAATCCCCGTCAGAAAAGTAAACCGGCTCTATGCCTGCATCCCTAAGATACTTCAAAAACGCGATTCCTGCGCTCCCCGCGCCATAAAGTACGATAGAATGCATGTATTCACAAAGATTGTTTTTCATATCCTCGAGTGTTATTTCTATCGTTTCCCTCTCCGTGCGGAATCTGCGGAATATTTCACCTACCCTATCTGCAGCCATACCACTTCACGCTCCCATCCATTCCAAGATTCTTTTTACCCCTGTTTCAAATGATATTTGCGGCTCAAATCCTGTATCTTTTTTCAAATCTGTCAAGTCAAACCATTCTCTTTCTATCTCATACCCGGAAAACTTCTTGGATGAAAACGCCAGCGGATACTTCGGAGATACGATATCCCTCAGCTTGAGAATATACTCTCTAAGCGGCATGGGATTCCCGCTGGACAATATATACTGTGATTCCCGCCTGCCATATTCGCCAATCAGACAAAATGCCCTTGCCGCATCCTCTACATGCAGGAAATCATACAACTGCTCGCCCGAACTCAGTGGAAATGGCGTTTCTTTAAGCATATGACTTATCAGAGAATTAATCAGTCTCGGGTTTGTTTCACCCTCTCCATAGATATTCACTATAATGGGCCAGATAAACTCAATGCCCATATTCCGCGCAACTGCCCTGCACACAGTTTCCGATGCCAGCTGTGCCGCCCTGTAAAATTTATGCTTGTCTTCCGTGTACTGTCTGCCCTTTCTTGTATATAACTCCGTCTGGGTGATGCTGCCCGCTCCCACCACTTTTTTACATTGCATCCCGGAAGCGGCAGTCACAGTCTCTGCCATCCATTTTACGTTGTCCATTTGGCATAAATAATCATCCAGCGTTTCCTTTGTCAGTCCGTCCCATGCAAACTGATAAAAAACATCAAATCCCCTCTTTCCCACTTTGCCCGGCAGACAGCTCATTTCATTTAAATTGCACTCAATCAGCTCAGCATCCAGCCCTTCCAGCCTGAAAGCTTCCGAACTGTCTTTTACGCCAGTCCTGACAACTCCTGTCACCTCTGTGCCTTCCGCTATCAATCTGCGTGCGACCGCATTCCCTACAAAACCCGATATACCGCTTATTATCACTCTTTTCATCATATTACACAGTGCTCCGCATACAGTTTTCAGCTTCTCTCACAATATCTGCGGCGTCATTGTAATACGCGTCCTCCAATGTATACGCCGCCGGCGTCGGTACATCCGGCAAAGAAACTCTCACGATAGGCGCTTTTAGCTTCCTATATAACCGTTCATATACCAGCGTACTGATTTCCGCCGATATCCCGCCGGTTTTCCACCCGGTATCGGCAATCAATAATCTTCCTGTTTTCCTGACCGACGTAATGATTAAATTTATGTCTAACGGCTTTATTGTCCTCAAATCTAATATTTCCGCATCTATACCTTTGCTGCGCAAAGTCTCTTCCGCCCGCAGCGCCTCCAATGCCATCGAAGAAATTCCCAGAATCGTGATATCACGCCCCTGCTTCCTCACTACACCTTTCCCAAATGGGATTGTATACATTTCTTCGGGTACGGTCCCCACTTGATTATGTATCCTCCTATGGTCCAAAAAGAGCACCGGGTTATTGTCCGCGATTGCCTGCAGCAGCAGTCCTTTCACATCATAGGGCGTAGTCGGCATGATAATCTTGATTCCCGGCACATGCATAAACAGTCCATGCAATGCTTGTGAATGCTGCGCCGCCGAACCCCAGCCCTGTCCTGTTACCGCCCATACCACCAGAGGAATCGGGCATATTCCTCCTGACATATAATTATATTTTGAAGCATGATTTATCAGCTGGTCCATTGCCAGCATTAAAAAATCTGGTCTGTTATGGCAGTATACAGGTCTCATTCCCCCCATTGCCGCTCCGACCGCTATACCCGTTAATCCTGTCTCCGCCAATGGCGTGTCAAATACGCGGTCTTCTCCAAACTCTTTATAGAGGTCTGTTGTCGCTCCAAACATGCCTACCTCGTCATTGATTCCCTGACCCATGACAAACACTTTTTCATCCAGCCGCAGCGCTTGCGCCAGCACATCCCTGATTGCTTTCGTATATGTTATTTTCCTGCCTTTGATATCCTTTAAGATATGGTCGCTGTCCAACATTTCACTGCTGTCTATTCTTGTCCAAGGCACTTTAATTCCACACTCCTTCACATAATGTACCGGCATCGGGACATGGACTTTCCTTTGCATACGAAAATGCCGATTCGATTTCCATTTGAATCCCGTCCTCTATTCTGTCAATTTCCTCTTTCCCCAGCGTTCCTTCCGCCACGAGCTTTTTTTCCAATTTCATAATGGGACATTTCGATTTCCATAAATCCAGTTCCTTATCTGTCCTAAAGCGATTGTCCACACCATTTCCCGTATTGTGATGATTTCTGTATCTGTATGTTTTGCACTCCAGAAAACACGGTCCTTCTCCGTTTCGGATATGCCCTATTAACTCACGCGCTTTTTCATATACCGCAAGCACATCATTTCCATCAACAAAGCCTGCCGGCAAAATCGTCTCAAACTTGGAACAGATATCCGCATTGGGTTCCCTGACGTAAAAAGGAGTGGAAATAGAATACAGGTTGTTTTCGCAGACAAATAAAACAGGCAGTTTGTTCACTTTTGCATAACAGATACTTTCATACACAGAGCCTTCTTCGGACGCTCCGTCCCCAAAGAAAACCACCGAAATATCTTTAGTCTTTTTCATTTTCTGCGCCAAAGCGTATCCCACCGCAATCGATACATTCCCCGCCACAATAGATGATGTGAGCTCAACCCCATTTTCCCTGTCAATCAGGTGCATAGAGCCGCCGCGACCTCTGCAGCAGCCGGTTTCTTTGTTATGAAGCTCCGCCACCATCTTATTCAAATCCCCGCCTTTAGCAAGGTAGTGTCCATGACTTCTATGGTTACCGAATACCGCATCCTGTTTTTTCAGGTTTGCGCATATCCCTGCCGCAATTCCTTCCTGTCCGTCGCACAGATGGACAGGTGTACGCATTTCACGCACTTCCCCGTTATAATGGTCCGCTATGTAGTTTTCTACCATTCTGATGCGTTTCATCGAATAGTATAGTTTCATCGACATATTTTCCATACTAACCTACATCCTGACATAATTTTTCAAAGTACCTATGTACCAGCCCTCTGCTCAGTTCCTTTATGTTGTCCGACTGTTTTTCTTTCTTGACAAAATCCGTAATCTCATACAGCATATCTTCCAATCCATATTTAGGTTTCCAGCCCAGCATACGCCTTGCCTTTGTACTGTCCAGCTTTAATACTTGTGTTTCTTTAGTCCTTCCCTCACCGACAAATTCATATGCCGCGTTCGGAAAGTATTTTGTCATACACCCGACAAGTGTCTCCACAGTCCTAAATCCGTCCTCACCGGGACCAAAATTATATGCCCCGCTAAATTCGTATTCCTTACCGCAGTTTTCATATAATTTCTGCGCAAGCAGCAAATATCCCCAAACCACATCAAGCACATACTGCCAAGGTCTGACAGCATTCGGATTTCTCAGTATGGCTCTCTCCCCCGTCTTGAACTGCTCCAGTAAATAGGGAATAAGCCTTGTCAAATTGTAATCCCCTATCCCTATGACATTGCTCGCTCGTGCCGTCGCCGCTGCCACATTTCCCCTATTTTTTTCAAAAAAGAAGCTCCGATAGCATTGGCTGACTAGTTCCTGACAGACTTTGCTTACCGAATACGGGTCTGCGCCACCAAGTTCTGCCGTCTCTGTATAGGGAATCTGCGATTCGATATTGCGGTAACACTTATCGCTGGTTACGATTAAAACGCTTTTTACGGACGCCACACGTCTGCTAATCTCCAAAACATTGATTACCCCGTCTATATTTGTCCTCAAAATATAATCTGGCTTTTCATTACAACCGTCCAGTGATGAATGGGACGCCAGATGAATGATTATTTCCGGTTCAAAACCGATAACCACCTTACTGAGAGACTCATAATCCGATATGTCGCCCTCATTGTGCTTTACCGCCGCCACACCTGCGTTTTCATAAAAACACCCCGGCTCAAGCGGCAGGGAGTAGCCGCATACATCCGCCCCTAATTCTGTCAGCATAAGGCTCATCCATGTGCCTTTAAATCCCGTGTGCCCCGTAACCAGCACTTTTCTATTTTTCCAGAATCTTCTGGATTGACCTACCAGAGTTTCCATGGCGCTTTCCCTGTTTTCCACATCATATTTAGCGTGTCCCTGTCCCTTATCGTATCCATTGCATGCCAAAAACCATGATGCTTATATGCTCCCAGCAGACCATCCTTTGCCAGCTGGCTCAGGGGTTTTTCCTCAAAAACCAGCAGCTCATCATCATTCAGGTAATCAAAAACTTTCCTGTCCAAAACCATAAATCCGGCATTAATCCAGCCACCATTCCCGCTTTTGGGCTTTTCCATAAATTCGGTAACTGCACCGTCATCCAATATTTTCAGGGCGCCAAACTTTCCCGTGGGCTGTATCGCCGTCATCGTTGCCAGCTTACCACTTTCCTCATGATACTTTAAGAGTTCTCGTATATCCACATCAGATACGCCGTCTCCGTAGGTGAGCATAAATTTCTCATCATCGCCAAGATAGCTCTTAATCCGGTTAATCCGTGCCCCCGTCATGGCTTCTTTCCCGGTATCTACCAAGGTCACTTTCCACGGCTCTACCCTGTTATTGTGAATGAGCATCTTATTGTCATCATTAAAGTCAAACGTCACATCAGACATATGTAAAAAATAATCCGCAAAAAATTCTTTAATGACGTACCCCTTATATCCACAGCATATGATAAATTCGTTAAAACCGTAAAAGGAATAAATTTTCATAATATGCCATAGAATCGGCATATCGCCAATCTCCACCATAGGTTTCGGTTTTAAATGTGACTCTTCACTTATTCTTGTACCTTTTCCACCCGCTAAAATCGCAACTTTCATTTTAATCTCCGGTTATTTATTTTCGCTGTACGTCCAGCCATATATGTCATAACAGTCTCTACACAACGGCAACTCCTCATATCTTCTCTCTGCCAGAATCTGCCGGTAACCTTTCTCCTTTTCGCAATCCCAGCATTCCTTTAGGGACATATCCTTTATATTTCCTAATACCATAACTTCATCATTGTCCGCGCAGCATGCACATATATTCCCGTTCCAGTGCAGCGTAAGTACATCAAAAATCTGATGGCAGCACTGGTAGCGTCTTAAACACTCCTTCTGCTCCCGCTTTATAGCTTTCATTTCATCTCTTCTTCCTACGTCATTGATCAACTCCAAGTCAATATATTCAAGTGTTGTAATGCCAATCTCTGTCTTATCGCAGATGGATTCACACCGTCTCTGGAATGCAGTAATTTCTTCCTGCGACTCCCTTAAAACAGAAGTACCAATTGTAATAAACGGATATTCGCGTTCCCCTCTGCGTTCATATAACTTTCTAATTTTCTCAAGCAGCTCCTCAAAATCATCTCTGATACGGAGCAGCTTATATCCTTCTCTTGTAACTCCCTGAAAAGAAAACTTAACAGAGTCAATTCCCGTCTCTATCAGTTCTGACATAAACTGTTCGTTCATCATGCTTCCATTGTTTGTCAGATGACAGACAATCCCTTTTTCCTTTGCCTTCCTCACCCACGCAAGGAACAGCGGGTGCATGGTCGGTTCACCTTGTCCCACAAACTTAATTGCCGTCCGTCCTCCCATATCGGCAAGCTCATCAATGAGTTTCTGATAGATTTCCTCCGACATATATCCCCTGTGGCGCTTTGCCTGCCCGTTTCCGGTTTTACACATAACACACTGAAAGTTACAGTGGTTTGTTATCTCTAATTCTATAATCCGTGGAAAATCCGGCAGTCTTTCCTGCTTCTCTTTCGGTTCCCCCGTATCTATCACATCATAAAACGGTCTTAATGGATGTGTTTTCCCCATCTCTACTTACCCCTCTCTTCTACGAATGCTTTTATCGAATCAATCATATAGTCTAACTTTCGCTGATTCATTCCAGGATAGACGCCTATCCAGAAGGATGCGCTCATGATTGTATCGGTATTTACGAGTTCTCCTACCACTCTGTATCCCTCACCTTTACTGCGCATCTCGTCAAAACATGGATGTTTGATAAAATTGCCCGAAAAGAGATTTCTCGTCTGAATGCCCCTGTTTTCCAGAAACTGCACAATCTCATCCCTTGTAAAATCTGCTTCTTCCCTCACGGTCATCAGAAACCCAAACCAGCTGGGAGCAGACTTCTCATTTTTTTCCGGTAAAATAATCTGCCCAGACACACCGTCCAGCTTTTCCCGCAGATACGCCCAATTCTGTTTTCGCTGTTCCACGAATCCCGGAAGCTTTTCCAGCTGTGCGCATCCGACAGACGCCTGCAAATCGGTCGCTTTCAAATTGTACCCGAAATGCGAGTACACATATTTATGATCGTACCTATACGGCAGTTCTCCAAACTGCTGTGCAAATCGATGCTTACATGTGTCATCAACCCCGGAATGACACCAGCAGTCCCTCCCCCAGTCCCGGAAAGAATTGACCAGACGATATAACTGCGTATGATTTGTACAGACCGCGCCGCCTTCTCCGAGCGTTATATGATGTGGCGGATAAAAACTGTAGGTTGACAAATCCCCTATCGTACCTGTCTTGCACCATTTACCGTTATACAGATATTCTGTCCCGAGCGCATCACAGTTATCTTCAATTAGCCAAAGCTGGTATCTATCGCAAAACTCCCTTATATACTGCAAATCAAAAGGATTGCCTAACGTGTGAGCTATGAATACTGCTTTCGTTTTATCCGTCCTTGCCTCCTCCAGTCTTGTGATGTCAATGTTATATTGTGGAATTGTCACATCAATAAACACGGGAACAGCCCCATATTGAATGATGGGCGTCACCGTAGTCGGGAATGTTGCTGCCACGGTAATCACCTCATCCCCCTTTTTTATTCTTCTTTCTCCTAACTTCGGCGATGTCAATGCCATAAATGCACAGAGATTTGCCGATGAACCGGAATTAGTCAATGAGCAATGTTTGACATCCAGATAATTTGCAAGCCCTCTTTCAAACTGATCCACATAGTGTCCTGCTGTAAGCCAGAATTCTAACGCTGCATCGACCAGATTCACCATTTCCCTATCATCATAAACCCGTCCCGAGTATTGAATCTTTTCAAAAGAACCGTCATTCGCATCCTTTCTATGTACCTTTTGGTAATATTCTCTGACTAATTCTTCTATTTTTTCCTTTAATTCATGTTCATTCATTTTCTATATACACACCTTTTCTACAAAAGTTTCCAAAAATTTATCCAGCCGTCCTCTCAATTCTTTTGACAAAATATCCTGCCCGCCGTCATACACTAGCCAAAAAAGATTTTTGATGTATATTGTTATCAGCTTCAATATACATCTAGTCAATACACGATATTTCACGGAACGTATGGAAAGTTTTTGGATGGTCTTTTTATAAAAATCATCATCCAGCTTTTGCCAGTTATATTTTTTTTCATCCAATGCGTCAAGCCCGTAACGCAGCTTCACCCACTTTGCTTCTGGTTTTTTCATAACTATATAAAAATGAATGACTGCCCAATATATATTGACTCTATAAACATTCCAGATTAATTTACAATATTCCTGTTCCCCAGGATACAAATGCTTTAATATCTTAAGATACCACATAAACTTGCCAATAATATTCTCATAAGAATATGGTGGTGGCTCTTTTGTCGAAAACTCCTTTGTCCTTGATGTTCTTTCCCGATAACTGCTGGGCGAATATACAATTTTGATGTCGCCGTTCAGATAAGCTTTTTTCGCTCCCACAGGATACTTCATCAATATCTGCGTATCCCAAATAACATAAGGATATGAAGTATACTTCCAATTAAAACTGCATCTCAATGGTTTAATAGCATGCAACGCTTCACGCCGATACACAACATAACTGGCATGGCCATAGATTGCATTATAATATTGTACCTGTGCAACTGTAATTTCTTTGGATTTTAAAAGCCCTGGACAGTTACGCATCACGTCATACTGCGCACTTTTTAAAAACTCTATGTAACAAGGTAAATTTTTCACAATAATCCTATCATTATCCTGATGCAGCATCACATATTCCGCTGTACCTGCCATCAACACATAATACCAGTTTAAAAAAGGACCTTTATTTTCCTTCTGTGTTATTATTTTCAAACGGTCGTCATCAATTTCCCGCAACAGTTCTAACGTATTGTCTGTCGATGCATTATCACTCACAACGACTTCAATATCATCCTCTTCATACATCAAAATTTCCTTAATGTATTGACATGCAAGCCAACCACCATTGTATACAGGAATACATATACTTAATATCTTTCTCATTTCTCACGCACGTTCCTATCTTGAAATTTTACACTTCCATCTATCCCGTAGCAGCCCTGAAATTCGTTCCGTTGAATACATTCCCTCTTGTATTTCGTCTGCACCTTTATTTAATTCACATGCCAAAATTTCCTGTGTCTGAGAAAGATCTTCTATTGGGATAGAAGATTTGATGCCTCTGACGGATCTGTCTTTGACATTATAAATAAGAACCGCATTTCCCTTTACCGGATAAAACCATAATTCATCTTTTACGCGTTCCACTTCACCAAAAAAGGCATACTTCTGTAATTTATTATTAACAAATCTAAATCCGTCGGGAAAATCAAACGCTATATCTATAGTTAATGTCTTTCTGTCTGTTTTCAAAACGTATCCAATCGCCTGTCCAAGTAGAAACAGGCAGTCATATTCCTCTACATAAACTAGATTGGCATAAGGAACATTTACTCCCTCCCACCAATTTGTGTCTTTCAAAACATATTTCGTCACTATATTTTCTTCTCTATTCCACTCATAAACCTCTGCGCTATCCGACAAGGTCATCCACACTGTCTGCCCGCTTACTACCGCCATGTTGCAGTTTTGCATTAACAGAGGAATTACCGCTTTGGTTTTCGTCTCCACATTGACTACAATCAGTTCATTTCTAGCCTCATCTACAAATGAAAAGCTGTTCTCACTTTGCTTGATCACTCGCATTCCCCATTTATAGCCTACCATCAACGCACTCATATCTTCATCCTGCGCAATCTGCATAGTATTCAAATCTATAATATAGCATCCTTGTGACATATCCGACGGAAAAACCCAACCTTTATTGTGTCGTACAAAAATGTAATAATATGTCATTAATGTTCCATCTGTTTTAAGGAAATCATATGCTTTTTCTTCCTTTGTTTTCAGATCATAACAGTATAGCTTATGGGAATAATCATTATTCAGAAAGAAAACAAGTTTGTCTTGATAACCAGCCATATACTGCCCCACACAAAAAAACTCATTTAGTTTTGCTCCCGAAAAGGTATGTATTTGCACTATTTTCTCCGTATCTAAAGACATTACGAACAGTCCATTAAACTCCATATTTGCAAAATAAATCTCATTTTCTATTCTTAGAAAACTTCTAAAATTGAGTGCAATCTCATCTTCTACCCGCATTTCCCCAAAAACCGCATCTACATTCTGAATCATAATAGGTTTCCCTGCTTTTTGATATAACTGCATCACTGAGCTATGGTCACCATAATATGCATCGCTCAGAACCACAGCTCTGTCCACATCCGCCGAATCATCATAAATTCCCCAGCCTTCCTCTACATACCTATCCCGAATCTCTTTATATCCCTCCCAAAGCTGCGGTCTCATACTCTCAATCGTTGCCTGTATCAACGGGTGTGGTCTCCACAGCAGCGCCACCTCATCTTTGTTCTCCTTAAAAATTTCAAACACTGACTCCATCTTCCGCAGCATCTTCTCACTGTGCTGGAGCAGTGCACCAATACTGTTGTTATAGAAAATAATCTTCTTCCAGCTCCCGTCTGGCTTCTCAATCACTTTTAACCATTCCGCCGGTATCTCCAAATCTTCTTTTTTCGTATTTAACACTTTCTCAAACTTCGGTGAGCCTGTCCCCAGAAATTTCTTTTCCAGATATGTCTTGTCCAAATGTTTTCCTGTAAGTCCATATTTCTTTGCTGCTTTTAGATATTCGCGGACATAAATTTTTTTCATGTTCTCTGACTGTACAATTACTTTATCTGCATTAATAATCCCTGGCATAAAACAGAAGTGCTTCATTCCTTCCGCTGCCTGTTCATTATCAGAATCGATTTCACTCAGCACGAAATATGGGATATAGACTAACTTGTCTGTATATTTCTTCAAGTTCTTTGAATAGAAATCTGGATGTACGCTCGTAACCAGGTTCCAATCATCGTAAGCATTGTGAATATAAATCACATCTGGCATATGTTTTCCAAAATCAAATGCATCATAGCGTGTTGTCGGCACATAATTCGGATACTGACCGCCTTCATAATGCATTTCACGAAAACTCCCGTCAGGGTTTTTATCAAAATAGGGAATAGGAATTACATACGCGTCGCAATCTGGGTCAGCATCCGCTGCCTTCCAAACGCTTTCCAGGGAATCCCACATACTTGCCTTGTATGGCAGAAATACTGCTTCTGTCCGAATTTTTATGTCGTTTCTTATACTGTTTGACGCTTTAATAAGCTTCTGCCGCAGAGATTTATATATTTTATTTGTATTAACGTTACAGTCTGACGATAAATATTCATGTATCTGATAAACCTGTTCGCAGTATTCCTCTAAAACCATTACTGCAGGGTGTCCTTCCCCTTCCGTGTTCTCAATCAGGGTGCCTATGGCAACTGCCGCGTTCTGACAATCTGCCAGAAGCTCCTTTGCCTGTACGATAATTCTTTTTTCTATATACATTTTCAGTTCATCATGGGCTTCTTCCATCTGCCTGATTGTTTCTTCTATCTGCTGCTTCTGCGCCTTTCTCATATCCTATCCCCGCCATTTCTTTGGCTAAAACTGTAAATATTTACTGTATTTGCAGTGTCCCACTTGCAAAACAGTCTTTCTAAATTCTAATAACAACCATCTGCCACAGTATCCGCGCACGGCATTCAGCCGCCATGCGCACTGCAGCATACAGAAAAAGCACGTTGCTCGAACCTTTTCCTTCAATGGATACATAAGGAATCACAGCCGTCTGTTCCGACGGTGCCGCTCCGTTTGTAACGGCTTCGTGCCATGCCATTCTCAATCAACGCTTGCGTGGATTTTCCATGCAGTCATGGATAAGAGTTCACACGACACCGGCGTACCTGTTTTTGTATATCCCCAACACCGTTTTATCTTTTATATCAAGATATCGCCCGCCACAGTCCCCATTGTCTGTACTTCACAAAACTGGGGTAAAACCATGCTTCCCAGCCGATTCATCTTCCGGACATATCGCTTGACCATTTTTTATTTAATTGTTTTCCGGTTTTCCCCCTGTTCAGGGCATTTCTCGCACCGTTTACCTTTTTATTTTCCTCGAATCCACAGGCGGGGCACTTAAATTTTTCGCCATCTATATAGCCAATCTGCCCACATGCACTGCATTCCCTGCTGATTCCTCTACCGATTACTTCTATGATTTTTATGTTGTTTTTCTGGCATTTCCACCGCAGCCTTTCCGTCACGAAACCTTTCTTCCACATCCTAAGCAGATGGGTGTCGCCTGTTCCTTTCATCAGCATACCCGGATTGCGCGGAAGCTTTGCCATATAGACTGCCTCCGGTTTTTCCTGTTCAATCATCTTATTGAGTTCCATATTCACGTAATTTTTAAGCGCTGCGTCTATTTTTTCCTTACACGCCCGATATTTTTGAGTGTCTGATGCATTTTCTATTTTCTTCCGATAATTTTCTTCTAGTATAAACTGGGAAATTTCCTGCTGCATTTTTCCAAATTTGCTGCCGTATACATTTCCCGTGCTTGTCGTAATCATGTTCCACAATCCAAGCGAGATGCCGATTTCACCTGTATAATCTTCATGCTGTCTGATATTCACAAAAATCGGTATAATAATTTCAATGCTCTTTTTCTGCGGATTCAAACTGATGTCGAGCATCCTGTCATAAACATTTGCGTCAGTCAGCGGTATAAACATTCTCTGACGGTTTACCTTTGTCGCAAGAAATATACCGTGTTCTCCATCTAATTCACCGTATTTATATCCCTGCTTTTTTATGGTAAAACGCAATCCGTTGTCCGTGTGCTGCCTGTGCAGTCTCTTCCTCGTCTGTCTGCATATATATCTGTTAAGGTTTTTAATACGCTGCCCACTTCCACTGCCAAGATCTGCAATGACTTTTTTATATCCAGACTGTATTTTTTCAGGCAGCGGCACTGATTTCCTATTTAATATGTTCCAATAGCAGACATCCGTTTTAAGCACAAAGCGGATATAATGCCTGTCCTCCGGTGAAAACCTTTCATTTCTGCTGACAGAATCGTTTATTCCGTTTCTGACTTGTGCCCACATAATCTTGATATCAGCTAAGGCTCTGCTCACAGATGGGGAAAAATACACACTGGGAAGACCTATTTTTTCCCTGAATCCAGTTGTCCTGACTTCAGAATCGATCTCATAACTGGAATACACTTTTACAAGGCTCTTAATACCTCCATATCTTTGATAAATATAATTTCTGACCACCATGCACCCGTGTCCTATATCCATGAGCACATCCATGTTTTCACTGCTAATCTTTCCTTTACTGATGTATGGCTTTGCATATCTTCCTGCCGCCCTGCGACAGCCCGTCATCACCACTATACTGCGGTACAGTCTCTGTTTTTATATTTTCCGCAGACACAGACCCCGCCTCCTGAATCAGGTATTGTCAAAAAGTGTACTTTTTGAAACTGCCAATAACAAAAATATTATACATAAAAAAACTGCATCCTGCAAGTACTTTTTGTAGACTTCCGAGTTTTTCCATCAATAAAGCAGAAAATTTTGTTATTTTTTCGTAAATAGAGTTTTCAATGACTTATGTTTTAGCTTAATGGGGAGATTGTCAAAAAGTACACTTTTCAGAATTGCTTTTATTATGTTTCTGAACCAACCTATATTCCCGAAGTCTACGGTAAAAAGTAGTCTTGCTCATGTTGCACTGTTTCAGCGTTTCTTCCAAAGACTGCTTTTTTTGCTCCCAATTTTTAACAATTCCGCCAAAATCATTCGGAACCTTCTTTTCGGGTCTTCCAAAACGCACTCCCTTTGCTTTTGCGACCGCAATTCCTTCGCTCTGCCGTCTCCTTATGTTTTCACGCTCGCTCTGTGCCACAAAAGATAAAATCTGCAGCACCAGATCCGCAATAAAGGTTCCCATTAAATCTTTGCCATTTCTGGTATCCAACAGTGGCATATCCAGCACGCAGATGTCGATGCCTGTTTCTTTTGTAAGAATACGCCACTGTTTCTGGATTTCCTCATAATTACGCCCCAGGCGGTCGATACTTAATATGTATAGAAGATCTCCTTCTTTCAGACTCTCCGTCAATCTTTTGTAGCCGGGACGCTCAAAATCCTTGCCAGACTGCTTATCCATAAAAATGTTCTTTTCAGGCACCTCCGCATCCCGCAGGGCGATCATCTGCCTGTTCTCGTTCTGATCCATACTGGACACACGCACATATCCATATACATCCATAGTGTCAATTCCTCCATTCTGTTTCGTTTATGATATAAATTCTTTTTCTGCACAAAAAAAAGACAATCCATTATAAAAAAGATTGTCATTCTTTTCCATTGCAAATAAAAACAGCAAACTGTTTTTTCCTAACAAATTTGCTGTTTTACTGTCTGTTCTGCTATACATTCTTCATTGTGCATAACACCTTCTATGTCCTACACAATCTCTTAACAACTTCTTCTTTCCCTACACCTTTCCACAGTACACTTCTATCGCCTTGCTGACAAACACCGCAGTTCCTTCGCCGCCTGCCTTGTCAATATTGCGCCTCATGCGCTTATCTGTCACATACATCTGCCCCAGTCCACGCAGTATCTCATCCGTACAGTGATAGTAATTATCTGTGATAAACTGCTGAATTGCAGCAATTTTTTCCTGTACTGCCTGATCCGCAGGCGCACAGGATTTTAGCTTTCCAATCTCGGCAAGCTGCGCCATTAGTTGGCTACCAATTTCCTCTTGCTCCTCGTCCGTCCTGTTTTTTGCTTTCTGCTCATACTCTGCACAGGTTGTGGTTGCACCCCAGCGCTCACGAACCTCCTTTTCATACTCCGCAATTGCACTCTTATCAAATGCCTTAAAATCTGTCTCTCTCATTGATTCCACTCCTTTTTTTTGAATTTCATGCGCAAACGAAATCAGTCTTTGTGTATGTTTCAATTGCAGCTCCAAGAGTTGAATCTGCTGCGCAAGCGCCTCCCTTTGATCAAAATCAGAACTGTCAAGAATCTTTTTTATCTCTTTTAATGGGAACTGTAACTCTCGAAACAACAGAATATTTTGCAGCCGCATTAGCTCGTTATCCCCATACAAGCGATAGCCTGCCTTAGTCACTTTTGCAGGCTTTAGTAAACCGATTGCATCATAGTGATGTAACGAGCGAACACTTACCCCTGTTCGTTTACTCACTTCATTAACTGTCAACATTTTTTCAATCACCTTTCTAAATTTTTGTAACAGTTCAGCCCCCGGCTTCCTGTTACAAGTGTCAAGCCATGCAAAACCACTTCGT
>DEPD01000118.1:32894-52010 GCA_002358575.1 Lachnospiraceae bacterium UBA3401 | reverse complement strand
CTACGTTATTTCACGGACTTGGCAGTAAATGCAAAGTCCTGAGACTGAATTGTAACAAATTTTTCTGTTTATAAAGTGACTGTCCTAATGATAAACTATGACATAACGTGAGAGTCAAGCCTTTTTGTAAAAATAATTCCACAATTTATTTCATTGTCTCCTAATTTTTTGTGTGCTATAATAAAATATATATTGTTAAAATTTTCTAATCGCACAGTTAGAACTTTTTTATACTAATTCATTGAAAATTTATACACGTATATCGGAAAATCTGCTGCAAAATTAAGTGCAAAGAATAGGAGAAATTGTTATGCAAAACGCAACAGAACAGACAAATCTGGAAAAAATTAAATGCTGTCAAGAAATAGTAAATGAAATTCAGGAGACAAGCAGACGGCCTGTCTGTCGTTTGCATTTAAGTCAGGAGACTTTTTGCATCACAGACAGTCATTTAGGCGGTATCCCTTATCTGCCCCACAACGAGGCGTATCCAATCGGAAATGATGGTCAATTGCTCTGGCTGTGCGCCCAGATTAATTTTGCCCAGATGCCACCTATGGAAGGATTTCCAAGCAAAGGTATCTTACAATTTTTTCTGTCAGATTTTGATTATGACGGTGGATTTGGTCTTTACAGCGATCAAGACGGGACCGTGCAAGGACCTTGGCGAACATTCTACTATCCTTCTGTGGACGAGACTGTCACAGAGGAGGAATGCCGTGCAAAAATGCCTGAACAATGGGAAGATGCTTCTGATTTGTGGCGTACTCCAGACAGACCGCTAAAAATGACGTTCCTTCCTATAGAGCAGGAAGTGGTCAATCATGAAAACTATCTCTTTGACACTCTTTTTGCTGCTGCCCTAACCAAACGCCTGCCAGATGCATCTCCAGAAAAATATATGCCCTATGCTCTGCGTAATAAAACGCCCGAGGAACAAGATGCCTTAAATAAAATTTACCACCAAATTACAATTGGCGGGTGTAAAGTAGGCGGCTACCCCCGTTATTACCAAGATGATCCACGACTGTACAGCGAAGAGTGTGGCAAACCACTTGAGGAGTGGGATATTTTGCTATTTCAGTTAGATGACGATAATTTTACTTTCCCAGCTGGAGATATTGATAATATGGATATTAACCTAAACGGTGGGACATTGAATTTCCTTATCCGCCCACAAGATTTAGAAAAGTGCGACTTTTCTCGAGTTCTTGCTCAGTGGGCCTGCACCTAACAGGAGCCAAGCCTATGAAGAGAAAGCATAAAATCTATCTGTGCATGACGATTTTCCTGCTCACAATCTATATCGGTTTGCTTGCCATTCTATGTCTGTCGGAGCATGGTGACAGCACGGCAACAATTCGGTCTTTCAAAGATGCATTTTGGTACTCGCTAGTTACGCTGACTACAGTCGGTTACGGCGACTTGACACCAGTGACGCCTTTAGGAAAAGCAGTAGGTGTCATTTTCCTGTTAATGTCCGCGGGTATTATGATGACGCTGTTTGGCGCTGCCGTTTCCTTTGTCACCAGCGAAGGACTGCCGCTCTTTCTTCTCAGTTTTCAGCGAAAGAAAAACTGGTACTACTTTGCAGACTGCAGTGTGGAATCCATCACACTCGCTGCAAACATCCATCGCGAAGAGCCTGACACCGTTATTATTTTTGGAGAAAAAACAGATGAGCAGACCGAATCCCCAGACTTTCCATGCCTGTTTATCAATGCTTCACCCGCCAGAATTGTAGCGCACAAGAAAAATATTGGCCCTAAATGCAAAATTTTTCTAATGAAGGAAAATGACATTGGAATCAACGCACACGCGGTGGACTTACACACATTACCAGTGGAAGTGTACGCCCGCACCACTAACGGGCAGGATCATCTCTCGGGAAATATTAATTTTTTCCACAGCTACGACTGCTGTGCCAGACAATATTGGCACTCCAAACCACTGTGCAGCACCGAAAAGACAATTGTTATTATTGGTTTTGAAAACTATGGACGCTGCATACTCAAGCGCGCGATTTTAACCAACATTCTCTCTGTAGACCAGCATATAGCATATCACATATTTGGTGACGCGGAAGGGTTTCTTGCCACGCACAATCATCTGCACGAAACGTTTTCCCTGAACGAAACGTCTGAGACGACAGATTCCCTTATTTTTCACAAGGAACTGTGGGAATTAAACCATACGATTCTAGCGCAGGCTGATCGCATTATTATCTGTCCTGATGATGAGCCAGAAGGGTGGAATATTTACTGGCGGCTGAACAGTTACTATCAAATCCGCGGAGCCATCCACCTGCACAGCAATCGAAAAACGCCTGGCGTGACCTATTTTGGAACAAATGAAGAAATCTACACGCCAAACCAGATTATGCGGACTTCATTAAACAGAGCTGCTGTTATTATCAACGAGATATTTTGCAAATCTGTCTCGTATCCCACCAAGACATGGGAAGAACTCGACTCCTTTCACCGGGAATCCAAGATAACCGCCGCCGACCACATTCTTATGAAAATACGTGTTCTTATGCAAGATGAGAGCATCACGGAACTGACACCCGAAATTACGCAGAAAGCATATCAAAAATACTGTGAGACCAAAAAATCTGCAACTGTACTTGATACATATCGCAGACTGGACCACACCCGCTGGCTACGTTTTTACACTTATTACAACTGGACTTACGGTCCCGCACGAAACGATTTTAATAGGCAGCATCCTATGCTGTGTTCATATGAACAACTAAATACCGAACAAAAACGGGAACGCGACGCCGCTTGGGAGCTTTTGGGAAGCGTTGCAGCAGAATTAAATGAAACAATATGAGTTGTACCAATATCCTATTCACAGTAAAGGGTCATACTTTTTCCTCCCTCTGTTGATACACCTGTAGCCGTTCATTCATTAGCGCCGCCTGCTGCTTTCCCCTTCTCCATGCAGCCACAGAGACAAGCACAAAAATCACCGCGATAGAAAAGAGCATTGCCCACACCATTGGCAGATCATTTGCGTAAAACCATCCAAACCAGATACCGCACCCCAACACAATCCCATTTGTTATCACATAGCGTAAAATATAGAGAAACAGCAGCGTTTTCTTGCTGACCTCACGCTGCGGATAAATGGAATTTGCGACACTGCAAAGAAAGGACACAGACAATATCTGCCATAAAATCTCCACGCCAAGCGTCACTTGCGGCCAAAATATGGTAATGTATAATGCTGTCACAAATAGCACACATGTAGTCACACACATATAGACAAACAGCATATCCCTTAGTCTTCTCAACACAATACACCTCCTCACAGCCCAAGCTTTTCTTTTAATATTGGCACATATTGCCTTGAGATAATCACCCGCTCGCCATTTTTCATCAGTGCCTCAAAACGCCCATGAAAAGCCGGACTTAAACTTTTCACCTTCGCAAGATTGACAATACAAGACTTTGACGCACGGAAAAAATCTGTGCCTTGAAAAAGTTCCTCCAACTCATAGAGCTTGCGCCGCGTCTCATAAACTTCTTTTTCCAAATACAAGAAAACCTTATTGTCCACCGCCTCAAAATAATAAATTTCCTCTGGAGACACCTGAAAATAATTCCCATTGTGCAAGGCTGTTATTTTATCCTCCCCTGCCTTTATGGAATAAATCAACTTCATTAGTCGTCTGTCCAGATGACGACAGCGAATGATAATCTCATCCTCTTCTTCATCTTTTGGCTCTATAATCGTAATTTTCATCTTTATCCCCTATTATCTGTCCATTCTTAGCGGTCTTGCAACCTGCGGCGTCTACTTATTAACGCCGACACCACTATTGCTATTATAGCACATATCATCAGAAAAAAAAGCTGCGATTGCATTGATACTTCTGTGGAAACACCATTTTTTTCTATCAAGACAGACACCCCCATCTGTTCCCGAAATGTCTCGCCTGCTATCGCTGGAAGACCATCAAATGTCTTTGCAATGGCATCCTCTGTGCAGACTGTCCGCATCATTGCTGCGCCATGCAATACTGGCAGACATTTCAAGACCTTTCCAACACCTTCTGGCAGCATAGACATTGGCAAATATATTGCGCCTACAAAACCGACAAGCGTCCCTATAATTGTAAAAATACTGCTCCATGCACTCTCACTATGGATAAACAACGCTAACAAATACGAAAGTGACGCATAGACCAATGTATTGACTGCGATCATTCCCAATAGCTGTATCCAATCTGTAACAGGAAGAAATGGATACCCACACACTGCCATGTAGACTTCCCCAACTGCCAATGTCAACGCACACATCACTGTTCCGACAATCCATGACGCAAGGATATACCCTAGCGCAATCTGAATCCGCTTGACAGGCGCCATATAAAAGCTCGCTAATCTGCCTTTCGCCTCATCTTGCACCATAATTCCGATAACTGTCAGTGTGATAGTGACCGCATTCACTTCCAAAATCCCGGCAAGTGTCCACATTTGTATCAAATATGCCGCATTTTTCTCATCCGCGGCTGTGTCGCGCACACCACCAAACTGTGCAAGTGCCTCCACCACATTATCACTGTTCATATTTCCCAGAAAAATAACCATTAGCGCCAGCACAATCAGCATTGATAAAATGGAGAAGAACACCGACACCCTATCCCTCAAATACATTTTTATATTTCTCTTTGACAAACAAAATACTGTTCTCATTTTTACCCCTCCAATGTTTTCCCTGTTACATTCAAAAAGACATCATCCATTGATCCCTGAACCATCTCAAAACCATCTATCATCCCCCGCACACTTTCTAGTATTGGCAGGGCTGACATACTCTCCAAAACAGGTATCACAAAATAATCCTGCTTCTTTTTGTATATTGTCTGTAATCTATCAAGGTGTTCTTCCAACTCTGGCGAACTTGAATATAGTCTAAGCTTATCTTTCGCATACTTTTCCTTCAATGAAAAAGGTGTCCCGTACTCCTTTAAGTGTCCAGCATCCATAATAGCAATATGCGACGCCCGCGCTGCCTCCTCCATATAATGTGTTGTCAAGAAAATTGTCATGTTCTCCTCCCGCCGCAGCTTCTCCAACGATTCCCAGACCTTTTTTCTTGTAGCAGGATCAAGCCCTGTTGTCGGTTCATCTAAAAACATAATTTGCGGCGCATTAATTAGCGCCCGCGCAATCTCGCACCGCCTCTTCTGCCCGCCGGACAGATTGGAAAATCTTCTGTTATATACCTCCTCCAAATCCAAGACACTACAAATTCTTTCAATATTCGCTGTCAACTTTCGCCTGTCCTTCTCATACAAACTCCCCCGAAGCAGCAAATTCTCCTTGACTGTGAGTTTATCATCCAAGCAATTATTTTGATAGACTACCCCAATTCGCTTTCGGATCTCCTCGTCGTCTCTCCCCACCAAAAAACCACAGATTTTAACCTCCCCCGCTGTTGGCGGATACAGCGTGCAGAGCATGTTGATAGTTGTGGATTTGCCCGCACCATTAATCCCCAAGAATCCAAACAACTCGCCTTGCTCTACCTGAAAACTGATACCGTCCACCGCCTTCACATCACCAAAATATTTCTTTAAATCTTTTACTTGAATAACTGGTTCCATTTAACCCTCTCCTTCTCTCCAACTCATTGTGTCAAACTCCTGTCATGTACGCAACTTCTTTCCTCCCGCGTCCGTGTACATCATACGAAAAAAAGCAGCTCTCTGCAATGATTTAGCAGTAAGCTGCTTTTTTGAATTGGTAAGCTGCATTTTTTATGGTTCAAGAATACGCAAGTACTGCTTTGAGGAGGGGAACAGCAGCGCATACCACATGGAGGAAAATGAAATGCTCTGGAAAGATGATATGCTCAATATTTCACAAGCAGTGAACATTCTGGACCACATTAAATCGAGCAGGGAAGATAAATCTTCCCTACTCGATTATTTTATACTTCAAACATCAATTCTCCATATGTAGGTATCGGCCAAACTGTACTATCCACAATCATTTCAAGCTGATCGATTGGTGTGCGGAGTGCTTGCATTGCCTCCTTAACAGTATCCTTGTAATAGAATGCCTGCTCCTTTGCGTCAGAGATTGCGGATGCTTTCGCCTCCACATCTTTCAATATATTAAGCGCCTTCTTCGCCTCCGAAAGAAGACTATCCACTTCTGTAAGCATCTCTGTCTGCGCCTGTGCTGAAGCACCAGCCTCCTTAACCGCAATCACTGTATTTGCAAGATCTCCCGCATAGGAAGCAACCGCCGGAATAATATCTTTACCTGCCATATCAATCATTGTGAGAGCCTCAATATTAATTGTCTTGGCGTATGTCTCATAGATAATCTCCTCGCGTGATTCCAGCTCTACTTTTGTAAAAATACCAAATTTTTCAAACAATGCAACTGCCTTGTCTGTCGTGATCGTAGAAGCTGCCTCAATCATAGACTTAATATTAGGAAGTCCACGCCGTTCTGCCTCCGCAACCCACTCATCGGAATATCCATCGCCATTGAAAATAATTCTCTGATGCTTGGTCATATATTCTTTGATAATATCATGTACTTCTAAGTCAAAATCTTCGGCTTTCTCCAATCTGTCAGCCGCCTCACAAAATGCTTCTGCGACAATTGCATTCAAAGTTGTATTCGGGCTGGCAATAGAGTCCGCTGAACCAACCATACGAAACTCAAATTTATTACCTGTAAACGCAAACGGTGATGTTCTGTTTCTATCCGTCGCATCTTTCTCAAAATCAGGAAGCGTAGACACACCTGTCTCTAGCTTTCCACCCTGTTTTACCTTCGCTGCATCTCCTGTCTCCACAAGCTGACGCACAACGTCCTCAAGCTGGTCTCCAAGAAAAACAGAGATAATTGCTGGCGGCGCCTCATTCGCTCCAAGTCTGTGATCATTTCCCACATCGGACGCCGACTGGCGCAGCAAATCACCGTGGCGATCCACTGCCCGCAAAATACAGGCAAGCACTAATAGAAACTGAATATTTTTATTTGGTGTATCGCCCGGATCTAGCAGATTCTCTCCGTTGTCTGTCGTGATAGACCAATTGTTGTGCTTACCAGAACCATTCACGCCCGCATAAGGCTTCTCATGAAGTAAACATCTCAAATTATGCTTGTAAGCGACGCGTTTCATCGCCTCCATCACAAGCTGATTGTGGTCAACTGCAATATTTGCTGTCTCATAGATTGGCGCTAACTCATGCTGCGCAGGCGCAACCTCATTGTGCTGCGTTTTTGCTGTGACACCAAGCTTCCAGAGCTCCTCATTCAAGTCCTTCATATATGCCCCGACACGCTCCTTGATAACACCAAAATAATGATCCTCCATTTCCTGCCCTTTTGGAGCCGGTGCCCCAAACAGTGTGCGTCCTGCGAACATTAAATCCTTTCTCTGTAAATAAAGGTCCTTGTCAACTAAAAAATACTCCTGCTCTGGTCCCACTGATGCTGTAACTTTTGTCGCTTCCTTGTTGCCAAACAATTTTACAATGCGAAGCGCCTGCTCACTCAACGCCTCCATAGAACGCAAAAGCGGTGTTTTCTTATCAAGTGCTTCCCCCGTATAAGAACAGAACGCTGTCGGGATACAGAGAATCACACCACAGCCAGATTCCTTCAAAAATGCCGGGGAAGTAATATCCCACGCTGTGTATCCTCTCGCCTCAAACGTTGCGCGAAGTCCGCCTGACGGAAACGAGGAAGCATCCGGCTCGCCCTTAATTAACTCTTTTCCAGAAAACTCCATCAGCATCCTGCCCTCTGTATCAGGGTGTGATACAAACGAATCATGTTTTTCTGCTGTAATACCTGTCAGGGGCTGAAACCAGTGTGTATAATGTGTCGCACCATTCTCCACAGCCCAATCCTTCATTGCCTTTGCCACAACCTCTGCTGTTGTCATGGAAAGCTCTCCGCCATAGTCCATAACTCGCTTTACTTCCAGAAAAACTTTTCTGGTAAGTCTCTCTTTCATCTTCTCAACGGTAAAGACTTTCTCACCAAAGATTTTTTCCACATTTAATGCTTCGCTCATATTGATTTCCTCGCTTTCTATGCTTCATGATATCCTTCCCGCCAGTTATGCTCTATAACGCATATTTCGTATGAAATAACGCCCGCCTCTATAAGTAAAAAAGTTCCAAAAAAAGAGATATTTCTTTTTTGGAACACCTTCGTTCGCGATATCATAATTTAAATTTAAATCTTAGTGTCTGATTCCTTTTGCTTTTTATACAATAATATATCTCAGACAAAAAATCAAGACTTTCTTGAAAAAATCTCTAATTTGCACATTTTGTATAGTTCATTTTTCCAAGAAAGCCCGTTTTTTGTTATTTTATACCATAGTCGTTACATTGCCCGTACCTTTTCCCGCACTTTTAATACCATGGGCGGCGCAACGGACAATTCATCCACTCCCATATTTACAAACATTTCCGTAAGCTGTGTATCCGCGCCAAGTTCACCGCAGATTCCTGCCCATTTTCCACATTTGTGCGCATTGTCCACCACCATTTGTATCATGCGCAGAATCGCTTTGTGGTGCGGATTGTAAAAATCCTCCAATCGCTGATTCTGTCGGTCAATTGCAAGTGTATACTGCGTCAAGTCATTTGTACCGATACTAAAGAAATCCACCAACGCAGCAAGTTCATCACTGACCATCACTGCCGCCGGAGTCTCAATCATAATACCTTGCTCTGGTATACGATATGGAATCTGCGCTTGTTTTAGCTCTTCTTCCACTTCATCCACAATAGCATAAATCTGTTTTACTTCCTCGACAGAAATAATCATCGGATACATAATAGAAAGATTACCGTATGCCGCCGCACGCAAAAGCGCACGCAACTGCGTCTTGAAAATCTCAGGCTGTTTCAAGCAAATACGGATAGCTCTGTACCCAAGCGCTGGATTGTCCTCCTTGCCAAGCTCGAAATAATCTGCCTGCTTATCCGCGCCGATGTCAAGCGTTCTGATAATGACCTTCTTCTTTCCCATTGTCTGTACAACCTGTTTATATGCCTGAAACTGTTCCTCTTCTGACGGAAAATTATCGCGCCCCAGATACAAAAATTCACTGCGGAAAAGTCCAATTCCGCCAGCATCATTCTCCAGCACATATCCAACATCACTGACACTGCCAATATTTGCATAGATATTGATTGTCCTGCCATCGCTCGTCTCATTTTTCTTACCCTTCAGTTCTTGCAGTAGACGCAATTTTTCCTGTTCGTCTGCAATTTTTTGCGCCGCCTCGCTGCACTGAACCTCCGTTGGCGCAAAGATGACCTCACCTGCTGCCCCATCAACAACAGCAGTCATCCCTGTCTGAATCTCATTCAAATCCATTGGCACTCCAATCAATGCCGGAATGCTCATCATGCGGGCAAGAATCGCTGTGTGAGAATTGGTAGAACCATGCACTGTCACAAACGCCAATATTTTCTTTTTGTCCATCTGTACTGTCTCGCTCGGACTTAGATCCTCCGCCACTATAATAGATGGTTCCATTGTGGAAAAATCCACATTGCCTTGCCCTGACAGGTTTCGCACCAGCCGCGCAGAAATATCCTTGACATCCGCCGCGCGCGCCTGCATATAATCATCATCCATTCCAGCAAACATTCCGGCGAAATTATCCCCTGTGACTGCCACCGCATACTCTGCATTCACCATTTCCGTCCGTATTACATGATAAATAGCATCCAGATAATCTTCATCTTCAAGCATCATTTGATGCACTTCAAATATGGCAGCGCTGGACTCGCCAACTTCTTTTACAGCCTTGTCATAGAGCATGGCAAGCTGCTGTTTTGACACATCAACAGCGCCCTCAACCCGTTCAATCTCCTGTTCTGGATTTTCGACTCTTGTCCTTCTAATCCGTTCTTGATCTTTGCGCAGAACCAACACTTTGCCCATTGTGATACCATTGTATACTGTTTTGCCCGAAAACTTTTTTCCCAATAATTCCTCTGCCATATAGTTCTCCTATAGATTATCCTTTAAAAATGTCTCCAAAGCTGCTGCCGCTGTATCCTCATCCTCGCCTTCCACCTGTACTGTAATTTCCATACCTTGTTTGACACCAAGCCCCATAAGCCCAAAAACTTTCTTTGCATCTGCTTTCTTTCCCTCTTTTATGACGGCTACTGACGATGCATAGCTCTTTGCCAACTTTACCAACTCGCCTGCTGGACGTGCATGAATACCCTCTTTATCTGTAATGACATATGTAAATTCTTTCATAGTGAATTCCTTTCTTAATCTAATTTTTTTAATCTCTAAATATTTAATTTCTTAATTGTAAGTCCCTTATTCTAAATCCTTTGTTCCAAGGTTCTTAGTTCCATTAATCTTTAAGTTTTGCTAACACATGCTCTATTTCCTGCCTTGTCGCCAGCAGCTCGGAGAAAGCGCTTGCACTGCCAGCAGAAATTCCCATCCGAAATGCATACGCATAGTCTTTTTTCTCCGTCCAGCCCGCCAGAAATCCTGCAACCATAGAATCCCCTGCGCCCACTGCATTGACAAGCTTTCCCTCCGGTGCTGCAAGCATATGTACTGCGCCCAGTGCATCTACAAGAACTGCTCCTTGTCCCGCCATAGACACCAGCACATTGCGCGCACCTTTTTCCTGAAGCTTCTTCGCATAGGGAACAACTTCCTCCCTTGTGTTCAATGTCACCTGAAAGATTTCTCCCAGCTCATGATTGTTCGGTTTTATTAAAAATGGTTGATATTGTAAGACATTTAAAAGCAGATCCTTTGTCGCGTCCACCACAAACAAAACACCTTTTTTCTGAAGCCGCGCAAGAATGTCACTATAAATGGAATCTGGCAAGCTATTTGGAATACTGCCCGCCAATACCAAAATATCATCCGCTACAAGCCGATCTAGCTTCGCATACAGATCATTCACATCAATCTGTCCAATATCCGGTCCCATGCCGTTTATCTCCGTTCCGTCATAATCCTTCAACTTGACATTGATGCGGGAAAGCCCCTTATCCAAATGAATAAAATCTGTGAGCAGCCCCATTTTACGCACTTCGCACTCTATCTGGTCCCCTGTAAACCCCGCTGTAAAACCAAGAGCCGTATTTTTTATCCCTAAGTTATTCAGAACAATAGATACATTAATTCCCTTGCCACCGGGGAACATCTGCTCCCCGATAGTGCGGTTGGTTCTGCCCATCTCGAAACTATCCATAGATACAATATAATCCAGAGATGGGTTAAATGTTACAGTGTATATCATGCCTGTGTCCCTCCAAAATGTTCAAACAGCATATCCTCTGCCTCTTTTGACCACAGCCCTTTGTTGCGCTTACAGCACGCATCCAGTTCCTTGAAAAATGGGTCCTTTTCTCCCAATTTGCCAAAATCCTCAATTGCTGTCATTGGCATATTAAACTGAACATAGGCAAGTTTCTTGCCGCCTGGTATATTGGGCAGATTATTTGTGGTATCGACAATAGAGTCAATGCCTCCGACATGTGTCACCATCACTGCCGAATTGATTTCTCCCGCTGCTGACTTTGCAATAGCCTCTTTCATATCGTCCGTGTTTCCGCCTGTCGATCCCATAATTTTCGTTCGTGCATAGTGACAATTGTAGAGGTTCATATTTGCTGAAAACTGTGTGTCTGTAGGTCCTGCAAAAAAGTTTAGGCAGCCATCCACCGCAAGAAGCTTATCACCCATCTCCGCAATACTTTTCACCGGTGCATATACAAAAACATCACTATATCCAACACCTTCTGTGATGGCGCGAAGCTCTGCGGCGGGGTCCTCCATTCCTGCTGTGTTGACATAGTGCAGCTCAACCCCTTTTTCCTTTGCTTCTTCCTCTGAAATCACTTCCTTAGCGCGCGCAATTTTAGCGTCATTAATATCGGTTACAACGATTCTTTTGGGCTTATTTTCAAATGCAAGACCATAGCTGATAGCACCGAGTCCCATTGGTCCGCATCCGCCGAGAATCAAGATATTACCGCCAGCAAGCGTTCCCATCTTGTGCTCATAAGAGAGATGTTCTGTGTGATAGTTGCTGTGATATCCACCAATGCAGCAACTCATCGGCTCACCGAGCGATGCCTCAAAATAGCTGTCCCCATCATACTCCCAGATACACCCCTTCTCGATAACATCATTCGGGAAAATGCAGTAGGTCGCCGCCCCACCGAAAAATTCATAGGAATACCCTGGAGATTCCATCTGCCCCGGAATTGCGGGCTGTTGTGCAAATTTCTTTCCCTCATGAAACTGGTCTTTCCACTTGCTGCCAACTTTGACAATATCGCCTGTAAACTCATGTCCAATAATAACTGGGTGCTCCGCCACATTCTCTGGCACACGCTTGTGGTCCTTGCCTGCCTGCACCATTTTCCATGTTGACATGCAGATACTGTCACTCACAACTTTAACCAGTATCTCGTCATTCTGAATCTCTGGAAGTTCAAACTCTTCCAGTCGGATATCATGTGCTCCATGTAGTCTAACGCCTTTCACTTTCATTTTATGCCTTCCTCCTTCTAAAGAACTGTTAATAATCACCAAGTTCTTTCTTAACAGCTCCTAATTCAAACGTTCCAATATCCACTCTATATTATCTGTTGTCTTTAATGTCTCCAAAATTTCCTCATCCTCTAGCATCTCACAGATTTTACTCAATAAATCCAAATGCTCGTCTCCAATGCCTGCGATGCCAAATACCAACTGCGCCTTCTCATCACCAAAATCAACGCCTTCTGGGTACTGCATTAAAACAATGCCAGTCTTTTTTACTGTGTCCTTTGCCTGCGAAGTACCATGCGGAATCGCCACACCCATACCCATATAGGTAGACACTAGCTTTTCGCGTTCTTGCATCGCATCAACATAAGTTTTGTCAACATATCCTAGTCTTTCTAAAAGTTCTCCTGCTGCCTGTATTGCCTGTTCCTTTGAGACGGGTGGAAGATTTAATTTTACACCGCCCTTCACTAAAATTTGTTTTTCTGCATTTTCTGTCTGTATTGGCAAGGGTTCTGCGGCAACTTCCTCTTGTAATCCTGTCGCCTTTTCCTGTTTTTGCGTTAATTGTTCATATAATGAATCAAGTGCCGGGTCCGCCAAAAAGTTGTTCAGTGTCACAATCTGTGCCTGCGGAACAGACTTTCTCGCACGTTCCACCAATGTAATCTGAACCACCGCAATATCACAGTCCGCCGGAATATTGTCCACCGATGTATTGATCACCGTCAAATCCGGGCGCTGTGCTTTGATTCGATTGCGAAACTTTGTCGCTCCCATCGCGGATGAACCCATTCCTGCATCACATGCAAATACAACTTTCTTGACTCCTTCCGCTTTTTTGACTTCATTACCAGAAATCCCTTTCGCCTCTGCTTTTCTGTCCGCCACTTCCGCCTGCGCTTCCTCAAGGCTCTTTCCCTTAGACATGCGAATTATCACAGATGCAATGCCAAATGATACTGCCGTTGCAATCACAACACCCACAATGACAGAAATCATGCTGTCCCGCGACGCCATCATTAGATATGCGATAAGCGAACCTGGCGATGCCGGTCCAACCAGCCCAGCTCCAGTCATATTATACCAGAAAATTGCTGCGATATTGCCGATAATCGGCGCAATAATGACCAGTGGATTCATCAATATATAAGGAAAATAAATCTCGTGAATACCGCCCAGCAAGTGAATGATAACTGCTCCTGGCGCTGACTGCTTTGTCTTTTTGTCCTCACAGAAGAACATGTATGCCAACAGTACACCAAGTCCAGGTCCTGGGTTTGCCTCCAACATATACATGATGGACTTGCCTGTCTCTGCTGCCTGCGCTGTGGCAATCGGCGTAAAGATACCATGATTGATCGCATTGTTTAGAAACAGTACCTTTGCCGGTTCAATAAACACCGCAATTAACGGCAGCATACTATGCTCCACCAGGACATTGACCCCCGCTGTCAACACTGCCAAAATCAGGTTCATCAGTGGGCCAATAACAAGATAGCTCACCATGGAAAGAATCATGCCAATAATACCAACGGAGAAATTATTGATTAACATCTCAAAGCCGGCTGGCATATGTCCTTCCATAGCTTTGTCAAACTTTTTGATACAGAAGCCTGACAATGGTCCTATCATCATTGCCGCCATCAGCATTGTCGTATTCGGGTCGCTCATAATTGCACCGACAACCGCAATCGCGCCGACAATACTGCCTCGCTCCTCTCCGATTAGCTTCCCGCCCGTCGAGGCGATCAGAATCGGAATCAAATAAACTAAAATTGCTGAAAATATTGTTGCAAATCCCTCGTGAGGAATCCACCCGCTTCCGTTAAAAAACGCTGCGAGGAATCCAAACGCAATTAACGCACCAATGTTCGGCATAATCATTGCCGAGAGAAATTTGCCAAAACGTTGAACACCATTTTTCATATCAAACCTCATTTAACTGTACTGGGTTCGTCTCCTGATTTGGCTTAGACAACTTGCACTCCACGTCTTCTACAATCCTCAAGAAATTCCTCTGGAAGATTGTCATCTGAAATAATAATGTCCACATCACTCAATTCACAGAAACAATACGTATTCTTTACCCCTATCTTAGAGGAATCCATCAGCACAATCACCTGTTCTGCCTGACGCATAACAGTCTTTTTCAACACAGCCTCCTCATCCACGCCACAGTTAAATCCTGTCTGATCACAATAGCTGGTAACGCCCATAAACGCCTGGTCAAAATTAATTCGCTGTACCTCCTGAATCGTATGTATCCCACACACGCTCATACTGTACTGGTTCATCTTGCCGCCGAGCACATGTACACTTGGCTTTGTCAGCCTTCCAAGCTCCATCGCGCATGTCAGGGAATTGGTGTAAATCAAGCTGGACTGGTCTGGAATGTTGGCAGCGAGCATTGTTGTTGTACTGCCAGAATCCAGAAAAATCGTTGTATCCTTCCGCAAAAACTCCAACGCCTTCTGCGTAATGAACTGCTTTGCCTCGATGTTTCGCACTTGTCGTCTACTCAACATATCATCTGTTCCAATGACAACATCCACGGACTTCGCACCACCGTGCACCCGCACAATTCGTTTCGCCTCATCAAGAGCCTTTAAATCTGTGCGCAGTGTCATCTCAGATATCTGGGGAATCTTCTTCTTTAGCTGAGCAAAACTAATATTCCCGTTCTGATTCACCAGCTCTACAATCATGTTCCTGCGCTGCTCCATTGCATCCATATTACTACCTCCCATAAATCTATGTCTTTTCGTTTCTCAGCTTCATACTGTGTTCCTCCTTTCATTGTACCATTTTTTACAACTTCTTCAACTACTACTTTTGATTTGAAAGTGTTATTTTTCATTTTTCTGTTGTTTCAAAAGTTTATGTTTTTATATTAACAGTGTTCTAGCAGTTTGTCAACTTTTATTTCAACAATTTTCAGAAAAATTTTACTTTTAATAATATTCCGAATATTTGTTTGCATTCGCTGATATACCATGTAATGGCATAGTTTCTCTGCATCAACGTGCACAATCGAGCAGGAG
The DNA here is from genome assembly GCA_002358575.1 of Lachnospiraceae bacterium UBA3401. Taxonomy (GTDB): domain Bacteria; phylum Bacillota; class Clostridia; order Lachnospirales; family Lachnospiraceae; genus COE1. Next base: position 36,424 of record DEPD01000118.1, on the reverse strand, counting down.
AAGGTTACTTCCCCTACTCGCGCGCCGGACGCGGGCAGCTTTCGCTGCATATTTCCTTTCCGCGTCCGTGTGCATAAAAAAATAACGCACAAAAAAATATTTCTCTTGTGCGCTATTATTTTAAAATATATTGCTTTTATTTCAAAAATCCTTATAAATAACTATAAATACCTATCATTGCCTTTCATGCTATATATTCACTTATTCCTCACAATTGCCCTCATTATATAGCAAAGATTCATTTAAGAAATTGAACTCTATTTTGCATATTTCTTAAAATTCTCCGCCTGTTCCAACACTTCTTTATAAACATCATCTATCGTAACTGGCGGATAGCCGTATTTATCAAGCAAAATAATCAAATCCACCTGCAAATTTGCTTTAATATCTTCTCTGGTAGACCAATCTGTATATTTCGCCTTATCATCCACAACTACCCGAATCTCTTTTGACAATACAATCATTTTATCATTCGGATATTCAAATTCATACTTCTTCGATACTGCAAACAAAATATCATAGAAGGCTTTTTCCTCATAATCAATGCCTATGTTTTTAAACGAATTTCTTTCCGTTTTCAATTCCTGTATTAAATCCGCAAGCTGATTTGCCACATCATCAAGAACCTCATTTGCAAATGCTTCATCTTTCCTTCGATTATTATAGATTTCAACAACCGCCTTCATTCTGTCGGCAAATTCAATACTTTTGATTTTATTTACTTTTTTAAACTCTTCAATTGCATAGGACAGTAGTCTCTGCAATGCTTTAATCTTTGTATTAGGCATAGGAATCTTTTCAATTCGTGCCATATATTCATCACTAAAAATATCAATATTTATGTGTTTTCCCGTCTCAAATAATTCCTCAATGCCATCAGACTGTATTGCTTCATCCAACAACTTGCGAACTTTGGCATTCATTTGAGAAGTATCTGGTGCATCGCCTTTCGTCAGCTTAAACAGTATCGAACGCACCGCCTGATAAAAATGCACTTTCTCAATATCTGCACTGGTAAACTGCTCACTGGAACTGCACAGGCTAAATGCCTGCTTCATCTTCTTCACTGCTGCCATAAATCGAACTTCCAAATCCTGCGTCAACTGCACATACTCAACTGCTCTGTTCAGGCAATTTAACTGTTCAACTGGGCTTCCCACATAGTAATCCTTTGCATTAAAATTATGAAACATCTGGTCTAACACTTCAAGCTGATCCAAAACAATCGTCACTGCCTGACAAACGTCATCGAGTTCCTCTTTCTCAAAATTTGTATATTTGCGAAGCGCAACATTCATGTTTTTCTTGATGCCAATATAGTCGACAATCAATCCTCTGTCCTTGCCCTCATAAACACGATTGACTCTGGAAATTGTCTGTATCAGTGTATGCTGCTGAATTGGTTTATCAATATAAATCGTATCAAGACATGGCACATCAAATCCTGTCAACCACATATCTACTACAATCGCTATTTTAAAATTGGATTTTACATTCTTAAACTGCCTGTCCAACTCTTTTCTGTGTTCTTTCGTGCCAAGCATCTCATAAAGTTCTTTTTTATCATCTTTATTTCGAGTCATGACAAGACAAACCTTTTCTATCGGTTTTAATTCCTTTTCCTCTTTCTCCGTTAATTCCACACCCTCCGGCGCTTTCCTCTTTTCTTTCCATTCTGGACGAAGTTCTATCAAATTTAGATAAAATGCATAAGCTATCAATCTATCTGCACATACAAACATTGCCTTGCCCGCAACTGTCGAACCTTCTTCTACTCTTTTTTCATAGTGTGATATAAAGTCTTTTGCCACTGCTTTGAGCCTGTCTGGATCACCAAGAATCGTAGCTAAATGCGCTACCGCTTTCTGACTTTCCTCTATCTGTTCTTCTGATGCTCCAAGACTAGCACACTTATCATAATATTCTTCAATCTCGTGCAGCTTGTCCTTCCGCAATGTTACCTTTGCCGCCCGTCCATCATAAACAAGATTTACTGTAATTTCATCTTTCACTGCCTCTGTCATGGTATATGGATGTCCGACAATATCTCCAAACACTTCCACTGTAGCATCAATCGGCGTGCCAGTAAAACCAATATAAGTTGCATTTGGTAAAGAATCATGCAGATACTTGGCAAAACCATATGTTTTATTTACGCCATCATCTGTAACCTTTACTTTCATATCAAGGTTAATCTGTGAACGGTGTGCCTCATCTGAAATGCAAATCACATTATATCTGTCTGTCAAAAGTTGTGTGTCTTCCGTAAACTTCTGTATTGTAGTCAAATATACCCCACCGCTTGGCTTGCCCTGTAATTCTTCGCGCAGCTTATCCCTTGACTCTATGCTTATTATATTGTTGTCGCCAATAAATTGTTTCGACGCAACAAATTGTTTGGAAAGTTGGTCGTCCAAGTCAGTTCTATCGGTTATAATTAAAATGGTAGGACTTTTAAAATAACTGCTTTTCATAATCATACGAGTAAGAAACAGCATAGTATAACTTTTTCCGCATCCAGTCGTCCCAAAATATGTACCACCCTTGCCATCGCCATTCGGCTTCATATGTGCTTTCACATTTTCATACAGATTATTAGCTGCAAAAAACTGCGGATAACGGCACACTATTTTCAAATTGCTGTCTGTAGAATCAGGAAAGTAGATAAAATTCTTTACTACTGCAAGAAGCCTGTCCTGCGCAAACAGACCATCTATCATTGTAAACAAAGAATTGATGCCATCCATTTCCTTGTCATTATCATGAACCTTTCTCCAAGCATAGAAAAATTCATATGGTGTGAATAAAGAACCATACTTACTGTTTGCACCATCACTGACAACCACGAATGCATTGTATTTGAAAATTTCTGGAATATCTCTCTGATATCTGACTGTCAACTGCGTATATGCATCCATTATGGTGGTGTTTTCCTGTATTGCGGTTTTAAATTCCAATACTACAAGAGGAAGTCCATTCACATAAATAATGCCATCAGGAATACGAAGCTGATAATTGTATCCTTCTATTTCTAACTGATTTACAATCTTAAAAATATTCTTTTTTGGTTCTCTATAGTTTATCAGTTCAATAAATATATCTTTCTTTTCTCTATCCTCACGATTGAACACAAATCCGTCTATTATCACGGACAGAATTGTTTTGTTTGCTTCATATAACGTTCCGCCTACAGTGCGCAAAGAGAGAATAATGCTGTCAATCTCGCTTTCTGTCAGAGCAGCCGAAGCATATTGCGTACGCAAATATTCTTTTAAATCATCTACTATCAGAACTTCCGATTTTTCACGTAACAATTCACTGCCGGTTTGATGAATGTAGCCTTTATTTTGTAAAAGTTCTATGATAGATAGTTCTAATGCGTGTTCGTTAAATGACATATCATTTTTCTCCTGTATTTACATTTTATAAAAATCTTTATCGCAATATTCTGTTACTTTTCACACCTTGCACTTGCTGCATGGTGTCGGAGCCTGCTTTGTGGCATTTTGTGTGCATCAATTGTTGCAATT
>DEPD01000118.1:27257-32581 GCA_002358575.1 Lachnospiraceae bacterium UBA3401 | reverse complement strand
TTGTGTGCATCAATTGTTGCAATTGACACCAAACCATCATAAATCAATACGAAATCTGGCATGGGTGCAAATTGTAACGAATTATATGTATTCTGTTCTTCGTCAATCGCAATATTGACATATTCGCAAACCAGTGATAATATAACATTATAAAAGGCACTGTCGATAGACGGTTAATCCGCATTTATAGTGTTAAAATAACCGCTAAGTTTGCGAGGCTTGGGCGGTTATTTTTTTGTCCTACTATCCTTACCAATCGAATAGCCAAGACTAAAACAAGTTGCACATAAACTAATGACTGCAATGAAGCTTTCGATGGTGAGCATACGCAATGTCCTCCTTAGTGAAATTTCTGCAAGCAGATTTCTAGGAATTGTAGGAAAATAAATGATACAAATTGCGTAGGATATTTCTTCGAGAAGGTATGTCAAAAAACGTAGTCGTAGCGGACTACGGCGAGGATTTTGACATGCGTAATCGGAGAAATAGACAAGTCAAGATGTGTCAGTTATTTTTCTACAGTTCCTATGTAATCAGAGATCACAGTTCTCTGTTGAAGGACTAACCGCCTACCGTTATGACAGTACCCATAACAGTATTATAGCAAATTCATATTGATATATCAATCAAAATTTAGTTAGGCTTAGTAACCGATGTTGGATACATTAAACTCATCAGACAAAAGTTTTGTTAATAAAAAGTCCCTTAATTCAGCGAGTTTACTATTTTCTAGCAGGTTTACTTCATACTGAGCCATAAGCTGTCCAGCAAGAGTCTCGAACCTTTTGAGAACCTTCTGATCTGGAATAAGAATTGCTACTTTATTTATATCGCTTTGTGTAATCAGTGGTTGAGTAGAACCCCGATTCATAGAATGGTAATCGATTCTTTGTAGGATCTGATATGTGTACTCATAAAAATTGCTAGTAATAACTAGAGTATTATCAGATGTCCAACATGGGGAATTGAATCGTTGAACCACACCATGCGTTCCGACACGACCAGTAACGAGAATTTTATCAGTATGATTGGCCTCTGTAGTAAATCCCATTACCGATGCTGCTCCAACAAGAGGAATGGCAGCTATGTCTGTTTTTTCAGTGGATTTCATTGGAGGCCGTTTTCCACTTGTGATTATCGCAACATCTGCCAGCGAGCCTTGATTCCATGAGCATGGACAAAGACCATCAAAAGGGATAAAATCCTCGAACCATGCTTGGTATATTGAAGACACCTGTTTCGCTAAGTTATCATTTATCTTCCGTTTAAGCTCTATTCTATCAGATATTATTTTATAACTTTTCACAATCTCTCTCTGCTTGCTAATATCTGGAACAGGTAACTCCATTCGGCAAATATCATCCCAAGTGATTCCACCTCTAACACTACCATCTGTGTGCAACCAGCAAATACGGTCAAATTCTGACCTACGAAACCACATCATTAGATAATTTTCATCTAGAATAGTATTATCTATAATTTCAAACATAAAATACGCCGGAGAAACAAGGGCAGGTTCTTTTTCCTCATACAATGCAACCGGAAGTCTTTCGTCACGACCAACATGCATAGGATTGCAAGCAAATTTTCCTTTGGTTATCAGTTTATATTTGCTCAAATCTGTTCCAATCACATTTGCAACCGAAGGCATAAAAAATTTGACAATATTAATTCCCATCACTCTATTCGTTGTATTATCTATATTACGTGTATCAATCAAACGAATATGATTCCCCAAAATATCATACCTCGATTTCATACCCCAACTCCTTAAACACTTCCAAAAGGTCTGCTTTAGACTTTTCCTCCTGTATCAATAGCTCTCGTAATTCGCTTTGAAGCGTCCTCATCTTCGTATCAAAATCAATAGTTTCATCCCGATTCACAAACTCAATATATCTGCTTGGCACAAGGGTAAATCCCTTTTCTTTTATCTCGTCAAATCCAGCAGAATAACAAAACTCTGGTATATTCTCATAAGCATTTTCATACCCTGCCTGCTGCCAATTATGGTAAGTTTCAACCACCTTTGCCCGATCCGCCTCTGTCAATTCTATGTATTTCTTTTCATATGGACTTCCTATCTGTCGCAAATCCATAAAGAGTATTTCCTTTTCCCGATTGCGATAATGCTTCTCTATCCCATTCATATCCACTGTACGCTCTTTTTTATTCCTATTCAAAATCCAAAGCGTCACACTGATATCTGTCGTATAAAAAAGATTCCTCGGCAATATCAGAATTGCTTCTACCAAATCATTTTCAATTAATCTTTGTCTGATTTTCAACTCTGTTCCATCATCAGACAATGCACCATTGGCAAGCAAAAAGCCCGCAACTCCGTTTTGTGACATTTTTGACACAATATTTAATATCCATCCGTAATTTGCATTACTTGTCGGCGGCACTTCATATCCATTCCATCTAGCATCATCTATCAGTTCATCAGCGGCACGCCATTCTTTTTGATTAAACGGCGGATTTGCCATAATATAATCTGCCTTCAAATCTTTATGTTGATCATTGGTAAATGTATTTGCCGCCATTTCTCCAAGATTCGCTGAGATTCCCCGAATTGCCAGATTCATCTTCGCCAGTTTATAAGTAGTATTCGTATACTCCTGTCCATAGATAGAAACTTTCTTTTTGTTCCCATGATGCGCCTCTATAAACTTTATAGATTGTACAAACATACCACCCGAACCGCAACATGGATCATATAGTGTCCCGTCATAAGGCTCTATCAACTCTGCTATTAAATTAACAATCGTTTTGGGCGTATAAAATTCTCCCTTCCCTTTGCCTTCTGCAATCGCAAATTTACTAAGGAAATATTCATACATACGACCAATAATATCGTTCTCTTTATCTTTTGTAGTATCAATCTTATTGATTTCATCTAACAAAGACGCCAATTTGACTGTATCAATCTGCAATCGGGAATAATAATTATCCGGCAATGCACCCTTTAAAATTGGGTTTGTTTTCTCAATCGTAAAAAGCGCCGTATCTTTCTTTAACGCAATATCATCCTGCTTGGCATTCTCCATAATATAAGTCCATCTGCTTTCCGGCAGCAGATAAAACACATTGTCTTTTGTGTAAAAAGCAATATTATCCACAAATTTCTCCATACCATCCGCAATAATTCTCGTCCTCTGAGCCTTGAATTTATCACTTGCAAATTTTAGGAAAAACAAACTTAAAACCACATGCTTATATTCAGATGGTTCTACCGAACCCCTCAATTTATCCGCTGATTTCCACAAAGCCTCCTCCATAGAAACCTCTTTTGTCTTTGTTTTCGCTGCCACGCTTTTGTCCTCCTCAGTCTCTTGAAAATTATTTCTATCGAAAGAAACAAACTGCTATCTCACAGCCTCCATGCGCATCAAATCATACACCTCTGGTCTGTCCGCAAGCGCCACATACAATCTCTGTCTCGAATGTGGACAACTTTCCACCGCGTCCCCATCCTCATTGTACATAGCAAGCACTTTAGTATGAATGTTGCACCCGTTCGGTTTCATTATCTCAATCGTATCTCCCACACAGAATTTATTTTTCTGCTCGAATCTTGCATACCCGCGCTCATCCACCGACTCCACAATGCCAAGGTACACATACTCATTGACATAGGTATTGCTATCATAGATCTGCGTGTGTTCATCTGGTTTCCCAAAATAAAAACCTGTTGTAAATTGACGATAGGTACACTTCGCTATCTCAGCCCTGTACCAATCCATATTTTTACGATATACTTCTTCTGACGCAAAAAAATCATCTATTGCCTTCCGATATGTGCGCGCCACACAAGCTACATAGAGTGCTGTTTTCATACGTCCCTCTATTTTCAGGCTGTCTATTCCTGCGCCCACTAACTCAGGAATATGTCCAATCATACACAAATCCTTGGAATTAAAAATATAGGTTCCACGCTCATTTTCATAGACCGGAAGATACTCTCCCGGGCGCGTCTCCTCAACCACTGCATATTTCCAACGGCACGGATGCGTACATGCCCCTTGATTTGCATCTCTCCCTGTAAAGTAATTAGACAGCAGGCATCTTCCAGAATAAGAAATGCACATCGCTCCGTGAACAAAACTCTCTATCTCCATCTCCTCTGGAATATGGTTTCGAATCTCTCTAATTTCTGTGAGGGAAAGCTCCCTTGCCGACACAACACGCTTCACCCCCTGCTGCCACCAAAACTGATATGTTTTATAATTTGTGTTATTTGCCTGCGTGGAAATATGAATTTCTATTTCTGGGCAGATCTCCCGCGCAATCAGAAACATTCCTGGGTCCGAAATAATTAGCGCATCTGGCTTCATCTCCTTCAATTCTGCAAAATAACGCTCTGCACCTTCCAAATCATCATTGTGCGCAAGGATATTGGCTGTCACATATACCTTTGCATGATGCTGATGTGCAAAACAAATTCCCTCTGCCATCTCCTCGCTTGAAAAATTCTTTGCCTTAGCGCGCAACCCAAACGCCTCCCCGCCGATATACACGGCGTCTGCACCAAATATCACCGCTGTCTTTAGCACTTCCAGACTGCTCGCTGGCACTAAAAGCTCTGGTTTTTTTGCTCTTATCTTATTCATACTTTTTTATCTCCCATACTATTCACTTTTCTTGCAGTTCTTTTTGCGGAGAGCGCCACCCCGTCCGCAATCGGCAATATTGTTGTCTCAAGTTCCTCACAGTGGGTTAGCTCATACAGGTAGGCACGCATTCTGTTATGAATCGTTCGATTTCTGCGAATCACCGCATATTTGGATTCTATCAGCTCCCCATCTTGTAGAATATTGTCCGACACTAGCAGACCTGTCGGCGATAATAATCGCCGGATATCGGGCAAAAAATTGATATACTGCCCCTTCGCTGCATCCATAAAAATCAAGTCAAAAGCACCGTCATCCTTTATTGATGCCAATATCTCAGCAGCATCTCCCTCAAGAAGTGTAATGCAATCCGCTTTTCCCGCCTTCTCAAAATTCTCCTTCGCAATTGGGATTCGTTTTTCATATTTTTCAATTGTTGTAATATGACACCCAGCAGGCGCATATTCACTCATCAAGAGCGCCGAAAACCCTATAGCCGTCCCAACCTCCAAGATTTTTATAGGGCGCCCCCATGTGACCAACAGCCTTAAAAGGCTCTGCATCTGCGGTCTAATAATCGGTACATTTGTCTCTCTCGCATAACGTTCCAGCGCATCAAGGTACGCTGGTTTCTCGCTGTCAAACGAGTGTATAAACGTCAACATTCTCTCATCCATCATTTTCCTCCACAGAGAAGTGAATCGAGTAGGG
>DEPD01000118.1:21708-26913 GCA_002358575.1 Lachnospiraceae bacterium UBA3401 | reverse complement strand
CCCTACTCGATTCACTTCTCTTCCTGCTCTTCGCTCTCGTCACACAGTATTTCAAGTATTTCCTCAGCATTCATCGCTGTACTCAACTCATAAGTACCCGGTTTTAACTCTTTTTTCCTGTAATCAGAAAGCAGATCATAAATGTAGAACACGTTCGCATCATTGACCAGCCCCTTCTGCTCAAGCATCTTGGCAAGCTCTCTGTTTCCTAGTCCCTCAGATATCACCACACTGACTGTTCTGCCTTCTCCTTCACTCACAGGCATATCTGCAAATACCTGATATCCGAAATCATATGCGTACACAGCAAGCCGGAATACCGCAACAATAATTACCGCTGCAACTGCAATCTTAATGATTGTCGCAGAAACTGCTCCCAATAGCTGTTTTACATTCATACCCTTTCCTCCCTGCCTGCAAAGCTATTTTATACTTCGTAACAGTTCAGATACCTTCACTGTTACGGACAAAAATCCATGCAAAATCGCCTTTGGCGATGGATTTTTGCTTGCAGCCACCACGTTGTCTTACGGTATTTGCAGCAAAGTGCAAATACCTATCTGAACTGTTACTATACTTCCATAATAATCGGAAGTATCATAGGGCGCCTCTTCGTCTTTTTCCACACAAACTCACTCAGCGTATCCTTGATCGTCCCTTTAATCTTGCCCCAATCTGTAATATTTTTCTTAAGACAGCCAAGCACTCCTTTCTCAATCAGTTTCCGCGCCTCGTCAAGCAGCTCGTCCGACTCCTTGACATACACAAATCCTCTTGAGACGATATCTGGTCCTGCAAGCAATTCGCCCGATGCGCCGTCCAACGACAACACCACAATCAAAATGCCATCCTCCGCAAGATGCTGTCGGTCTCTAAGCACCACATTGCCGACATCACCAACGCCAAGCCCATCCACAAGCACTGCGCCAACCGGAACCTTTCCAGTAATGCTCGCACTGTTATCATCCAGTGACAACACATCACCAGACTGCAAAATAAAGACATCATCTTTGTCGATACCTAAATCCATTGCAATCTTTGCCTGCGCCTTTAAATGCTTATATTCTCCGTGTACTGGAATCGCATATTTTGGCTTTGTGAGCGTATAAATAAGCTTAATTTCCTCCTGACAGGCATGTCCAGAGACATGTGTATCCTGAAAAATCACATCCGCGCCCTTTTTAAACAACTCGTTAATGACCTTTGTGACCGCCTTCTCATTGCCAGGAATCGGATTGGACGAAAAGATAACTGTGTCACCTTTTCCAATCGAAATCTTTTTGTGCATACCGCTTGCCATACGACTGAGCGCTGCCATGCTCTCTCCTTGACTTCCTGTAGTAATTATGACAGTCTTGTCCTTTGGGTAATTTTTTAGACGCTCAATATCAATCACCGTATTTTCTGGGATACTGATGCGATTGAGATTGGAAGCCGTCTCTATAATGTTGACCATGCTTCTGCCCTCAACTACCACTTTTCTGCCAAACTTATCCGCCGTGTTGATAATCTGCTGTACCCGATCCACATTGGACGCAAAAGTCGCAATGATAATTCTAGTCTTTTTGTGTTCCTCAAAAAGCATATCGAAAACTGGACCCAGCTTTTTCTCAGAGGGTGTGAATCCCTGCCGCTCCGCGTTAGTACTGTCACACATCAATGCAAGCACGCCCTTTTTGCCAAGCTCTGCAAAGCGCTGCAAATCTATCGCATCACCGTATACAGGAGTATAATCCACCTTAAAATCACCTGTGTGCACCACAATGCCCGCTGGCGAATAAATCGCCAGTGCAGCCGCATCCACAATACTGTGATTTGTCTTAATAAACTCAATCCTGAAGCAGCCAAGATTGATATTCTGCCCGAATTTAACCACCTTCCTGCGTACATTATGAATTAGATTGTGCTCTGTCAATTTGTTCTCGATAATTCCCATCGTCAGCTTTGTGGCATATACCGGCACATTGAGATCCTTTAGTACGTATGGCAGCGCGCCGATATGATCCTCGTGCCCATGTGTAATCACAAATCCTTTCACCTTGTCTTGATTATTTTTCAGGTAAGTGATATCCGGTATCACGAGATCCACCCCCAACATATCATCTGCCGGAAAGCTCAGACCGCAATCCACCACAACAATACTGTCTTCATACTCAAAGGCAGTAATGTTCATTCCAATCTGCTCAAGACCTCCCAAAGGTATAATCTTCAGCTTTGCCGTATTTTGTTGTTTGCTCTGTTTCAAAATAAACCTCCTATCATATTTTTATTCGATCAGGTCGATGCCATCCAACATATTTTCAAAAACACCCGCCACAGCCGCAAGTTCCTCTTCATTCTCCACCATACAGTAAACCTGCTCATCGCCATCTGCTTCGGGGGAAGCCTTCAAAATATATGCCTCGCCATCATCCTCTTCTTCCGCATCTGTCACCAGAATATAAGTCACCCCTCCAATGGTTGTCTGCTCCAGTACATAAAAATCTACCATTGCATCTTCCCCATCCATCTTAAAGGCAATTCTCTCCATTCTTATTGTCCAAACCTTTCCTTATTTTTCAGATAGTCTAAATATCCCTGTAAAATAAAAACTGCCGCTATCTTGTCAACGTGCTCTTTCCGCTCCTCACGTCTTATACCGGCTTCTATCATCGCTTTATCTGCTGCGACCGTGGTCAAACGTTCATCCCACAGTTGTACATCAAGACCTGTCCTTCTCTCCAGCATTTCCTTGAAGGCAAGTGTCTTTTCCACCCGTTCTCCCTCTGTGTCATTCATATTCTTAGGATACCCCAGCACGATTTCATCTACCTCGTACTCTATAATCAATTCCTCAATCCTTGACAGAGTCTGACGAAGCTTGCTCTCAGACTTTCTGCGTACAATCTCAATCCCTTGGGCTGTAATCAGCAGTGGGTCGCTCACTGCAACCCCCACTGTTTTCGACCCAAAATCTAGTCCCATTTTTCTCATGTATCTCTCCATATCGGCCAATCTATCTTAAAACCGTCCTGTTTTGTTCCAACCTGCATTATGAATGTAGGAGCGAAGCATCTCCTCCACAAGCTCGTCCCGCTCCACTTTCATAATCATCGCTCTCGCGCCCTTATGACTTGTGATATAAGTTGGGTCCCCTGACATGATATAACCAACAATCTGATTCACTGGATTGTACCCCTTCTCTGTAAGAGCAGCATAGACAGAAGCTATCACATCCTTGACCGAGGCAGTCTCTCCGAGATCCTCCGGCATTAACTGTATAAATTGTGTACGTGTTAAATCTTCCATTCTCTATGCTCCTTCCAATTGATGAGCTTCCGTATTTTTTGCACTGTTGTATTTATCATAACTTAATTCTGTCCAAAATTCAAGAGTTAGCACAAAATAAAAAATATCCAACTCATTATATTATCAATATATCTTCTTGGAGAAATCCCTTGATTTTTTCTGTAATCAATTGATTTTCCAGCATTTTATCCTGCGCTACACAAGCCACTTTTACATATTCTTTTGTATGTCCAATCCAATATTCCTTTCCTGCAATAGTCTTTTTTTCTTCAAATAACACCTGTTCCTTTTTTCCGATATAAGACGCGCGAAATGCTTTTGAGTCCCGCTGCTCAATAGCCTGCAGCACATTACTCCTGTAGGTTTTGATGTTCTCTGGCACCTGATCTGGCATCACAGCCGCTTTGGTACCCTGTCTCTTAGAATACTTAAAAATATGCATTTCATAAAATCTGACAGTCTCCACAAAGCTTCTGGTAACTTCAAATTCTCGCTCCGTCTCTCCTGGAAATCCAACAATCACATCCGTAGTGATTGCCGGATTGTCAAAATACTGACGCAACAATTGGACCCCCACCAGATATTCCTTCGCTGTGTAATGGCGGTTCATACGCTTTAACACACTGTCACAGCCACTTTGAAGAGACAAGTGAAAATGAGGACAAAGATGTGTAAGCACAGACAGCCCTTCTGCAAAGTCCTCTGTGATAATGCGCGGTTCAAGCGAGCCTAGGCGGATTCGTTCCACCCCCTCTATCATATCTATTTCCTGCATCAAGAACAAAAGTTCTTTCATACCATAAGAACTAATATGGATTCCCGTCAGCACAAATTCTTTGTATCCCGCTGTCGTAAGTCCTTTGATTTCCTCCAGGATAGACTCCTTTGCCCGGCATCTGACACGCCCCCGTGCATATGGTATCATGCAGTATGTACAGAACTGATTGCACCCGTCCTGTATCTTGATATAAGCCCGTGTGTGTTCTGTGGTAGATGTTATCTGCATTTCCTCATACTCTGACGCATGGTGAATATCAATCACGCCCTCCTGCATCACACCATTCATGTAGTTTTCCAATATTTCAACTAAATCTTTTTTTCTATTATTTCCAATTAAAAGATCTACAGCGTTGTCCACCTCCACAGCTTGCGTGTCGGTCTGGACATAACAGCCAACCGCCACGACAATTCCCTCAGGGTTGGTTTTTTTTGCCCTGTGCAGCATCTGCCTGCTCTTTCTGTCTGCAATATTTGTGACTGTACAAGTATTCACAATATAAATATCCGCTTTTTCCTCAAACGGCACAATCTGATATCCATGCTGCCGCAGTGACTCAAGCATGGCATCCATCTCATAGGCATTGACTTTACAACCCAAGTTGTGATATGCTACTGTTTTCATTTTTATGGTTGTCCTTTCTCTTCCGAAAAATCATATTACACAAAGATTGCGCTTTAATACACACAAAATTTTTTCACCAATGTCAATTTGTACATATTTTTAGTTTATTTTCGTCAATTTTCATTATAACTGTTTTTTATCTCTAGTTGACTTTTCCACTGTTTCCCTTTATTATTAAAAAGAAGGGATAATAAAAAGGAGGTAGTCAGAATGAAAACAGTTCAGATTTCTTTAAACTCTATTGATAAGGTAAAGTCTTTCGTTAACGATATCACAAAGTTCGATTATGATTTTGACCTTGTTTCAGGCAGATACGTTATTGATGCAAAGTCTATCATGGGTATCTTTAGCTTAGACCTGTCTAAGCCTATCGATTTAAATATCCATGCAGAGGGCGGCACAGATGAGATTATGGAAGTATTGAAACCATACTTAGTATCATAGTTTCATGCAGATACATAACTGTATCTTGGTAACAGTTCAGCCTTCTGCTTTCTGTTACAAGCATCAAGCCA
>DEPD01000118.1:0-21379 GCA_002358575.1 Lachnospiraceae bacterium UBA3401 | reverse complement strand
AGCCATGCAAAACCACTTCGTAGCGGCTTGATGCATCTCAACCGCTACGTTATTTCACGGACTTTGCAGTAAATACAAAGTCCTGATGCTGAATTATAACGTATCTTGTCCAATATGGGCATTTACCGAGTGCATTTTCGTGCACTCGGTTTTTGTTACGCGCATTTATTTATATACAAATTTATTTGTATACAATCTCTATCACTTCGTCCGTTTCCAGCGCTGTCTTTACCAGCGCATCTATCTTTTCATCAAGATTTCTCTCGTGAATCCGTATCACATTGAGATTGGGTTTGGTAACAGGGTGTTTGGCCACAAAGATTGTACAACAGTCCTCATAGGGTTGAATTGATGTCTCATATGTATCAATCTTCTCCGAAACTTCTATAATCTCCTGCTTATCAAACCCAATTAGCGGCCTGTAAACTGGTATGGTACACACATCATTTGTCGCCATCAGTGACTGCATCGTCTGGGAAGCCACCTGTCCAATACTCTCACCTGTAATCAATCCTAGGCAGCCGTTTCTTTTCGCAATCTCCTCCGCAATCCGCATCATATAGCGACGCATAATAATTGTGAGCTCATCATGCGGGCACTGGTCATAAATATACAATTGAATATCTGTAAAGTTGATAATGTGCAACTGTATTGGACCGCTGTATTTTGAAACAATCCGCGCAAGGTCAACTACCTTCTGCGTCGCTCGCTCGCTTGTGTAGGGTGGTGCATTGAAATATATCGCATCAATTTTCACACCGCGTTTTGCTATCATGTAACCCGCCACTGGAGAATCAATGCCACCTGACAAAAGTAACATACCCTTTCCATTTGTCCCGACAGGAAGCCCGCCGGGACCCGGAATGACTGTTGCGTAAATATATATTTTCTCGCGTACCTCTATGCGCAGCAGAACATCTGGTTTATGCACATCAACGCGCATCTCTGGAAATGCATCCAGCAGCACTTCCCCAATATCACAATTGATTTCCATAGAATTTTTGGGATAATTTTTGCGTGCCCTGCGTGCCTCCACCTTAAAAGTAAACTTCTTGTCAGAATACACGGTATTAATATAGCTAATAACGTCTGCGCAGAGCTTTTCAAATCCCTCATCCTCCACGTGAACAACAGGGCAAATGCCTGTGACACCAAACACGGTTTTTAGCTGTTCCACTGTCTCCTCGTAGTCAAATGCAGAAAGTGCATTGACATAGATTCTTCCTTGAGATTTTGTGACTTCAAATGTACCCTCGCAGCGCGTCAGTGCATAGCGAATTTGATCGCACAATCTATCCTCAAACAGATATCGATTCTTTCCCTTCACGCCAATCTCTGCGTACTTTATTAAAAATGATCTGTACATATTTTCCTCCATAATGTTCTTCTACAGTCTTTTCGACCGCCAGTATATTTTTCATGCTATTTACGAGTGTATCTTCTGAGCATTGGCAACAACTCACCTAAGCATTTCACAGTATAATCAATCTCCGCTTCTGTCGTATACAAGCTAAAACTAAAACGCAGCGTCGTGTCAAGATATTGTTTTTCAACGCCAATTGCCTTTAGCGTCGCCGATATCGATGGCTTATTTGACGAGCATGCACTGCCCGCGGACACAAAGATTCCTTTCTCCTCCAACGCATGTAACATCACTTCACTGCGTACTCCCTGTATAGAGACACTCACCACATGCGGCGCGCCGTCACGTCCAGCAGGGCCATTCAGTCGAATGCCCTCCAAAGCACTCACGCCTTTTGTAAAGCGTTCTTTGAGATAATATAAGTACTCTATCTTTTCATCAAAATCAGAAAAAATCTCCTCGATAGCCCTCGCCATTCCTGCGATACCTGGAACATTTTCCGTGCCAGAGCGCATTCCCTTTTGCTGCCCACCGCCAAAGATAATCGGGCGCACTTTTGCCTTCTCATTGATATAAAGGAATCCAACACCCTTTGGCCCATGTATTTTGTGGGCACTGACAGACAGCAGGTCAATGTGCATGCGTTTCGGGTAAATCCTATACTTCCCAAAACCTTGCACAGCGTCCACATGAAATAGTGTATTGGGATTTATGCGTTTAATCAATTCTCCTGCTTGCTCAATTGGTTGCACAGCCCCAACCTCATTGTTGGTATGCATAATTGATACCAAAATCGTGTTTGGAGTCATTGCACGTTCAAGATCAGCAAGTGAAATCACACCTTTTGCATCTACAGGAAGGTACGTCACGGCAAAGCCTTGCTCCTCAAGATAAGCGCAAGTCTGCAAAACTGCTGGGTGCTCTATACGTGTCGTTATAATATGCCGTCCTGCCCTGCAATTGGCATATGCACCACCCATTAACGCAATATTGTCCGACTCCGTTCCACCTGATGTAAAAAGTATTTCCTTTTCCTGTACTTTCATGCATTTCGCAATAACTTCTTTCGCATAGCGCACGTACTTTTCGCTCTCCACACCTTTTTTGTGCATACTTGAGGGATTTCCATACTCCTCACACATGATTCGTGTCATGAGCGCAGCGACTTCCGGCAAGCATCTGGTCGTCGCCGAATTGTCAAGATAAACTTCCATCATATTCACACCTTCAAACGTATATTACATAGAACAGTTCTCATATTTATATAAATATGCAGTTTTTGCTATTGTTGTGATTCAAAATCATGTTTATACGACATATTTCATCATAGCAGAACGACAATATTTGCGCAATAAAACAAACGTTCTAAATTTCCAATCGATATAAAATCCACGCCATAACTGTCATACCTGCTGTTTCTGTGCGCAAAATCCTTCTGCCCAATGTGATAGGTTTCATGCCGCACTCCATAGCTTCCTGAATTTCACGTTCTTCAAATCCGCCCTCGGGACCAATAAAGATAGCGACCGACTGCCCTGGTTTTATATGGTCGATAAGCTGCCTTGTACCTTCCATACCAGATGCTCCCTCCAGCGTTTCTTCCATTTCATAGGGAACCAGCTTAACATCCATATGTTCTGCATATAGCAAAGCTTCCTGATAACTCATAACCTCACGCACCCTCGGCACAATAGCACGGCGGCTTTGCTTGGCAGCCGCCTCTGCAATGCCTTGCCAGCGTGCCGTTTTTGCCACTACCTTTTTTGCGTCAAATTTTACTACACAGCGCTTCATGGCAACAGGAATTATCTCATACACACCAAGTTCCACCATTTTTTGAATGATAAACTCCATCTTGTCTCCTTTGGGCAGTCCTTGAAACAGATATACTTTAGCCGGCAGTTCCACACCATCCTCCTTAATAAAGCGAAGAGAACACACCACCTCTATCTCTGTAATTTCCTCAATTCCACATCGGTAATCTCTACCATCCACTCCATTACTGACACTGATTTCATCTCCCACTTTGAGACGAATTACATTCTTAATATGATTTACATCATCACCTGTGATAATGATACGCTTGTCATTTATCTGAGAAGGCTCCACAAAAAAATGATACATGAACTCTACCTCTATTCTTAATATCTATCAATAAATTTTTAAATATACCAACTCAAAATCGTAATAGCGCTTCCAGTGTCACTTGAAAGATTGTTTTGCGCGCGGAAAGATTTGCGTTCCAGCTTCTATCATCATATTCTTCATTTCCCACTAAAATATCTCCACTGTACAAAAGCTGTCCAAAAACTTTATTGCGATATTTCGCGATTGCCGCCATGGCAGAGCACTCCATCTCTACTGCCTGACACCCCTGTTTTATTCTATGTTCTACCATTTCTTTTGTCTCTCTATAATATCCATCTGTAGACCATGTAGTACATTTTAGATATGGTATTTTGTATTTTGTCAAAACCTGTTCAAAAATTTTCACAGGCTCCTCATTTAATTCAATATATCTGCTTGACGGCAAATATTTATAAGAAGCCCCCTCATCTCTCAATGCGCGGATTGGAATGATAATATCCCCCGCCGGAATATCAGCGAGTACACCACATCCCCCGCAGCACAACAGCACTTCAACGCCTTCTCCGTATAGCCAATCCGTCATCATTGCAATAGAACCAGAACCCACAACCGCCTGGACTATACATATTTCCCTATCCTTATAATTAAGCTTATATGTGTGAAATGCTCTCATCTCTGAAATATAGGTGCCAATAATCTCACCATGATACCGTTCCACAAACGAATCAAGTACCTCCTTAAAAAATGTCATAATACACAGTCGCGGAAAAGGTCCTTTTTCCTGTTCCCCTCTCCATCCAGGATTAATCACCGCATTTTGTTCCGTACTGTACTCTAAAATTGGAAATTCATTTTCAACTATCATTTGTCCTTCTCCTCCAAAAGTATTTATTCTATCTAATTCGTATTTTATTTGCGCGCTGTGACACTCACCCACTCACCTTGATAAGTAACCTCAACGACTTCAAGTCCTGCCGCTTCCACCGCGCTACGCACTGTCTGTTCCTTATTATCAATAATACCAGAAGTAATGTACACGCCACCTTGTTTGAGCTGATTGACAATTACTGGGGTGAGTGGTACAAGCACATCCGCCAAAATATTCGCGACAACAATATCATACTTTTTATAGCCAACTTTATCCTGCACAGTCTTGTCTGTAATAATATTTCCAATCATCATCTCAAAGCATTCTGGCGCAATACTGTTCGCTTCCATATTTTCTCGAACAGCCTCCACCGCACAAGGGTCAAGGTCTGTTCCAACCGCATGTTTGATACCATACATCAATGAAATAATCGCAAGAATGCCGCTTCCTGTTCCCACATCAAGAAGCTCTGTTTCCGGTGTAATATATTTTTTTAATTGACGGATACAAAGCTGTGTTGTCTCGTGCATCCCTGTTCCAAATGCCGTTCCTGGGTCAATATGGAGAATTTTTTTGTCTCTGTCCTCGGGTCCAACCTCTTCCCATGATGGAATCACAAGCAAGTCATCAATATAAAACTGGTGAAAAAATTGCTTCCAGTTGTTAATCCAATCAATATCCTCCGTTTCTGAAACCATAATTGTTCCCTCGCCAACATCCATAAAATTGCGAAGTTCATCAAGCTCCCTATGAATATTTGCTTTTATTTCATCCGCATTTACTGGATTCTCATTATTTTCCTCAACAAAAAAACTTAAGTACGCAATCCCATCATCTTCTGGTCCATCTGGCAGAATATCCACAAACATCTGCTCCTTTTCCAACGGTGTCAACGGAATCTTATCTTCAATCTGTGCCCCCTCCAAACCAATGTCATACAATGTGCTAATTATAATATCCTCCGCATCAGTAATTGTCTTAATCGTAAACTTTTTCCACTTCATAAAAACCTCCTGTGTAATCGAGTACAATCGAGTAGAGAAGGCTGCTTCCCCTACTCGCTGAGCGACCCGTGCGCCGCCTTAGCGGCATATTTCCTCTGCACGGGCAGCTTTCTCTGCATATTTCCTTTCCGCGTCCGTGTGCATAAAAAAACTTCTGTGCAATAATATACTTATCATATCACACAGAAGTTTTTATTACTATTAAAATTTATTCAACCTACTCTTTTGCTCGCAAAAATTTTACTTTTACGCACTCTCTACTTTTGAAAGTTAACAACCAATCTGCAAAAAGTGTTCGCATCCGCCCTGCCAGCCAGATAAACAACACAATCAACATGCAAACACCTGTCACAAGTACTGTATACTGTAAAAATCCTGTCCAATCGCTGCGGTACCACCTTCCAATCGCAGGAATCCCAAGCACCATTGCAAAATACCAGAACACTGGTATTAGGAACCGTTTCACAGTACTCTTTTGCGCTGTTTCCACGTACAATTGGGTTGGGAAGTTCTCTTCCTCTACCCGCGCGCCGGACGCGGGCAGCTTTCGCTGCATATTTCCTTTCCGCGTCCGTGTGCATAAAAACAGTTTACAAAGTCTTCCTGCCAGATAATAAATACCAAAAAGCATAGAAAAATACACGGTTGTACCAATCATTGTATGAAGCTGCTCTGCCGTTATCCATGCTGGTAAAATCTCCTTGTCTACTAAAGCAAGCGGCAGATAAATTGAGACAGTAATTCTAATTCCATTGACAAAAATGGTCGTTATATAAGAGAATATAGCACTAAATCCCAGCCAACAAGCTTTCTTTCTAAGCGAATCTATCATAGGAACAAATGTAAAGACCATCATAATAAATGCAATAAGCAAAAATCGAACACCAGAACAAGATGGAGCTATAATAAAACGGTGCTCATGGCTGACATAGCCAACCTGTGTAATCTTTTCAAAGGAAATACCGCTTAGAATCTGCACCCACTCTGTAGTGGGTGCCAGTATCCAAAAGAGCTGTTCACTGTCCGCTGTGCGATAATACATTTTAACTACAAGTACTACTATAATCGCTGGGATATAGATTGTTAGATTCTTTTTCACGACAAACCTCCTTGCCACAAGCGCAGTTTTTTTCTAATGCAAGGCAGTTGTAACAGCATAATCAGTACAAATCCAGCAATCAAAAGGATTTCTGAAGGTTCCGAGCCAAACAGATAACCACCTACTGCAAAGTTTGAAACTTCCAATGGCAGTGAAAGCGGCTGTTTCACGTCCTTACTATTTTGGTCTGGATTGCGCACTGTCTCTGTCACAGCGATAAATGACGTGTATGGGGTGAGCATACTGTATGTCAGCCCAAGCTGTGTCACTTCTTCTTTTATATCTGGATTGTTGTCATTGAGCCCATAATCTGTCAGTCGCTCCATTCTCTTCTGCGCCCACAGATAGCTTAAGACATTCCCTTCAAGAGAAACCGCTGAGACAAGCTGATTGTCAGTCTTTGCCCCTGAAAGCGTTGCAGTCGCTATATTTGACGCATTTGCGGCAACTTTCATATCCGCGCTATTTACATGAGCAGTTTTTGTGTCTGTTGTATTTGCATTCACCACTTTTGTCTCCACAGCAGTTTCATCCACAAGCAGTTCCGCAATTGAGATTGTCTGTTCATAGTCACTACTTCCCGTCTTCCCTGTAATCCGAACAGTACCTGATGGTTCTCCACGCCATTTTCCCAAAAGAACTATCGGTTTCTGCGCAAACAATGTCGGCAAAGCAACGGGCTCTACATCATACACATTAAATCCGTCAAATTTCACCTTAATATCTGTCATCACGGGTGACTGAATATAGGTTTTAAAGCGTTCAGCAGTATCTGATGCTTCTTCCTTCTCTGTGACCACAAAGGACTCTCCCTGCCCAGTCTTAGCGATTCCTTCGATTAAATAGCGGTTCACTCCCCTGCCAATGCCAAACGGGAAGAAATCTGTATCGCCTATATGCTTATGAATAATCTCAAAGATTTCCTTCTCACCGTAAATATACCCATCTGTAATAACAACAATACTCCGTGATACATTCTTATCGCTTGGGATAGCAAGCGCATCCTTTAACGCAGGGGCAAGCTCAGTGCCACCGCCGCCTTCCTGCTCATCTATCATCTTGATTGCTCTCTGAACATTTTCCGCATTTGCCGCCACAGACTTATCGGCCATCTGCATTGTTCCACTTGAAAACAGAACTAAATTAAAAGTATCTGTCTCTCGAAGATCTGACACCAAATTCCTTATCAATTCTTTTGCTGTCTCCAAAGGATAGCCCGACATTGAACCAGAAACATCCAGCACAAAAATATACTCTCGCGGCGGAATATCCTCTATATTGCAACGCTCTGGCGGCTGTACCATCAACATAAAGAAATTCTCATTTTCTCCAGTATTAAGCATCAATCCCGTTGTAATGTCCTGCCCTGTCATTTTATAATCCAATATAAAATCACGATTGCCCGCATAATCAGATGCGTCGGCAAGTGACACTGTCGCCTTTGTATTTTCCTCCCACTGAACCACAATTTCATGAGAACGGCTTGCAAGATCTGTGATTGGAACAGCAGCGGACAGATTGACACAAATATCGTAAACGTCTTTCGATTTTGTTCCCTCTGGCAGATACGGCGTCGCCGTCCATTCCTCACGCGTTCCGCAGTCATCAATGACAGGTCCTACATAGCGCGGTCCCACAACTGTAGGATAAACAAACTGGTATATTCCATCGGTGGGTGTTATTAACTCCGTATAGTGCAAATCAATGGAAACCTGATCGCCGGGCATAATATTTGCAATATTCATTGTAAATACATTCGGGCGTTCCTCCGATAACAAAGAGGCGCTTTTTCCCTCCTCTTTTGCTTCCTCAAACTCCTGTTTGGCTTCTTCCTTTTCCTTAATCTTTGCAGTGACTAACTGATCTCCAATCTGCATTTGCATACCGTGAACAGTCACCCGAGTGGAAGCCGGAAACACATAACAGGCATTAATTGGGGTTTTCCCCTCATTTGCATAGGACTGCCGCACATGGATATCAGCAATCATACCATTAATGTCCGCTACCACGCTGGTCTTTTTGAGCGGAAAGCTGTCCACAGAGACATCATCTGTCTCCACATAAAAAAATGGTGCCCCCGTTTTATCCTCTTGCACAGCCTCCTCTTCCTCCGCATGTACTGGATACGCCGGAACCATAAATAAAAGTAACAATGCACTCAAAAAACATAACAGTCTTTTGTATTTTTTCATATTCCTAAACCCACCTTTCTCAAAATCTTCTATTGTCAAGAACTGTAAAATTTCTCATTTTTCCAGTTCCTTTGTTATTGTTATCATACAACCTGAAATCATCAAAGTTGTATCGTTCTTGCATCAAATAAGCATATTTTTTGCATCAAAGTTGTATCATAGGAGGTTTGGCTGCATTATAAATCTGCACAAAAAAACTTCTGCATAACAGAGCATTGAATTACTCTATTGCACAGAAGTTTTGAATTATACTTTTTTATTTTTTGAAAAATCCGCGTTTCTTTTCTTTTTTGTCCCTCTCGTCGCTTGAATCGCTTTTCTCCATGTTCTTGACTGCTTCCAGGCTGTTTCCAGTCTCCGCATCAAACTGGCGCAAAAGCTCTTTTGCCTCGCTCGAAAGTCGCTCTGGCACTTGCACGACCAGAGTCACATAATGATCTCCACGGATATCTTTATTTCTGAGTGAAGGAACTCCCTTTCCACGCAGTCTTACACGCGTATCTGTCTGTGTGCCTGCCTTCACATCATAGACAACTCTACCATCCACCGTGTCAATCAAAACTTCACCGCCAAGTGCTGCCACCGCAAAGGACACTGGAACTGTGGAGAATATATTCATATCCTGCCGCTGGAAAATTGGGTGTCTATCAACAACAACCTCCACCAGCAAGTCACCTCTTGGCCCGCCATTTACACCTGGTTCCCCTTTATCACGGATTCGCACACTCTGCCCATTATCAATACCTGCCGGAATGGACACTTGTATTTTCTTTCTGCCTGCAATATAGCCACTTCCATGGCAGTCTGGACATTTCTCCTTAATCGTCTTGCCAGAACCACCACAATCAGGACAAACCGACGCATTTCTAATAATGCCAAATGGTGTCTTACTCTGCGTCACCACCTGACCGCGCCCGCCACAGCGATGACAAGTTTCCGGTGATGTACCAGGCTTTGCGCCACTGCCGTTGCAAGTCTTACAGGTATCTTTTAGATTAAGTTCTAATTCCTTCTCTATACCAAAAACTGCCTCTTCAAACGTAACCCGAACACTGGTACGAATATTAGCACCTTTCATCGGTCCATTATTCCTAGAACTGCTCCTGCCGCCGCCAAAGAAATCACCAAAAATATCGCCAAAGATATCAGAGAAATCAGCCCCGCCGAAGTCAAAACCGCCAAATCCGCCTGCGCCACCCTCGAATGCAGCGTGCCCAAACTGATCATATTGGCGTCTCTTGTCAGGATCACTTAATACGGCATAGGCCTCTGATGCTTCCTTGAATTTCTTCTCAGCCTCAGCGTCACCCGGATTCATATCCGGGTGATATTTCTTGGCAAGCTGTCTGTATGCTTTTTTAATACTGGCATCGTCTGCGCCCCGCTCAACGCCTAACACCTCATAATAATCTCTCTTCTGCTCTGCCATGTTCATCCATGCCTTTCTTTATATATACAGAATTAAACTTCTCTGTAGTCCCCATCAACAACATCATCCGCTGCACCTGCATCTTGCGGCTGCTCTGCACCGTTCATATTGCTCATATCTGGTCCTGCTGCGCCTGCACCGCCTTGCATATTCTCATACATCTTTGTGAACAAGTTCTGTGCTTTGGACATCAATGCTTCCTGCTTAGCCTTCAATTCTGCTACTTGAGACTCTGTCATTTCGGTATCTTTTGTACTCTCCAAAAATGCCTTCAAATCATTCAAATCTGCCTCCAAAGAAGACTTCTCTGACGCATCAATCTTGTCACCAACCTCATTCAGTGCCTTCTCTGTCTGGAATACAAAGGAATCTGCATCATTTCTCGCATCGATTGCTTCCTTGCGCTTTCTATCCTGTGCCTCATACTCAGCCGCTTCCTTCACTGCCTTCTCAATATCCTCGTCAGACATATTGGAACCTGCTGTAATTGTAATGTGCTGCTCTTTTCCTGTTCCCAAATCCTTCGCAGACACATTTACGATACCGTTTGCATCAATGTCAAAAGTAACTTCAATCTGAGGAACACCGCGTCTTGCTGGCGGAATACCATCCAGTCTAAACTGTCCTAGTGACTTGTTGTCTCTAGCAAACTGTCTCTCACCTTGTACAACATTGATATCCACTGCAGTCTGATTATCTGCCGCTGTTGAGAAAATTTGGCTCTTCTTGGTAGGAATTGTTGTATTTCTCTCAATTAACTTCGTAGCAACGCCGCCCATTGTCTCGATAGAAAGGGAAAGTGGTGTGACATCAAGCAAAAGGATTTCACCTGCACCTGCGTCGCCCGCAAGCTTACCGCCCTGGATAGAAGCACCAATTGCCACGCACTCATCTGGGTTGAGAGACTTGCTCGGCTCTTTGCCTGTCAACTGTTTTACTTTTTCCTGTACTGCCGGAATACGTGTAGAACCACCTACAAGCAACACCTGACCAATTTCAGATGCAGTGAGACCTGCATCCTTCAACGCATTCTGAACAGGAACTGCTGTTCTTTCCACCAAATCATTTGTCAACTCATCAAATTTTGCTCTTGTTAAGTCCATATCAAAGTGCTTTGGACCTTCTGCTGTCGCTGTGATGAAAGGAAGGTTAATGTTTGTCGTTGTTGCAGAGGAAAGTTCCTTCTTTGCCTTCTCTGCTGCTTCCTTTAATCTCTGCATTGCCATCTTATCTCCAGAAAGATCAATGCCTTCCTGCTTTCTAAACTCATCAATCATCCACTGAATCAGTTTGTTGTCAAAGTCATCGCCGCCAAGGTGTGTATCACCGTTTGTTGCAAGCACCTCGATAACACCATCACCAATCTCAATAATGGAAACATCAAATGTACCGCCGCCAAGGTCATACACTAAAATCTTCTGTTCTTTCTCATTGTCAAGACCATACGCCAACGCCGCGGCAGTTGGCTCATTAATAATACGCTTTACATCAAGACCTGCAATCTTGCCTGCATCCTTTGTCGCCTGTCTCTGCGCATCATTGAAATAAGCGGGAACTGTGATAACTGCCTCTGAAACTTTCTCACCCAAATAACTCTCTGCATCCGCCTTCAACTTTTGAAGAATCATTGCAGAAATCTGCTGTGGAGAATATCGCTTGTCATCAATTGTTCTGCCATTGTCTGTACCCATATCTCTCTTGATAGACGCGATAGTCTTCTCTGCGTTTGTCACTGCCTGACGCTTTGCCGGCTCACCGACAAGACGTTCACCTGTCTTTGTAAATGCCACAACGGAAGGTGTTGTTCTTGCTCCTTCTGTATTTGCGATAACGGTCGGTTTTCCACCTTCCATAACTGCTACACAACTGTTTGTTGTACCTAAGTCAATACCAATAATCTTTGCCATGATTTTTTCCTCCTAATAAAATATAAAATCATTTTTTACTGTCTAATCAAAATACATTTTTTACTGAACTACTGCTACCATGCTGTGTCTTACAACGCTATCACGGTATGTGTATCCCTTCTGAAGTTCCTGGGCAATAATTCCTGACTCATACTCCTCACTCTCCACCTGCATCACTGCATTGTGAAGCTCTGGATTAAATTCGCATCCGACTGCCTCTATCGGCTTTACTTCCAACTTTTCAAGTTCTGTGATAAGCTGTTTGTAGATCATATTCATTCCCTCTGCAAAAGGCTGTTTGCGCTCTTCCTCAGAAAGTCCCGCAAGTCCTCGTTCAAAATTGTCCACAATTGGTAAAATCTTTTCCACAACACTTTTTGCACCAGTCTCAAACATTGCAGACTTCTCTTTCTCAGAGCGTTTTCTAAAATTCTCAAACTCTGCCATCTGGCGCTTTACTCTGTCCTCAAGCTCATCAATCTTCTCCTGAAGTTTGTTTGTCTTCTCTTTTTTCTCTCTGCCAAAAAAGGATTTCTTTTTTGCTGCCTCAGTCTCGGAAGTCGTATCTTCCTCCACATTCTCCGCTTCTGGTTCTGCGGTTTCTAATTCTGGCTCCTCTGGAGTCATCTGCTCCAAATCAACTTCTTCTGAATCTGCCTCTTTTTTGATTTCCTCATCCAATTCCTTTTCTTCCACTACCACTCGTTTCCTTTCTTTTCATACATCTATTAAACCTACCCGCTGTGCCCGTCATCTTTTTTATAAATCGTATCCAGTTGACTTTTTAGTGTCTTCAATGTACGAATCACCTTGTCATAATCCATGCGTCGCGGACCAATGATTCCAATGGTTCCTTTCATGCCCTCCTCAAGTTCATAAGTCGCTGTGACAACACTGCAATCTTTCATTGTTTTTACTGGAGTCTCATTGCCAATGTAAACCTGTATTCCTGTTCCAGTCTCATCTGTCAGCGTGTCCTGTACCAACTCATGCAACAACTGTTTCTCCTCAAAAGTCGTGATCAGCTCACTTGCTCTCTGGTTATCCGCAAGCTCTGGGTACTTGAAAATATTATTTGCACCACTTGTATAAATTTCTACATGCTCACCTTCCTTGATCACTTCCGCCACCGCGTCCATCACTTCTGCGATAATTCCTGCATGGATTCCTGCCTGCTGCTTTAATTTTGATATCATTGCCAGATTAATCTCTTCAATTGGAAGGCCATTGAGATTCGTGTTCAACAGAATATTCAACTTTAAAAGCGTTTCATCATCAAGCATCTGTTCCACAGAAATCATACTATTTTTAATTACATTGCCCTCCACAACAATCGTTGTCAAAAGCTGTCTAGCATCAACTCTGGACAATTGTATAAACTTTAGTTTATTTCCTCTAACCTGTGGAGCCGAGATCATTGTAGCGTAATTTGTATTGGCAGCCAACATCTTTGCCATCTGCTTAAGCACTGCCTCCATCTTGTCCTCACGCTCCAACACCATTCGCTGCATCTCCCGTACTTCCTGTGTTGCCTGACTGAGCTGTTCTTCCTTTTCGAGCATCATCTGGTCCACATACAAGCGATACCCTTTATCGGAAGGAATACGCCCCGCTGAAGTATGCGGCTGTATAATATATCCCAATTCCTCAAGATCTGACATTTCATTTCGGATTGTAGCAGAGCTTAGATTTAAGTCCGTATATTTGGAAATCGTTCTGCTTCCTACCGGCTCTCCTGTCTCCAGATAATTGCGGATAATCGCCTGCAAAATCTTTCGCTTTCGCTCGTCTAAATCCAATCTGCCACGCTCCCTTCTCATGATCCTATCCGGTTTATCGTTTTATTAGCACTCATTGTAATGGAGTGCTAATATTTACATATATTAACTTACTACTTTCGGTTTTTATTGTCAACAATCTTTTTCATTTTATTTATTAATAAATTATAAAACGTTACTTTTCACACCTACATCAAGCTAATAGGAATCATGCGCCAAAATGCTTGCCATTTAGCATTTTGTGTGCAAAATCTGTTATAATTCACCCCTCAATAACTTATAAGCTGGCAAAAACTGGCATAGGTATGAATTATAACTATAAATCGCAAAAAAACGAGCATACGCATACTGTTTCTGTATATCGTATACTCGTTCTTAGAAACACCATTCCTTACTTTTGCATCATACCTGCAAGAAGTTCCACGCAGTTATCCATGCCAAGGCTCTTGCTGTTCAAGCACAGGTCAAACTTTGACAGATCGCCCCATTTCCATCCTGTATGGGTGTTGTAGAAACTGCTTCTTCTCTTATCTGACTTCCGCAAAAAATCCTCCGCCTGCCCTGGTTCAATCTTCTCCGTCTGAATCGCACGCTCAAGGCGATAATCCTTGTCTGCATGCACAAACACTTTCAGGCAGTCTTTTCTGTCTTTTAATATGAAAGAAGCACATCTGCCAACAATCACACAATCATGCTTCTCCACAATTTCCTCAATAATCTTTTTCTCCTCCAAAAACAGTTTTTCAGACATTGGCAAATTAGAATTGTCTTTTCTGCCGCCAATCGCTGTCTTAGAAAGGTTGAAAATAATGCTGCCTGGCGCTGTCTCCTCCAAATCTCCAATATAGATTGGTGGAATGTCAAGCCGTTTCGCTGCCTCCACCAAAATATTCCTGTCGTACAGTTCTATTCCCAGCTTTTTTGCTACCCGTCTGCCAATCTCATTTCCACCGCTCGCAAATTCACGTTCCATTGTGATAATTTTATACATACCACCAGCTCCTTTCCTGCTTGTTATTCTCATTTTAACATAACAAGCAAAAATTTGCCAGAAAGATTAGCTCAAATCAAAATATTTTGTGAAACATAACTGAAAATGCATTATATATGGAAACAACAAAATTGTATTAAACCGCTGCGTCAATGGCTCCACCTTCAATAATGGTCATCGCATCTGGCGCTGCCTCCACAGGAATATCCACGCCGCCCAATTGCAGCGAAACCCCTTGATTACTGTTGTTACTGTTTCCCAAATTCAAACCAAAATTACTGCTGCTATTGCTCTGTTTCTCCTTCTCGAGCTTGTCAAACATAAACTTTAGATATTTCATGTCTGCTTCCATAATGCCCCGCATTTCATCAGCTCGATGCTTCTTTTTCATAAGTTCCAGATCTTCTGGGTCCATACTGACTGTTCCATTAAGACCCATTTCCTCAGACAGTTCATCCATACCCTCCAAGCGCTCAAGCTCTTTCATAGCCTCCTCCATCATCCGCTCATACTGTTCCATAAGCTTCTGCATACGCTGAAGGTCCATTTTCGCTTTCTTGTCTTCCTTGTGTACTTGTTTCTCTGACGCCTCCTCGACTTTCTCTTCCAATTCGGCCTCGCACAAACCACCCTTTTTATCTACTCTTTCTTCCTCCTCTAGGTGTTTCATGCGCTTTTTCGCCACCCGTGTGATCGCCTGCGCATGCATCAGGGCAGCAAACACTTCATCATCATTGTACACACCATTCTTGTACATCAAGCGCAAAGATGCTACCTTCTGCTTTGCACTAATCAATACTTGATGTGCACTTCCTGAACTTTTGGTCTGCAAAAGCCTAGTGGAAATCTGTTTGTAGCTGTATGGCAAACGTTTTTTCGCTTGCTCTGAGCTCTTTCCGATTGAGATGGAACCAACTACTTTTCCACCTCTATCCTTGATTTCCAATCTTTTTACATTTGTTTTGATTACTCCTAACATTATACTCATGTCATCATCCTCCTTGATTCAAACACGTATTTGGTTGGCGCACTTCTGTATCACAAAAATGCGCATTATACTGAGCGGTCAATCTTTTTGACCGTTCAGTATATATATCGGTTATTAGGATATTAATGTTGAGAATCCGTCTGTCCAAAATGGAGTTCCCGCAACTGCTCTACCTCGTCGCACACCACCTTTAGACCACAAGTATCACAATCCATATTGATATTTGTAAAAATATGATTTAAAGACTGTATAATTTGCTCCGCTTTGCAAAGCTGTTCCTCTAATGCACGATAATTATAGTCTGTGTGTGTTATAAAAATCACATTGATATTCTTCACCTGACGGATTTTCTGATACTGTGCAAGATACATTTGACCAATATCTGCAAAACTAATCCCTTTTTTCAAGGCTTTTTGGCTAACACGCACAGGTTCGTGCTGGCTAACTGGAGAGATACGCGCCATGTACCCTTCTGGGTGGATATGATAGCGCACATAATCTATCTCTCGAAACTTTCGATAGAGTGCTTCCTCGCTGGCAGTCTCCTCCAACTGAGCAAATACAAGTCGCGCATAGGACTGACTTTTTACAAGCTGTGTCAAATCCTTTCCATATAAATAGACTCCCCGCGGAAATAAAATCGGTTCTGTCGTATAAAAACAGCCGCTTAATCCAAATGTGCCCTGTCCGCCAAGCTCATATGCCATCTCTTTTCCAAGTATCATGTGATGTTCGCCCACATCTGTCCATATCCTTGATGGTTTCTTTAATGTTGCTCTCTCCAATGGTGTAAGCAGATTTATCTGGTCTAATATTTCTTTTATCCTGTCGTCAAAGAGATTCATATTAGTCCTCCGCTCTTTTCTAATTTTCTATCTGTGTGGCTGCAATCTACAATCTTTTTTCTTTTTTAACTTTATCATAGTGTTTTGCAATAATTGGCATAATCTTTTCTGCCATCTTCATATCCAGATTAAAAAAATATATCGTAAACGTCAACACAAAAAATACTGTAATTGTAATTATCACTCCCAACAAAGCTTTTACAAATTTCATATTCGCTCCTTCCTGCTGTTAACGCTTTTTCGTCTTGCAAACTCTGCTGCCCCAAGCGCCCCCATAAGCTGTGGGTCAATTGAAAGATCCACTACTTTAATTTTCAGCACCTTCTCAATTGCCTTCTTTAAGCCCTCATTCTTGGCACAGCCGCCAGTCAGCGTAATGCTGTCCGCCGCTCCCGCTTTCTTTGCCATGACAAAGCACCGCTTTGCGACAGAAAGTTGTATGCCCGCCGCAATCTCCTCCATTGGCTTTCCCTCACCGACAAGAGAAACCACCTCACTCTCTGCAAACACTGTACACTGTGCAGTGATTGGAATCACATTTTTTGCATTTAAGGACAGTTTGGAAAATTCTTCCAGCGACATCTCAAAGGCATTTGCCATACTCTCATAAAAGCGTCCTGTCCCAGCCGCGCACTTATCATTCATTGCAAAATTGAGCACTGTCCCGTCCGTGTCAATAGCAATCCCTTTCACATCTTGCCCGCCAATGTCAATAACAGCGTGCACTTTGGGATTTGCTATGTGCACTCCCATTGCGTGACAACTAATCTCAGATATATTTTCATCGGCAAACGGCACTTTATTGCGCCCATACCCAGTGCCTACCAAATAAGTCAAATCCTGCACCGACTGTAAATCCGCCACTTGCGAAACGGCTTCGTTTAACGCCGCCTCTGCACTCAGCACAGGATTAATGCGGCTCCTATTGGTGACATGCGCCACAATTTTACTGTTTTCATCTATAATCACGCACTTAGTATAGGTGCTCCCTGCATCACAACCGCCGAAATATCTCATCTTCCAACCTCCTGATTATTACATTTTTTACCAATTATTGTCATCGTCAAAATCCTCAAGGCTTGGGTCAAGTGGCTCCTCGCGAAATACAGTGCGCATGTAGCGGTTGACTTCCATGCGCATATCCTTTCTTGATCCATCTTCTGGTTTCATTAGATTGTGATTGACCCAAATCAGATGAATCCCGTGTTTTCTCGCTTCCTCCTCGAAAAGTCCATGATAGCCGGACATTGCCTTGCAACCCATATGGCAGTACATAATAACCACATCCACATCAAAGCTCTCACAAAAACGCCACAAGTCCTCAACCCCAACCTCATAACCGCCATTTGAGCGGCTTCGCATAATCATTTTTCCATATAAATATGCCAAATCTTTAAGCGCCTGCTCCTTGTCGTGTGTGTCTATCATGCGCATAGAACACAGACTTAGCATATCCACAAGTGCCGCAATCCCCCAGCAGTTTTGCAGCCAGACTGTAAATGCAGTGTAATATGCGGACTGCACGCCCCAAGTAATAGCGCGATGTCGAATTTCTTGACAGACCAGTTCCCTTCGCTCGTAGCCTCTCCGAATATAGCGGTTCAGCTTTTCCTCAACTTTTCGGAACACCTCATATCTGCCGCCTGTTGCCTGATAGACACAATATCGGTAAAGTGCTAGATTCGTGCCAATCATCTGTGGATACTTGGTGCGGCTGACCTCAAACCAATCCAACATATTCTGTGTCTCAACATTAAAGAGTTCCATACTTTTGAAAAAAGCATTCCAATCAAAGGTTTCTCCTGTGTGCTTCTCAATAAAAGCAATACAATTCTGAATTTCCTCCACCGCATATGGCTCGACACTCTCATAAGTATGGCGTATTGGCACTGCAAGCTCAAAGGTGGGAATCCCAAAATATTGCCCTTCAATGCTATTTCCCATAAGACTTCCGTCACAAGTCGTATTGCAATGCACCGCACAGGCGCCAATTCTGGGATAATCGTCCTCCAAAGCAACGCCAAGTTCCGCCAGTGGCATTGGACAGACATCTGACGGCACACCGTAAGTCTGTGCTGCGTCCGTGTAATGCACCACACCGTTCTGAACCATCATAGCGCAAGTATACACCGCAGGCACTTCCACCGAAACCCAAATTAGATTTGGAAATCCGTTCATAATCTCACTCATCATATTTTCATCAAAAAGTACCATTTTCTTTCTAAGTTTTTCGTCATTGCCAATATTGGGGTCCGCCTTAAACATTCTGCTCATGCTTTTGCACATGTCAATAACAACAATGCTGAGTGCTGTGTGCGTAATACGAAGCTGTGCGCCGCGCATCCCCTCTGTGTGCCTGTCAAAAAAGTCAGGCACCACCAGATAATTGACCATCCAGCGATACCGAAAAAATGCCTTCACATTATTGGGTTTTGCGGCAAAGCCTATCAGAACACCCCAGATGCGCAGCCACTGTGCATAGTCATATAGTGTATCTTTTATACCGCGCCATTCACGCCGTTTTCTTGCCTTTTTACCTGTATAAAAGGAACCGAGCTTTTCACTCCCCATCCGTTTTCCCATTTCTCTAACACCATACCTTTCTGTTTTAATGTTCATCCTTTCAACCGCCAATATCGAAACTACGCGATTTTTCTACAAATCCTAAAACCGGGCGTGCTGCTCGATTATTACAATTTCTTGATTTCCAAACTCTCTACAAACGCTTGAAATCTAGTTCTAAGCTGCCCAGAATTTCCTGTCACATAGGGTCTATCGATAGAAAGTGTCGGCACGCCATACATTTCCCGCATATTTTTTGATGCGTATGCGCGCTCATATCCCCAATAATCACAAAACTTCATCTGCTGATAAATCACGCCGTCCGCATGGTACTCCTGCACAAGCTGACGCACATACTCCTGGCGCTCCAAGACTTTCTCCGCATTCATGTATCGCGGACACTTTCCAATCTTTAGGTAATGCCTGCACACTTGTGTCAACGCCTCCTCTGTGCTATTAAGCACAATCGGTTCCCGCTCTGGAAGAGAACCAAAACAAAAACGATCCGCTACCACTCTAGCCCCTGTCTCCTCCATCAATTGAATTAGACTTGGATCATCAATCTCGGAACCTGCGACAACTACCTTTACACGAAATGCTGGTTCTGCATCAGGTTCCCGCGTCTTTAACTCCTCTGCCACCGCGATAAGTTTTTCTATCAAAAGCTCCTTGGGACAACAATATGTCGCTGTGCACAAAACCGCAAACTCATACCCAGTGATACGCGGGTTCGCCTCCTTGCGGTACTCTGACAACTCCTGCAAAATATTGCAGACTTGATTGTGCTGCTCCACCGCCTTTCGGATACTCTCATCGGAAATGTCAACCCCCAATTTTTCATGCAATGGTTTCAGCACATGTGCTTGCATCTGCCGCACATAATGACGCAGTGCCGTATCGTCCGATTTCATAGGCGCATCAAAATAGGAAACAAAAGCATCTTCAATACAATTTAAGTGCTCTATATTTTCCACACATCGATTCATCTGAGAACACGCATCCGGCGCAATAATACAGTCGAGAAATTGATATCCTCCCTCAACTGCCCGCTCTAAAATTGCGCGACAACACTCGCACAACAAGCTTGACATATAATATGTACCAATATCAATCGATCCTGTTCGCGGCGCCCGCAGCCGAACCGAAAAGCATCCTGGTAAATTCAATAATGGCTCTGGAGCCAGTGAACAGACACTTCCGATTGGGTGAAGCCCCCTTACCACCCCCGCGCGCACCAACTCATTATTCGCTTCATCCAAAAGCTTTTCAAATGCATATAGCTGTGATAAATCTCTCATATTTGCCCTCACAATTCTATAGTCCTAAAAAATAATGCCCATCTTTTCAAGTGCATCAGCAGCTCCCCGCACCAACTCTGTATTAAAAGGAAGCGCCAGAACACTCTCCCCTCTTAAGTCTGTCTCCGCAAGCCGTTCATCTGAGTAAATATAACTCACAACAGGAATCGATCCTGTGTCAATTAGTTTGATAGACGCTTCTGACAATACACGGTTCACCACAGCGCCCACCTTCTCATACATCACCAGCTCGTCCGCCACTTGCTGAATTGCCTGAATAACCTGCGTTCCCTTGCGACTTGTGTCTGTCACCAGTAATAAATGTGTCACCTTCTCCATTACGCGGCGGTTAATCTGCTCAATGCCAGCCTCCCCGTCAATCACCACATAATCAAAATTATCTGCAAGTAACTGTATCACCGCTTTTAAGTAATTGTTGATTTTACAATAACACCCTGCACTTTCTGGGCGTCCCACCGCAATAAACGCAAAACCATCACATTCTGTCATCACATCATAAATACGATACTCCGACTCTGCCAAAAGCTCTAACGCTGTTCTAGTGTCGCCCTCCTCCACCGTCGCCACAACTGCCTTTCGGATATCATCAATAGTCCCGTGCACCTCTACACCTAATGCAGTGGATAGACCGACTGCCGGATCTGCGTCAATGGCAAGGATTCTCTTATCTGGATAGCGTTCTACCAACACCTTGACCATCGCTGCTGCCAGTGAAGTTTTACCCACACCGCCCTTCCCAGCTACTGCAATCACTTTTGTACTTTTTTGTATTGTTTCTGCCATACTATACACCTCTATGACTATTCATTATTATTTTTAATTCCTTAACAAATCTTCTTATTAAATAAAATGTTATCATAAAGTCATTTATTTGTACAGGTTTTATGGAACTGTGAAAAACTCACACGTAACAGTTCAGCCTTCAGCTTCTTGTTACAAGCATCAA
>DEPD01000171.1 GCA_002358575.1 Lachnospiraceae bacterium UBA3401 | reverse complement strand
GCTATTTCTCCGATTATGCATGCCAAAAAGCCTCGCCGTAGCCCGACGCCTACGTTTTTTGACATACCTCCTCAAAGAAATATCCTACGCAATCTGCATCACTTATTTTCCTACAATTCCTTAATCCAATTTGAAATCAAGGTCAACTCAAATACTTATATTTGTTCTCCCCAAAAATCATTTAGTTTCTCTTTGATATACTCCAATTTTGAATGACTAGCAGGAATCCTGATTCCATTCCCCAAATCTACAATACCTTCTCTAATCCCTATAATATGACTCAAATTCACAATATCACCACGGTCAACATATATAAAGTCTTCCGAGTTTAGCTCATTGTATACCTGACTCAGACTTTTTCTTACTTTTGTCGAAGTTCCATCAATTAATGTAATAACTGCATTTTTTCCATCTCGCTGAATATATAAAATCCTATGATATTGAATTTTTTCTATCCGACTTGGCATTTTTATCATATAATATTGATCCGCCTGTAACTGAATCATATTAACAGCATCCTTCAGCGCATGCTCAAGCCTTATGTCTAATGAATTTTTAGGAATATATCTGAATATCGACAGTTCAAAGGCATCTATTGCATATTTTAAATGCGAAGTAATAAGAATAATCAATACATCTGGAAGAAGTCTCTTGATATAAGCCGATAACTTCATTCCATCAATATCTGGCATCTCAATATCACACAAAATGAAATCAAAATATTTTCCTTCCTGAATATCATATTGTAATATTCTACTCTGCGTATATGTTTTAATTTCTGCAATAATATTGTTTGTTTTTAGGAATGTGATAACCTTATTTTCAAATGTTTTCACTGTTCTTTCATCGTCGTCACAAATAGCAATATATAACAATCTTTTCCCCTCCTAAAACTAAAAATTATTATTCGTTATACCAGTATATCACAATCAATCATAAAATCACTATTTTTTTGCTATTTAAAAACAAATTACGGAGTTTATTCTAAAATAATAACAATAAAACGAAAATGTTACAATCCATAACTCGTGGACAAAAATCCAAAGATTCGTGGACAAATTGTAGACCTACCGCAATAATTTTGATAATATGTACTACAAGGAGGATATAAAGTATGATTTTACTTGCAAAAATCATTAAATTATGTGCGATTATGGGCGCAAATTGTGTATCCGTATGCGGGACATATCAGCCTAAACTCCCAGAAATATTACAATAAGTTATACAATGTCTAAATGTATTTTGAAATCATTATATGTTCTGAGATGGCAAATACATGCCTTGCTTTACATAATATTTGTACCAAATTCAGTTGGCGTAAAGCATTGTCCTTTATATTTTATCTACTACGCCGTTTTAATTTGATACAAATCTCCAACAGATTGTAACACACATTAGACAGAAAGCATTTTTCAAACAGGCTCTAGTACATCGAATAATAATTAACTGATATTTTGACTTGTCTGATTATCCATCTGCAAAAGGACTGCATTCCTTTTGTTGTCGTCAATCGCCGTAGCCATCGCTACGACTCATTCCTTCGCCTTGCATAGGAATAATCATGCTGCGTCAATATATCAGAAATTTATTATTCGATGTACTCGAAAGGAATTAAAGATGAATATTATATTTGAATTAGTTGAAATAATCGCATGTTTTATAGAGATGTTTGTTTTATATAAAGTATATAATGCTATTCTCTACAAGTATCGTTGTATTCAAAGCAAACATATTGATGTAGTCTTGGCGGTTGTTGGAGCGATTATTATATGGATGTGCAATCATATTTCTTTGTTTTCCTATTTTACGATGCTGATTTTTGTATTGTATATTAGCATATCATCTGCTTTTTTGTATAAAGTTAATTTTGTTGCAATTTTTTCTTTGGGAAGTTTTTATCTGCTTTGTTTAAGTTGTTTTGATTTTTTAGTACTTACCTTGTTTTCAGAATTTGGAAATGGACGCGAAACTTTATCAAAAGTACTTTCAACGATGGGCGTTCTGCGTACAATAATCGTCATCGTAGTTAAATTCTTTTGGATTATGTTGTACTTCCTGACCAAAAAATTTTATTATAAGTTTTCTATAAAAATTAGCCATGCCTACACGGTTCTTGCAATTTCATGTGTAGGCTTTTTGGGATTTATTTTTTTAGTAAATCAAACTATGAAAGCATTTCATTACACTATATTAAGTTTATGGGTGAGTTTCATTATTGTTTTAGCTTTTCTATCATTTATTCTTTACTTTATTGTTGTGACAAGGGAAGAAAAAATGAAACTTAATTTTTCAGAGATGCGAAATCATTTATTGGAAGAAAATTATAGGACAATCAATGAGATTTATATGAGTAATGCCAAGTTACATCATGATTTGAACAATCATTTAAATGTACTATATCAATTATTAGAAGCGGGTAATACAGATGAAGCAAAAGAATATATTAAGAATATTAGCACACCAATTATGAAATTATCCAAAACAGTTTGGACAGGAGCAGATGTAATCGATGTAGTAATCAACAGCAAGCTTGAAAAAATGAGAGAAAAAGGAATTTCTTCTGAAATTAATGTAGAGTTTCCGCAAAATACAAATATTTCTTCACATGACATGTGTACTATATTAGCAAATTTATTAGACAATGCCATAGAGGCTGCAAGTGTTCTAGAGAAGCCTGGAAAAATATCCTTAACCATTCGGAAAATCAACTCCTTTTTAATGATTAAGATATCAAATTCATGTGTTAACCGCAACGAAGAATTTGTTTATTATCCAGAAACAACAAAAAAGAATAAAGACTTACATGGTTGGGGATTTCCCAGTGTTATGGACGCAGTACAAAAGTATAATGGTTCATTAAAATGTGTAAATAAAGACAATCAATTTATAGTTAAAATTGTGTTATTTTTTAAAAAAAATTCCTGATATTATAAATTACTTGTGCTCCTCACACCCCCAAAAATGAATAAAATATTCCCATTTGCATATCGTGGAAAAATGTTTCTTTTTCACTGATCACCAATTCATAAATATCCTTCGTTGCAGCACACTTGTAATAAAATATTCCGTTCTCTTTTTTTCTCACCTTTGAAATAATATCATCAACTACTTCATCTATTTTCATTACCTGATGCGACGAAGGAGGCCATTTTCTAATCATACTTCTGACCTGTGCCTTATTCAGTTTAATCGTTTTTGCAGCATAAAATTTATTAGGAAATTTAAGTTCC
This sequence comes from Lachnospiraceae bacterium UBA3401, assembly GCA_002358575.1. Classification (GTDB taxonomy): domain Bacteria; phylum Bacillota; class Clostridia; order Lachnospirales; family Lachnospiraceae; genus COE1. The sequence goes on along the minus strand of DEPD01000171.1, from coordinate 10,206 downwards.
TGCGTACTTCCAGTTCCTTCAATCACAAGGTCAAATATTTCTTTTCCTTCATCGTAGGGAAAGCCCATTTCTAAATACGCCTGAATGTGGAGAATTGCAGTTTCCAAATAGCACACATTGTTCATATTTATATAATATTCGTAAAGCTGTTTTACACTGAGAAAAAATGTTTGTTTTATAGAAAGATTTTTATATTGCACACTCCCTGCTGCCAACTTAATTGCTTCCACATATTGTTGTATGTTATTATTATACAATGCATTTACCTCCCTAGCGCAGAACACAAATACTACTAAAATACCAAATCATTATAACTGGCTTCATACTTTCTGTATTATACCGCAATAATCCTTCCAACACTTTGAGACAATTCTATATCATGCGTTACAAATATAATAGTAGCGCCAAACTCATTCATTTTCCTCAACAACCCAAACACAATATCTCTATTATGCTTATCCAAATTTCCTGTCGGTTCATCTGCAAAAACATATTTGGGTTTCTTCAAATATACCCTTGCCAATGCTACTCTCTGTTGTTCTCCCCCACTCAGCTCATAAATCTTATAGTTTTCAGCGCCTTCCATCCCTACAAGTTTCAGTGCCTTTTTTATGCTGTTATTGGGATTGGCATCTTTTCGATATTTTAAGGCAATCTGCAGGTTCTGTCGTACTGTCTCATTTTCAACTAATGCATAGTTTTGAAAAAGGTATGCAAACTTATATCGCTGCATAGTTTGTATTTCTTTCCTAGAAAAAGCAGCTTTTCCATCAATTTCAATTTGTCCTTTGTATTTCTGATCCAACAGACTAATCAGATTCAAAAGCGTAGTTTTCCCGCTTCCGCTTTCTCCGGTAATTGCTACAAACTCACCTTCTTCAATAGCAAATGAAAAATTATTAAAAATTTCTCGCTGACCAAATTTTTTTGATAGCTTACTCACTTTGATCATCAATGCTCCCCCTTTATGATAATATTAAAATTTTTCTCATCTAACCGTTTTCCCTCTATTAATATCGCAATTAAATCTGTTAATACTATAACACCGCCAAAAGCCAAAACAAGAGTGTTATCTTCATACAATTTTACAGCACCTAATATGATTATATCAAGCAGAAACATCAATGCTAAAAACTTATTGATCCTTTGCAACAAACTGAATCCAAAAACCTTTTTGATATAAATCTGATATTTCTTTTCCTGATAATATGCAGATATTATTACAAATCCAATAATAGCAAATAACCCCATTATTACGACAATCGCTATAACTGCACAATTTATGCTCACTTCCAAATTATAAATCTGTTTTCCATGGTTGTCATATAAGGCTGTAACGCTCTGAATTTCTGACAAAACATCTGCCTTCTTAATTAGTGGCGCCAAATAATCAAACACATCCATTCCCTCATACTGAAAATAAACACATCTGGATAAATATGACAAGTAATAACTGTAATCAACATTGCCTGTATCCAAAATTACAATAGGGTTGATAATTTTACAGCCATTATCATCCTCGATATTTGAGTATGTGAAATACTCTTGATTATCATCTATATATATAATATTTAATGCTAGTTCGCTTTTAGGCATATTATTCAATATACCTTCTTCTTTATTATAGATATTTTCTACTTCTATCTTCTTAAAATAAAAATCATCCAAAAAACGTTCTTGTATTTTAGGTTCATACTTTTTCAGGTTAAATGGAACTAAAATATTACATACATTATCCCTATCATCAATTTGAGACAAAATCGACTCAGTACTTCCATTGCACGTAATCGAATTTACTTTCAAATAGTTTTCATTAATGGTAATGGTTCTTCCATATGGGTCATAGTAGCTTTCCTCTCCTGGAGCATTATAATCGTACAAATGATTTTCTCCATCCACCAACACATAATTTTGTGCATCAATCAGAAACCCTCCATCTTGATTTATCAGATCATAGAATTGTTTTAATTTGATCTCCGAATCCCGTGACTCACCGACATAATTCAAATTAATAGAATAAACTGCCTTCGCCTTTTTCCATATATCCAAGTTATTATACTGAACTTGTAAGTATTGCACCTGATAAATCAAATTGATACCGCCAATGATTAAAGTAATAAAAAACACACATTTTAAAAAAATATAGGTTCCAAATAGTACTCCAAAAGGTCTTTTTCCCTTAATTAGAGGAACAATATTCCCCAACTTAATTTGTAAAAAGAGAACACATAATATAGCAATCCAATTTATAAAAATAGTCAATAAAAAGGACAACAGATATCCTTTAAATACTGTGGCAATACAATCCCATCCATAATTATAACTACCATAAGCACCCGAAATTATCATTCCAACTAACAAAACTAAGATTAGCATCTGGTATAATTCCATAAGTATATTTTTAATTATTTCCAATGTTCCGAAACCATGCATTTTTAAAATCCCTATTTTTTTTCCAGATTTTATAGTATAATGCATTATAACTACTATTAAAATAAGAGTTGTCATTCCTATACAAACAATTAATTGTATACTGCCTTCTAAATAAGTTTCTATATTAGCAGAAAATTCATTGTACACTTCTGCATATCCAAATCCATTATTAATATCTGCAATGATTTTTCCTGCGTCACTTTCTGTAATATAATATATTCCGTCCACACCGACCTTCTGTGCCTGTTCTAGCGGATAGATTGTTATTTTAAGTTTTGGAACAAACATATAAAATTTTCCTATTTGAGCTTCACTGCCACTGTCATAATTGGCAATGAACATATCAGTTGAAATATTATTCTCTAAAGTAAGTTTTATTTTTCCATCAAGCAAAAGATCATTCGTATAAATTACCAAGTTATCATCATCAATATATACATATTTAGAAATTGTTACATCCTGATTTATTTTCTGATCCTTCATAAAAGAGATTAATTCATCCGCTGCATCACGATTATTTTCTCCATTATCAGCCCTAACTAAGACAGCTTTATTGTTTCGATAAAGAAGTTTTATATAGTTTATGTTTTTAAAAACCTGCAAACCAACAATTGTAAGCAAAAAACTTTGCACTACTAAAACAATCGCTATTATTTTTTTCATCTATACCTTATGCCTTCTCTCTTTCCCACAAAAAGATTGCCATTTCATGACAATCTTTTTGTGTATTCTATTGAACAACTACTACTTGAAACGATAATTTGCTTTGTTCGTGCCCCAAAATGTCCATTCGGTGTATGCTGTACTCATCGTATCTGCAGGCTTATATCCTCCGTCGACATATACACCAGTTCCACTTGTTACACTCGCTGCCCCCTGATATTTATAATTTTTGTAAGAGGAATAAACACTCTTTACTCCTTCAATCTTCTTGTCACCGCGAATCCAATATCCCAGTTTGTCTCCCGAATCAACTTCTCCACTTGTAATTCCATATGTAACCGCTCCTGCGTCCACAAAGGATTCGATCAGACCCTGATTCTCAAAAACAACCTCTTCACCGCCTCCAATTGGTGCATCCGCCTCTGCTGCATATACTGGAACCCCAGATGCTGCTATCATGGTTGCTGCTACTGCCAATGCTGCTAATTTTTTTCTGAACATAAATACTACCTCCATTTTTTCAGTGCATATTTTATATATGCAAAATATTATAGAAAACACATCAACGTACTTGCTTTGTCATTAAGTCTGTTCGGTAAGTTTTGTTGATGTTATGAGTATAGCATTTTAAAAATTTTTTTGTTTCTATTGTCCACCAACAGTCAAAAATCTGACCACCAAAAACTTTCTTCAGAAAAAAGACTTGTCACAGGAGATCGAATACTAAACTATTTGTTCAAATACACAAAACCAGATTGATAATCCCTGTCAAATATTGTATTATAAAAAGTAATAATACCGTTTACAAACTGTTTCGCACACAAAGGAGTAAAAAATGAGCCACAAAGAGTACTATTCTAACACAGACAACCTTACCCTCCCAAACGATCTCCCCGATGAACTGGCCTCCATCAGCCAAGATCTGGAATCTTTGTCGGGCGATGCACTAGACATATGTCTCAAGCGTTGGAAGACGTTGCTTCTGACAGATACGGCAGAACCTTCACTAATCCTCACAATATTTTTAAAAGTATGCCGCAAGGTCATCAACACCGCACCACCAAGAGACTGTCTTTTATTTTTGAACTTCCTCTCCCAACTAAAGCAATCATTGTTTTCCTATAATATATTTTGTTATGGAGAACATATCTATAATGATTATCTGGAGAACATCTATTATCTTTCCGGATGCTGTTCCTACTATTTTAAAGACGCTTTTCTACAAAAATATGCAGCGGGAGAATCAGAACATTATCGACAGATACGCGCAACTTTAGAGGAACATTATCAAAATGAGATGTCCAAATGGCTTGAGAGAGATTTAAAGGAACGCATGGGATATACCCCATCTATAGGAGAAATTCAATATCTGCGCAATCGGGCACAGAATTTATTACGTGCTGACGGAAATATAGACCAAGCGTTGTTCTATCAATATCGAGCGATTCTCCTATTACTAAAACGCTGTGATGCTTGTGATCCATTGGTATCTCCACAGGAAAATACAAGCCTGCTGAACTGTATAAACGAAATGGTCTCCACATTTCAAATTTCCTCTGATCCTGTTCGTGCATTGGATATGCTAGAATACGCACAGACCATTTCTGACCAGACACTCTCGAAATGGTCCACTAATACCCCTGACGTTTCCCTGCAAAATCCTGAGACTTGGACAGACAGTTTTATAAAAAGTATCCCTGTTGCATATTTTGAGATATTGCGTATTCTTTTGCGAAAAATGGGTCATATAAAATCTGAATTATGCTGCCCAGAAAATGATATTTCATGCGAAGATGTACTTACATGTTATCAGAAAGCACTGTCACTTTCAGAGACAGTCTTTGGCAGCGATAGTCCACAAGCAAATGAAATTCGTGGGGATATTGCCCTATTTGATGCATCTTCCGGCGGCGAAGAAAAAATTAATATTTTGCTTGAACAATTAGAGGAAGCAAAACAAGCGGAAGATTTAGACACTGTGGAAAGTATGCACGGACTTATTTCAGAAGCCTATGAGAACCTTGGAAATTTTGAGCAGGCCATTGCACATTGGCAGAAAAAAGTTGATATTCTTGTAGAGATGTATGGGGACGACAGCGATGTCGCAGCCGATTACTATAACATGTTCGGAGAATTGTACGAGCGTGCTAAAAAGTATCCTGAAGCAAGAAGTTGTTATATGCATGCACTGCAAAATTATCGCGGGTATCTTTTGCGAACACAGGAGGAGGATGCAGACGACGCAGAAAACATTCTGTCAAACTATGAGGAATGCCTCTATCACACAGGCCGAATGCATCTCATTGCAGAGGAGTATGAGCAGGCATTTGCCAATTTTCAGGAGGCATTAGAAATCTATGATTCCCGGAGTAATTATTCTGGCATTGAGCGTGCTCACTATATGAGAGCACTAGCACAAACTTACGAAAAGATTTCTTTTATGGAAAGAGCAGTCCATTACTATCTGTTTGCATGGGATACTTATCACACAGTAGCAGCGTTTAATAAAGTGCGAGAACGTAGCGCCTCACTATTTGAATCAGAGACGGCAGAGTGTGAAGAATGGGAACAGCAAGTGCGGCGTCACCTGCTAGAACTTGGCTATAAGCAACTCTTTTTGCCTTTTGAAGAGATTGACTACCCATTGCTGACTCGTGAAGAACAAAACTATTTTGTAAATCGTTTTGCACAAATTATCCGCAGACGCCTAGATAAAACAGCACTACAGGATAAGTGGATTATTTTATGGAACATTTACTTCCGATTCTGCACAGATTGGGAAAAATGGACAGGGGTGAAAGTGCCCAGAATTATCTTAGATGCACTTTACCTATTACAAGGCTACTTTAAGAATGAAGTCAGCGAGCAACAATTGGCAGATTTCAGTGAATCCTATTGGACATATGTCTCTGAAAATCTTTCAGATGACAAAGACGAACTTGACAATTTTGATGAGGATGACGATGAACTCGACGAATTTGATTTTGACGAGGGCGATGATAACGAATTCAGCAAATTTGATTTTGACGATGATGAGAACGACGAACTTGACGATTTTAGCGTTTGCAATACAGAGGATGATGAAGATGACGACGATCCCCTCAGATGGAATCCTCTCTATATCCCATTTTACAGTGCAATTGCAGATTTTTTCCAAGCGCTTTCCGAGGCCGATATAAACTTTAATTCCTTGCAGACACTTATGTGCAGTCATCTTCCTTCCTATGCCGAAGTGTTTACAACAGTCTACCAAAAAGACGAGCAGTACACACCTTATGAGCAAGAACTTCGCTACAGACAGGTGATATCTTCTCCTGCCTTTGCAAGCTGGATTGCAGCGATTCAAGAAATTATAAAATCCAAACAATAATCTATATACTTCCTCTGGGTGCCCATGCGCAATCGAGTAGGAGAAAATTATTTCTCCTACTCGATTGCGCGCCGGACGCAGGCAGCTTTAGCTGCATATTTCCTTTCCGCGTCCGTGTGCATAAAAATCCAGACGGTAACGCAACACCGCCTGGATTTTTAACATATGCGAAATTACTAAGGAACTGTTCAGAAATATTCTGCGCAAGCTGTACATATTATTTCTGAGCAGTTCCTAATCTAACTTTGGATTTACCCACACCACAGTATCCCCATCTGCAAATATACGATTGCTCTTATAAACCAGATTATCCCACGCTTCCAAATCAGGCGCAATTACACGGATATCTCCATCTTCTCGAACTTCTGTTTTTCCATTTTCAGAATAAATATCAAGCTGTATCTCTTGCACAAAATATTCTTTGCCAAAACGCCCGACGCGCTCCTTTACACGATACACTACTGTATGTCCCAGTTCATTGACAAAAAAGGATTCCTCCGGCAGATACCATTTTAATCGCTCATCTGCCTGAAAAATAGGCGGTGTATACGAAAATGTCTCCACTCGGGGCATAAATTGAATATTTGTTTGATACGAGACAACTGTAAACACACACAATAGAATAAAAATACCAACAGCACAGTACAAAACGCTTTTTTTTCTCACACTCATAACGCACCTCAAACCAAATCCTTTGTCAAATCCTCCTCGCTGAATAAAAATAACAATAATACCGGCAGCAGCACCAAAATTCCACAAGTACATAAAATATCAATTCTGGACTCATCCATCTGTGCCAGAAAGACTGAAATTGGATAGCGAAAAGCTTCCTGTAAAAAAACAAGCGGCTGTTCCACCATATTCCACGCATCCACAAAACTCAATAAAATCAATGCAGTTAGTGGTCCCTTACAGACTGGCACCCCAATCTGTATTAAAAGACGAAGCTGAGAACACCCTTCCAACATAGCAGCCTCTTTGATTTCTTCTGGCATAGCATCAAATCCTTGTCGTAACAGAAAGACACCAAACGGCGAAAAAATCCCAGGCAGCAAAATCGCCCAGTAAGTATTATTTATGTGCAGCGCCTCTGTTATCAAAAAATTTGACACCAGCGTGACCTGATAAGGCATCAACATCAGCACAATAACAACAAAATAAATCGTCTCTCGCATAGGAAACACAAATTTTGAAAAACCGTAACCAGCCAGCGCAGAAAACACACACTGCCCCACAACAATCGCACAGGAAAGCAAAAGTGAGTTCCAAAATTTTATAAGATAATCTGGGCGGCGGACAAATACCTCATAAAACCCAGAAAGTCCCCACGCAGAAGGCAAAAAACCTTTTGTAGTTTCCATTGGAATATTTTTTGCAAACGCGTTTGCAAACATATAGACTACCGGAAACAGTACAACTACTGCCAGTAAAATTACAAAGATGTATCCAGACAATATTAGGAAATTTACCCGTTTTTTTCTAACAGTAGCCCCCCTCATAATTACACAATCCCCCTTTTGTTTTTCAGCCAATATAATCCTCCAACCAGCAAGCAGACAAACAAGAAAATTAAAAACGCCGCTGAGGAAAGACGTTGATAGTTTAGATTCTGAAAATTATTGTTCATAAAATGCTGCAACATATAAATACTCGCATGTGGGCTTTCTCCGCCAATCAGATATGCTTCGCGAAAAATTTTAAACGCATTCATAATCGAGACAACCGCTGTAAAAAAGAAGGTTGGTCTTAACAATGGCACCCGAATATACCAGAACACCTGCCCAGCATGTGCTCCTTCGAGCCGTGCAGCCCCGATAAACTCATCTGAAATTCCATATAACCCCGTCAAAAACAGCAGCATATTGTATCCACAATTTTTCCACAAATAGACCAAAACCAGTACGCCAAACGCCGCTCCACTGCCAAGCCAATCCTTTCCCTCCACGCCAATCAATGCACACAATCGATTTAGCATACCATCTTGTGCAAAGCAGAAACGCAATGCAGCAATCAATGCAGCAATTGGAACGGTCAGCGGAAACAAAAAAACAGCGCGCAAAAAAGAGCGCCCCTGAAATGTTTCGTACAACACCAGTGAAATCCCCAATCCCAAAAGCATTGCAAGCGGTACGCTAACTGCCAGAAACCGCAGTGTATTTTTTGCCGCCAGCAAAAACGCCCTACTCTGCAAAAGAGACTGATAATGCTTTAACCCAACAAACTCAAGTCCACCAACGCCACCCGTCAGCGAATAGACAACACTCCACAAAAATGGAACTAAAAAAATAATGTAAATCCTGCCAGAAACGGCAAAACAAACAAAACCCCCTGCACAGTCCGTTTTCTTTTCATAAGGCAAACTCCTATTCGTTATTCCGATAAATAAAACTCCAGCTTGTCTCTTGCGTTCTTGGCTGCCTCCTCATAAGAAACCTCTCCTTTCAGATAAGGATTTATCTCCGCCCAAAAATCCTGTCTCCATGCGGGCCAGTAAACAATTTTATCCACCTTGTCCGCACATGCAAGATAGGCGTCAAAATCCTCTCTTTTCAAAGGCGGAACTTCAAATGGAAATCCATTTATAGCAACTTTAAAAGGGCATTCTATCAGATAGGATTCGTACTCCTTTTCCATCACACTTTTTCGCACGCTGATATCTTCTCGCAACGCCCCCGGCTGTTCCATAATCTGTTTTTCAAATAAGATTTCCAGAAACTTTCTCACATTGTCCATATTCTCACTGTTTGCGCGCACTGCCACTGCTCTTTCAATCAACGCAGTAACACCGCCGTCCTTATTATATATTGGAACACTGATTGGCGTTCCAATAGTATAGAGTGCTCGAATCGCATTTAAATCAGTATTTAGAAAACCAGAACTCTCAAAAAGACACTCACCATCACGCACTGCAGCCGCTCCAAACAAATCTCCAAACATATATTCTCCTATTCCGCGCGCATAGATATCTTTAAACCATGTAAAATACTCTCTAGTTTCCTCAATGTCCCAGACTACTTCACCCTTGTCCACAATAGGATACCCTGCCCAAAAGATACAATTTCTCGCACTCACATCCATCCGGAACAGGCGCCTATCATAATTGACGCTGTTTAGATAACGGCTGGACTCCTCCATAAAGCGGTTAAAATCTGTACAACTTTCAATATGAAACCCTGCCTCATCTAATACTTCGCGTATAGAAATCATCATTGGAAGTCTGTACTCCATTGGCAAAAAATATCGTTTCCCATCAAAAATACCTGCATTCATAATATCTTCTCAAAAATCGGCATCCTGAAAGACCACACTGTTGTCATAAATTTCACTTAGGTCCGCAAATGCCCCCGCCTGTATTAGCTTGTCTATATCCCAGTAGTCTTGTATAAAGAATACATCCGCTCCTGACCCACTCATCAACTGCGCCGAAAGCTGTTGATTATATCCGTAAAGTTCCTCTGCGTCTTCTATAATTTTGCGTCCTGCATACTCCACATCAATATCTGGATAACGTCTTTGAAACTCTTTCACTGCATAATCCATAATGACATCACTCCCACTTGCATAGATATGGAGGCTATCATTTTTCTGTTCAACCGCCTTTCCACACCCTGTCAGCGTGACTCCAGTTAACAAAATGCCCAATGTATTTATTATACACTTTTTTCTACAACACTTCATATTCGCCCTCCAGTTCACACTACTTTTGACTCTTTAGGAATTAGGAAAATAAGTGATGCAGA
>DEPD01000005.1 GCA_002358575.1 Lachnospiraceae bacterium UBA3401 | reverse complement strand
TCGAGCCCTACTCGGGGAGTTAAGCGTGGATTAGCCCGGTTTCGCTTAGTATTTATTTGGGCTCCATGGTCAAGCGGTTAAGACATCGCCCTTTCACGGCGGTAACACGGGTTCGATTCCCGTTGGAGTCATTTGTGCCGATGTGGCTCAATTGGCAGAGCAGCTGATTTGTAATCAGCAGGTTATCGGTTCGAGTCCGATCATCGGCTTAACCATCTATTGTTTTGGACCTTTAGCTCAGTTGGTTAGAGCAACCGGCTCATAACCGGTCGGTCCTGGGTTCGAGTCCCCGAAGGTCCAGTTTCCTTTTTGGTATATTGCAAAGTTTATATAGATTTTTAATATGGAAGAACAAAGTTCTTAGATGGTTTTGCAAAGCAAAGACATTGGCCTCGTGGCTCAGTTGGTTAGAGCGCCGCCCTGTCACGGCGGAGGTCGTCGGTTCGAGTCCGATCGGGGTCGTTAGGGGATCTTAGCTCAGCTGGGAGAGCATCTGCCTTACAAGCAGAGGGTCATAGGTTCGAGCCCTATAGGTCCCATATATTTAATATGCCGGCGTGGCGGAACTGGCAGACGCACGGGACTTAAAATCCCGCGGGTAGAAATACCTGTACCGGTTCGATTCCGGTCGCCGGCATGATATTTTAATCAATAGATATCTGTGCGTTTAGCTCAGCTGGATAGAGCGTTTGGCTACGGACCAAAAGGTCGGGGGTTCGAATCCTCTAACGCACGTGCGAAGTGTATTTATTACATTTTATGAAAAGGACTGGAATATTTCAGTTCTTTTTTGCTTTTGAACAAATGTTTCTTTCTATTAGACAAAAGGCGGATTTGGCATAGATTTTAAAAGTTTACTATAAAAAACGGTGACAAAGTGTACTATAAAAAACAAGAAAGTTTGTTGATGGATTTGACATTTCGCGGATTTGTGATAAAATTTTAGAAAGTCACTATTCACTATAAGATGCAGAATGGAGATTCTTATGAAACAGCAAAAACATAAGCGCAAAGAATCCTTTTCGCTCCTTCTCGTGTCCAATACGGGAAAAGATATTAGACAGTTTTATATCTCACTTCTTTCAATACGCCTGATTATTGTACTGATGGCATTAATCTGCGCCACTCTGGCATGGAATATTTATCGGTCAGGTGCCCATCGCAGAAGTGAGTCCGAATATCGGAAAAAACTGACTGCTCAGGAGCAGCTTATTAAGCAGCTAGAAAATGAAATGGAAACTTTGACTGCAAAAAATGAAATGCTCTCAGTTGAGAACGAAACATTGAAACAGCTAGGGCTAGTGGAAACAAAAGAAGAAAATAACACATCAAAGGATACATCGATTCCAAGTCAGTATCCTTATACAGGAGTTGGTGTATTAAAAGAACAGTATTCCGAAGAACATCCATGTTTTTCAATCAGCACGCAACTTGAGGACCGTATTGTTGCCGCAGGTGACGGGACAATCGCATCAATTGGATCAAATGATACATATCCTCTGATTGTGGTGGTGGAACATGGAAATGGTTATATGACACAGTATTTGTGCACAAAAGAGGCGCAGGTGCAAGTGGCAACCGGAGATCAGGTACAGATGAAGGAAACGTTGATTATTGTTGACAAAGAAAATACACAGTTGGATTATCAGGTAATTTATAAGGAGCAGGCAATTGATCCACTGCAAGTGTTGGAAGCGAAAGGATAACAAAAGGAGGAGAAAATAATGTTAGGAAAAGGTAGGAATTCGATAGGGGATAACAGAGAGAAAGTCAGTACTGTGATTGGAAAGGATACAACTTTTGACGGTGATTTGACTTCAGCGGAGACGATACGGATAGACGGTGTGATAAACGGAAATTGTACTTGTGAGAAAACATTGATTCTTAGCGCAGACGGGCAGATTAAAGGCAATATTTCAGCATATAGTGTTGTCATTTCAGGAAGAGTGGATGGGGATATTACTGTGCAGGGAAAAATGGAACTGTTGTCCACTGGAAAGATTGCAGGAAATATTATAGCAGGTTCACTTGTTATTGATGAGGGTGCGTGTTTTGATGGCAGATGTACTATGGCGGCTGCGATTTCAAGTGGTATGAGTAGTTTTGACAGTTTGGACTCATAAGGAACTTGCCTAGGAATAAGGGGAATTGAGGTATATTAGCAAAAGCTGATAGATGGTTCCTGTATGAGTGGAAGATGATTTCTTTGTCAGTGAAATTATTTTCAGATAATTTAATAAATTTACATAATGTTTTGAAAATAACTAAAGTATTGCGAAAAATAGGCCGATATAGTTACTGTAAACCACTTTAATGGCACTTTTTGAGGTCCCAGCAGTTTTTATTGTAAAAAAAGTATGAAAACCCTTTGAAAAATGGTTAATTTAGGTTATAATGGCTTAGTTATAGTATCTCTTCATAGATATATCTGGAATGGGAATACTAAATTATCAGTGGAATATGCTGAATGAGCGAATGATAAATAACTTAAATTTTCCGTTGAAACAAATTTGAAATTAAAAAGAAGGGGGCATACAGCCATGCAATACACAGATATTGGAATTGACCTTGGAACCGCAAGTATATTAGTATATATCAGAGGGAAGGGCGTTGTGTTGAAAGAGCCTTCCGTTGTTGCTTTTGACAGGGATACGCAGAAAATAAAAGCCATTGGAGAAGATGCACGGCTGATGCTTGGTAGAACGCCGGGAAATATTGTGGCAGTTAGACCGCTTAGGCAAGGTGTAATTTCTGATTACAAGGTGACAGAGCAAATGATGAAGCACTTTATTCAGAAAGCGCTGGGTAGAAAGACGTTTCGCAAGCCAATTATTGCTGTCTGTGTGCCAAGTGGTGTCACAGAGGTCGAGAAGAAAGCAGTACAGGATGCGACGTTCCAGGCGGGGGCAAGAGATGTCAAGATTATCGAGGAACCAATTGCTGCTGCAATTGGTGCTGGTATTGATATCTCAAAGCCATGCGGAAATATGATTGTGGATATTGGGGGAGGCACTTCTGATATTGCGGTTATTTCGCTGGGCGGTACAGTAGTCAGTGCATCTATCAAGGTGGCAGGCGACGATTTTGACGAAGCACTCGTCAGATATATGAGAAAGAAACACAATCTTTTGATTGGTGAGAGAACAGCAGAAGATATTAAAATTAAAATTGGCTCAGCATTTAAAAGAGCAGAAGTAGATTATATGGATGTGCGGGGACGGAATCTTGTCACTGGTCTGCCAAAGACGATTCGGGTTTCTTCGGAGGAGACTGAGGAGGCGTTGCGTGAGACGACAGCACAGATTATTGATACAATCCACAGTGTTTTGGAGAAAACGCCACCAGAATTGGCGGCAGACATCGCTGACAGGGGTATTGTTCTTACTGGTGGTGGCAGCCTTCTTTGCGGGTTGGAAGATCTGATTGAATCCAGGACGGGCATTAATACAATGACGGCAGAAGATCCTATGACCGCGGTTGCAATCGGTACAGGAAAGTATGTGGAGTTTCTCGCAGGAAACCGAGATGAGTAATAGATTGTGGAATGCTTCTTGAAAATGCGGAGTAATAAAATCGAATTAGGAGGAGCTTATGCTTAGAGGTCTATATACAGCATATACTGGCATGAGAAATGAGCAGTATAGAATGGATATTATGTCAAACAATCTGGCAAACGCAGATACGACTGGTTTTAAGAAGGAAGGTTCTACTAGTCAGGCATATGCGGAAGTGATGGCAGTGAAGATTAAGGATGTATCAGAGAATCCAAATACACCTAGGCGTCTTGGAAAAATGAGTCTTGGCGTAAAGATTGGAGAGACTTTCACAGATTTTTCACAGGGTTCTTTGAGAGACACTGGCAATACCTATGATATTGCAATCGGTGGCAGTGGATTTTTCAATATTGAATTTACTAACAAAGCAGGTGAGACCTCTACGAAATATACAAGAGATGGAGGATTTACAATCACGAAGGACGGCTATCTGGTTACAAAAGATGGTGATTATGTTCTTGGAGAAAATGGTAGAATCCAACTCTCAACAACAGCGGGCACCACAGTGTTTGACCGTTCCGGCAATATTTTCCAGGACGATAGACTTGTGGCAAGCCTAAAGATAACAGATTTTGAAGATACCAATTATCTGACCCACTATGGGGAGACAATGTGGGATGCCAAGGAAGGTGCAGTGGAGCAGGATGCAGAAGATGCCCAGATTTATCAGGGGTATCTGGAAATGTCAAATGCATCTGTTGTCAAGGAAATGGTAAATATGATAACGATTTCTAGGCAGTACGAGTCAAACCAGAAGATGCTGACAACCTTTGACGAGTCGTTAGAAAAATCAATGACATTGAGCAAAGTATAACGGGAATTATATAAGGTAATAGGAGGGGAAGAATTATGGTACGGTCATTATGGACAGGCGCAACAGGTATGATTGCGCAGCAGCTAAATGTAGATAATATTTCTAATAATCTGGCAAATGTGAATACGACAGGATATAAATCAGAGGTGATGGAATTTAAATCCCTTTTGTATCAGACAATACAGACAAGGACTACGACAGCAAATGGTGCAAATAAGCCGATTGGTGCTGAGGTAGGATTGGGTGTTAGAAATTCTGCCATCACATCAATTTTTACAGATGGAAGTCTGCTTGAAACACCTGGACCGGCAAACTTCGCATTAAACGGGCGCGGCTTTTTTGGTATAAGAGGCGCTGATGGAAATACATATTATACAAGAAATGGTAATTTTGTCTTTGCAGTCGGCAGTGAGGGGATAACACTGGAGACAACAGACGGTCTTCCCGTGTTAAATTCGGAAGGCGATCCAATTATATTGGAAGACGATGATATTGTGACCAGCAAGATTACTGTCAGTCAGAAGGATGGGATGCTGTATTATCCAGATGATGATGGGATACCGCAGAGCTTAGACATTCAGATCGGCTTGTGGCAGTTTAATAATCCGGCGGGGTTGAGCAAAGAAGGTGACAGTTTATTCTCTGAAACAGAAGCGAGCGGTGAGGCAATGAATGAGGCAGAAAATGACAATCTGCCCAAAACAAAAATGATTCAGGGATACCTGGAAGGTTCTAATGTGCAGATAGCAGATGAGATGGTAAATTTAATTGTGGCGCAGAGAGCTTACGAGATGAACTCCAAGGTAATTACAACCTCAGATGAGATGCTTCAGCAGGCAAATCAATTAAAGAGATAATCGTGTGAAAGAATGAGAGTTAACAGGAGGAGCGCGGTGATATGGATATAGGTGGAGTAGGTTCTGTATATGCGGATTACATGACAAGTCAAGCTTCCAGCAAAAGGACGGAGACGCTGCAAAATAAATTGGAAAATAGCAGTGCAGCGGCTGATGACGCAGAACTCAAAGAGGCGTGTAAGGAGTTTGAGTCTTATTTTGTGGAGCAAGTCTTTGATGCAATGCTAAAGACAACAAAGATATTTTCTGATGAGGACGAGAATGGATATGCATCGAAAATGGTAGATTATTTTAAGGATTTTGCGGTTCAGGAGTTATGTGATAAAGTGACGGAGGGACAGGGACTTGGATTGGCAAATACCCTTTACGAGCAGATGAAGCGCAACTACGGCATTGGTGTGGTACAGCCGGAGGAGCTTTCGGAGGAAATTGAGTAGAGAAGATTACTTCCTCTCGCCGCGCGATCCGTGCGCCGCTTTAGCGGCTTATTTCTATGTGAAAAACTTTCTTATATAGTTTTTCACATTTTGCACGGGTCTGCGCATAAAAGACAGCCGACCTTGTTTGGTAGAAACGGGTCGGCTGTTTCCTGTTGATAGACTCTTGGAGTCTTATTGTATCTGATGTTGCAAGAAGATTTTTTTGTAAGATGTGCGAGGGAGATTTCGAGACACTATATTGAGGATAAGGAGGCACAGATTGGAGAAACTGAAAGGCTTTGTAGAACATATTATCTATAGAAATCCTGACAATGGTTATGCGGTAATCAGTCTTATGGTTGAGGAGTTGGAAATCACCTGCACTGGTTTTTTTGCAAACCTTGATGAGGGGGAGTGTATTGAGGCGGAAGGCACCTATGTGGAACATGCTGTGTATGGAACACAGTTCAAGGTAGAGCGTTATCAGATGACTGCGCCTGAGGACAAAGTTGCTGTGGAACGTTATCTTGGTTCGGGGGCAGTCAAAGGGGTTGGTGCTGCGCTCGCAGCCCGCATTGTAAAACGTTTTGGCGATGATACATTTCGCATTATTGAGGAGGAGCCGCATCGGCTTGCAGAAATAAAGGGAATTAGTGAGCGAAAAGCGCGTGAGATTGCTGAGCAGATTGAGGAGAAAAAAGACGCGCGGGATGCGATGCTGTTTTTGCAAAAATATGGTATCTCAAACACGCTGGCGCTAAAAATTTATAAACAGTATGGAATGGGAATCTATAAAGTGATGCAGGAGAATCCTTATAAGCTCGCGGAGGATGTGTCTGGAATTGGATTTCGCATTGCAGATGAAATTGCTGGGCGTGTTGGAATCCATACAGATTCAGATTTTCGGATTCGGAGCGGGATACTATATACACTGTTGCAGGCGGGGGCAGAAGGGCATGTGTTTTTGCCAGAAGAGGAGCTTTTAGATAAGGCTGCTGGAATGCTTGACTTGAGGCCAGAACAGATTGCACCACAAATTATGAATCTTGCAATTGATAAGAAACTTGTGATTAAGGAGAAGGAGCTTTCAGGAGGCCAAAAATTGACCTGCATTTATGGTTTGAGTTTCTACTATGCAGAACTGAATTGTGCCAGAATGTTGTATGAGCTTCAGCAGGCTTTTGACGGGGCAGAACGCTTTACGGCAGTGGAGATGGAACGTCTTAGGAAACAGATTGAACAGATGGAACAAAACTGTCATTTGGAGTTGGACGAGCTTCAAAGAAAAGCTGTTATGGAGGCTGTTCAGAATGGTATTTTTATTTTGTCAGGAGGTCCTGGAACTGGAAAGACGACAACAATCAATATGATTATCCGCTACTTTGAGCAGGAAGGCATGGATATTTTCTTGGCAGCACCAACTGGAAGAGCGGCGAAGCGCATGACGGAGGCAACTGGATTTGAGGCGAAGACAATCCATCGACTTTTGGAGTTAAATGGAGATGTGTCAGATGATAAAAGGGCTTCTGCGGCACATTTTGAAAAAAATGAGTTGAATCCTCTCGAAGCAGATGTCATCATTATTGACGAGATGTCAATGGTCGATATTCATTTATTTCAATCGCTGTTAAAGGCAATTGCGCCGGGAACAAGATTGGTGATGGTTGGCGACAGAAATCAGCTTCCTTCTGTTGGGCCTGGACAGGTTCTGAAAGATTTGATGGAGAGTGGCTGTATCGCAACAGTAGTATTGTCAAAGATTTTTCGCCAGGCGGGTGAGAGTGATATTGTAGTGAATGCGCATAATATCAACGAAGGGAAACAGATTAAGCTGGACAACAAGAGCAAGGATTTCTTCTTTTTGGAGCGGGATAACGTCAATGTGATTTACAAACATTTGATATTGCTTATTACACAAAAGCTTCCTAAGTATGTGAAAGCGGGCATATATGATATACAAGTGCTCACACCTATGCGCAAGGGGGCACTGGGTGTGGAGACTTTAAACGGAATCCTACAACAGTATCTAAATCCGCCGTCTGCTGAGAAGATGGAGTTGATACATGGAGAAGGTGTTTTCCGACTGGGCGATAAGGTGATGCAGATTAAAAACAACTACCAGTTGACATGGGAAATTGTGAGCAAATATGGGATTGCGATTGACAGCGGTCAAGGTGTTTTTAACGGTGATGTGGGTATCATAAAGGAAATCAATGTGACAGCTAAGACAGTTGTGGTGGAGTATGATGACTTGCGCAGAGTTACGTATCCTGCATCTGGACTGGATGAGATTGAACTTGCCTATGCAGTTACAATACACAAGTCGCAGGGCAGCGAGTATCCGGCTGTGATTATTCCAATTCTGACTGGCCCCAAAATGCTGTTAAATCGAAATTTACTGTATACAGGTGTGACAAGGGCCAAAAGTTGTGTAACGATATTAGGCAGTAGAACAGCAATCGAACAGATGATTGCAAATGAAAATGAATTGAAGCGATATACGGGATTGAAAGAGAGAATATGCGAGATAATGAATCAGAATTTACAGTGAAGGAAGCGTTGATAAATCTGTTATTTCCCAGAAGGTGCCCAGTATGTGATGATATTGTTCCAGCGGGAGAAGGACTTGTTTGTAGACAATGCTTTACAAAACCACAATATATTATGGAACCGCGGTGCAGACGATGCGGCAAACAGTTGTCTAAAGATATTGGTATATACTGCAAAGACTGCACACAGCGCAAGCATGTGTTTGACTACGGATATGCGCTGTATGACTATCAAAGTATGCGAAAGAGCATTTATCGCTTTAAATATAGCAAAAGATGTGAGTATGCGGCATTTTATGCAGAGGAGATTCACAGAAGGCTTTGGGATGAGATATGCATGATGAACGCGGATGCTATCGTGCCTGTACCTATACACAGATCAAGGTTGCGGAGCAGGGGATTCAATCAGGCGGGGCTTGTCGCAACAGCGTTATCGAGACGGACAGGGATTCCTGTGTACGAAAATTTGGTACAGAGAGTTAAAAAGACAATACCACAGAAAGCGCTTAACATTCAAGAAAGACAAAATAATTTGAAAAAAGCTTTCAATATTAGCGCAGATGTTGTAAAATTAAATAAAACTATCCTGATAGACGATATATATACAACAGGTAGTACATTGGATGCCGTTGCGCTCGAACTGAAAAAGCATGGTGTGGAATCTGTTTATTTTATCACACTCTGTATAGGGGAAGGTCTGTAAGACGGTAAAAAGATATGATACATATTGGACACACAAAACAAATAACGGAAAGATGTTAGTGGAGGGGATTCAATGAATGTAAGAAATTGCAGAAAATGTGGAAAACTTTTTAATTACATGATGGGTATGCCAATCTGTCCTGCATGTAAGGAAAAACTCGAACAAAAGTTTCAGGAAGTTAAAAAGTATATTCGGGAAAATCGAATGTCTGGCATTAAGGAGGTGTCCGAGGCGTGCGACGTTGAACCAGGGCAGATTCAGCAGTGGATTCGTGAGGAGCGCCTTGAGTTTACACCGGATTCACCTGTGAAAATTCCATGTGAAAATTGTGGTGAAATGATCCGTTCTGGTAAATACTGTGAAAAGTGTAAACGTGAGATTACCAATAATCTGTCAAGCGCAATCGAAAAACCGAAAGCTGTCCTGACAGAACCGAAGAAAATACAGTCAAACGGAAACAAGATGCGTTTCCTTGACCGGCAACAGTAGTCCGCTGCAAATACCGCAAGACAGGACTGCACAGGAAAAGAGTTATTATGTTAAATGAAGAGAGAATTAAGTTAATGACTAAGATGGCGTGCTATGAGGCTGACGAGGGAAGAAAAAATGTCGCGATAGGAAGCTATTTCCGGGGGGATTATATCGGACTGCAGGTCATTAAATCTATTATCAGTGCGACAATAGCATATGCCATTTTTTTTGCAATGTACATTTTTTATGATTTTGAAGTTTTTATGGCAGATATTTACAAGATGGATCTGCTGCAATTTGTGAAGTCGGCGATTATTAATTATCTGATCTTTATGGTCGTATATGCAGCTTTTTCTTATGGAGTTTTTACCTATCGGTATACAAAGGCAAAAAAGAGCCTTAAGACATATTACAATAATCTCAAGAAACTTGCTTACCTGTATGACAGGGAAACAAAGAAACAGGGATGAAAGGTAAGGTTAGAGAGGAAATTATTATGACGACTCTTTTGGTTTTTCGAGAACAATTAAAAAATTTTTACAGTAAGTATGAACTGTACTTGACACCGCTTTTTAAATTTTTGCTTGCGCTGGTGACGCTTGCAATGATCAACAGTAGTATTGGCTATATGAGCGAACTTAAGAAGACAACAGTAGTGCTGGTACTTGCGTTAATGTGCTCAGTTATGCCCATGAATTTTATTGTGTTTGTGGCGGCGGCAGTGACACTTGGACATCTGTATAAATTTTCTATGGAATGTGCTCTGATTGCGCTAGTAGTTTTTTTACTGCTGTTTATTCTTTATTTTCGTTTTTCGTCGCACGATACGATTGCGGTATTATTGACACCGCTTTGTTTTATTCTAAAAATACCTTATGTGATGCCAATTGCGATGGGGCTTGTTGGAACACCATTTTCGACAGTGTCTGTCGCAAGCGGAGTTATTGTGTACTATACAGTGAGATATATGGTCGGCAGCGCGTCAGTGCTAAATACATTTGAGGATGACGGAGCACTGGAAAAATTTCGCTACATTATTGATGGATTAATTGGCAATAAAGAAATGTTTGTAATGATCGTGGCATTTGCTGCGGCATTGATTGTGGTATATTTTATCAGAAGGTTGAGCGTTGACTATGCATGGACAATTGCAATGGTCACAGGGGCGCTTCTTGACGTTATGATTTTATTGTTTGGGGATTTGATGTATAATACAAATCTTTCTATCATAGGTTTGATTATCGGCAGTATTGCGTCTGTTCTCCTGGCAAAGATTTTTGAATTTTTTGTCTTCAATGTGGATTATTCCCGCACAGAGTATGTACAGTTTGAAGATGACGAATACTACTACTATGTGAAGGCTGTGCCAAAGAATGCGGTGTCAGCGCCACAAAAAAGGGTGAAGACAATAAGAGTACCTGAAAAAGCAGTTGGACAGCAGAAGAGGGATGGATCAAAATGAGTATGATTCTTGAACACTTTAATTCATATATTGATACTTTGTCATTGCGCAGTTTAAACATCAGGTGGGAGGATATAGTGGAGGTCATCATTATATCCTTTTTACTGTATGAGATTATGGCGTGGGTAAAACACACCAAGGTATGGCTCCTAATGAAGGGGATTATTATTATCATTGCGTTTATTCTGTTAGCGCTTATTTTCAAGATGCATACCATTATATGGATTGTAGAAAATGTGCTGAGTATCGCAGTTACGGCGGTGATTGTTATTTTGCAGCCAGAGTTGCGACATGCACTTGAGGAACTTGGGCGGAAAAGTTTTATCACAAATATTATTTCCTTTGAAAAGCCGACAGATGAGCGCTTTTCTGATAAGACTGTCAATGACTTGGTAAAGGCAAGCTTTGAGATGGGCAAGGTAAAAACAGGCGCACTGATGGTCATCGAACAAAATGTGTTGCTTACAGAGTACGAGAGAACAGGTATTGAGGTGGATGGTCTGATTTCCAGTCAGTTGCTTATTAATATTTTTGAGCATAATACGCCACTTCACGATGGTGCAGTTATCATACGCGGCAACCGTGTTGTGTCAGCAACTTGTTATCTGCCATTGTCTGACAATATGGGAATCAGTAAGGAGCTGGGAACAAGACACCGTGCCGCTGTGGGAATCTCTGAGGTGACAGATGCGCTCACAATTATTGTGTCGGAGGAGACGGGACATGTCAGCGTCACTTATGAGGGAAAATTGTACCGTAATCTTGACGCAGATGGCTTGCGGGAAAAGATTAATATGATACAGAATAAAGAAGTGGAGGAGAATAAGAAACAGAAGCGCAGGCTCTGGAAAGGTAGGGCTAAGGATGAAAAATAGTCTGTTAAAAAAAGCTGTAAGAATGCTCACCAACAATATTGGATTGAAACTTCTGGCAGTGATTGTATCCTGTGGCCTGTGGTTTGTGGTGAACAATATTACAGACCCAATAAGATCACAGAATTATAATAATATTCCTGTTGAGTTTGCCAATACGGATGCAGTGACAAATGAGGGAAAGGTCTATGAGGTTCTTGATGGAACCAATGTGGTCAATGTGACAGTGACTGGAAAAAGTTCGGTACTTACAAATATATCGCGAGAGGATATCAAAGCAGTTGCAGATATGTCAGAGCTGACTTTTATGAACACTGTGAGAATTACTGTGTCTAGTGTGAGAAATAATTCAGAACTGGACTTTAAGACTAACATTGAAAATGTAAAGCTTTCTATTGAGACAAAGACGAGTATTCAGAAACCAATTCTTGCTTCTACAACAGGTTCTCCTGCAGAGGGCTATGTGGTTGGAAAGGTTGAGATCAGTGAGAACGTTGTCAGATTTTCTGGACCAGAATCTCTTATCCAACAGATTGACCATGTAGAGGCAGTGACTAATATTGAGGGAAGTTCTTCTGATATCAATACAAGTGTTGAACTCAAATTTTATGATATCGAAGGGAAAGAGATAAAAAATAATTCTATTAAGATGAATATTTCCAAAGTAAATGTGTCTGTTACAATCTTGGCGACCAAAGATGTGCCGCTGAACTTTACGGTTGCAGGGGAACCTGCTAGGGGATATGTGGTGAGCGAAGGTATTGTGAGTGTGCCAGAGACTGTAAAGATAGCGGGTAGGGCCAGTGCTCTGGACAGCATATCAAAGATTTCTATTGCAGATGCAGCGCTCACTGTAGAGGGTGCGCAAGAACCTGTGACAGTTGTGCTCAACATTAAAAAGTATCTGCCAAGCAACGTGCAGTTTGCAGATAGCAACTTTAGTGGCAATGTGAGTGTTACTGTTGGGATTGAACAGCTTGTGACAAGGGAATTGCAGATACCAGCTAGAAACTTTGCAGCCGGCAGCAGACCAGAGCAGCTCAATTTGACCTTGCAGGAAGTGGATACACAAGATTATTATACGATACGTATATCAGGAACACGCGCGGCTGTTGATGCTGTGAGTGTAGAGAATACAATTGGAGTCGTTGATATGGATGCGCTTTTGGAAAAAGTGGGACTTGCAGAATGGGTTGCGGGAATGTATCAAGGAGAAATTACATTTAATCTTCCTGAGAATGTAACACTACAACAACCATATCTAATGACAATTGTGCTGGAGGAGATTGTGGAAGATACAGGAGACGAAGGCGCAGAAGGCGGCGAAGATAATAATAACGCTGAGAACGAGTAATTGGAGGATGGAAAAGATGGCAAGGTTATTTGGAACAGATGGAGTGAGAGGTGTGGCAAATGATGAACTGACCCCGCTGCTTGCAATGCAGTTGGGGCAGGCAGGAGCCTATGTATTATCGAAGGAGAAGGCCCACAAACCAACGATTATGGTCGGTTGTGATACGCGTATTTCAGGCGATATGCTGGCGAATGCACTGATGGCGGGCGCATGTTCTGTCGGGGCAAATGTAGTGTATGTGGGTGTGGTGCCCACGCCGGCAATTGCCTATCTGACAAAGAAGTATAGAGTCGATGCCGGAGTTGTGATTTCGGCTTCACATAATCCAGTGGAGTTTAATGGTATTAAGTTTTTTGATGGAAATGGATTTAAACTGCCAGATTCCTTGGAGGACGAGATTGAGGAATTGATACGCAGTGGCATGAAAGATGTACAGTTCCCAACAGGACCAAGTGTGGGAAAAATTAAGTATCGCACAGACGCGAGAGAGGAGTATATCAATCATACAGTGCAGTCTGTTCCAGTGGAACTTGCCGGCATGAAAATTGTAGTGGATTGTGCGGAGGGTGCTTCTTATTACACTTCTGTCGAGACGCTTAAAGAACTTGGCGCGGAGGTTGTGGCCATTCACAATAATCCAGATGGGACAAATATCAATGCAAATTGCGGTTCTACACATATGGGGGAACTTCAGGCAAGAGTTGTGTATGAGAAGGCGGATATAGGTCTTGCGTTTGATGGGGATGCGGACAGATTACTTGCCGTGGATGAAACTGGAAAGCAGGTTGACGGTGATGTGATTATGGCAATCATTGGCAATCATATGAAGGTTAAAGGGACTTTGAAGGACAATACAATTGTGGCTACCGTCATGAGTAATCTGGGCTTTTTCCTTATGGGAAAGGAGAAAGGTATTCATATTGAACAGACAAAGGTAGGGGATCGGTATGTACTGGAACGGATGCAGGAGATAGGTGCAAATCTTGGCGGGGAACAGTCGGGACATATTATTTTTCTTGATGAAAATACTACAGGAGATGGCTTACTCAGCGCACTTCATCTGTTACAGGTAATGGTTGAGACAGAAAAGCACCTCTCAGAACTTGCCACGATTATGACCGTGTTACCGCAGGCACTTGTGGGGGCGAAGGTTCCAAATCATAAGAAGAACAGTTATATGGAGTACACGGAGATTGCAGAAGCCATCAAACATGTGAGTGCTAAATTTGCAGACGAGGGCAGGGTATTGATTCGACCTTCAGGCACAGAGCCCCTTGTGCGAGTTATGATTGAGGGCAGGGACCAGGAACTGATTGAGAAGGAGGCAAGAGAGCTGGCAGAGTTGATACAGAATGTAATGTTGTGATGTACGATAGGAAGATTTAGAAATTCGGAGGGATGAGATATGGTGCGTCAGAAGGTAGTCATTAAAAATCCAACAGGGCTACATTTGCGTCCGGCAGGTATCTTATGTAAGGAAGCGATGCAGTTCAAAGCGCTGATAACCTTTACATTCCGTGGAAATACGGCAAATGCTAAAAGCGTGCTGAGCGTGCTGGGGGCATGCGTGAAAAGCGGCGATGAGATTGAGATTATCTGTGATGGTTCCGATGAGAACGAAGCTTTGTCAACTATGGTAAAAGTCATAGAAGACGGCCTAGGTGAGTAGGGAATGAGATTAGTCCGAAGCTGCTTCGGACTAATTTCATGTAAATCTTGTTGTTTTTCTTAGGAATTGTTCAGTGGGCTACGGCGAGGCCTTTTGATATGTGTAATTGGAGAAATAGACAAGTCAAGATGTATAGGTTATTTATTCATAGTTCCTTATAATGAATAGTCTTAAGGATTCGGAGAAAAGATAAAGAATACAGGAAAGGAAATTGATTTTTATGGGAAAAGCAAGAAAGAAAATAATAGTGACAGGCTGTAATGGGCAGCTCGGGCGCGCAATCAATAAAAAGTATCAAGACAGCACGGAATTTGAGTGTGTGAACACAGATGTTGGTGAGCTTGACATCACGAACGTAGAGGCGGTGGACAAGTTTGTATCGGAAGTGGAACCGTTTGCAATCATTAACTGTGCAGCGCACACCAATGTAAATGGCTGTGAGACAGATGTGGACAATGCATATAAAATCAATGCAATCGGTCCAAGAAACTTAAGTATTGCGGCGGCGAGATACCATGCGCGACTGATGCATATCTCCACAGATTATGTATTTGACGGAACCGCAAGTACGCCGTACACGGAGTTTGACAAACCTAACCCAAAGGCGGTGTATGGGAAGACAAAACTTGCGGGTGAGCAGTTTGTCAAGGAATTTGCAGAAGAATATTTTATAGTTCGCACTGCATGGCTGTATGGCGATGGAAAAAATTTTGTAAAGACAATGCTTCATTTGTCAGAACAGCATGATCGGGTCACGGTCGTAGGTGATCAATTTGGTTCTCCTACAAGTGCAGACGAGCTTGCAGGAGCGATTGTCCATCTGCTGCCGACTGATAATTTTGGACTTTTTCACGGCACTTGTGAGGGCATTACAAACTGGGCTGATTTTACAAGAGAAATATACAGACTTACTGGTAAGCATACGGTCGTTGAGACAGTGACAACAGAGCAGTACAACAAAAATACAAAGGGAATTATCGCGCCAAGACCAGCGTATTCTGTGCTTGAGAATTATATGCTTGCTTTGACGACGGATTACAGATTTGCAGATTGGGAAAAGGCCATTGCAGAATATATAAAGGACTTGTCATATTGATAAAGTATCTGTATACTAAAAGAGAAAATGGAAGAGATTGGAAGTTATGATAGAATTTGGAAAGGAAAAAGGATTTAAATGAATAATATAGCGTTGATTACAGGAATAACGGGACAAGATGGTTCTTATCTGGCAGAGTTTCTTCTGGCAAAGGGATATGAGGTTCACGGGTTGATTCGCAGGCACAGCATATCCAACACAATGCGTATAGATCATCTGATTCAGTCTGAGTATTATAAAATCAAATTTTTTCTCCATTTTGCAGACACGACGGATTCTTCAAATCTAATGCGGATTATCGGTGAAATTAGACCGACAGAGGTTTATAATCTTGCGGCGCAGTCACATGTGGGTGTGTCGTTTGAAGTTCCAGAATACACTGCGGATGCGACGGGAGTGAGCACATTGAAATTGCTTGAGGCGATTCGGGTAAATGGAGGAAATTGTAGATATTATCAGGCGTCCACATCAGAACTTTTCGGTGGACTTCCTGAGACTGCGCCACAGAGTGAGACAACCCCATTTTATCCAAAGAGCCCGTATGGCGTGGCAAAATTATATTCTTACTGGATAACTGTGAACTACAGGGAATCTTACAATATGTTTGCGTGCAATGGTATTTTGTTTAACCATGAATCGCCGCGACGCGGTGAAAATTTTGTGACAAGAAAAATCACGCTTGCCATTGCAAATATGATTGCTGGGAAGCAGAACAAAATTTCACTAGGCAATATGAATGCCAAGCGGGACTGGGGATTTGCAGGCGATTATGTGGAGGGCATGTGGTTAATGCTTCAACAAAAGGCACCAAACGACTATGTGTTAGCGACAAATGAAACGCACACAGTACGCCAGTTTGTTGAGGCGGCATTTGGCGAGCTGGGAACCATAATCCGCTGGGAAGGGGAAGGTGTCAAGGAAAAAGGATATGACGCAGAGAACGGAAGGTTGCTTGTCGATGTCAATCCTGAGTTTTACCGACCTGCAGAGGTGGAGTTTTTATGGGGAAATGCAGCAAAGGCGGAGAAGGAACTTGGATGGAAACGCAAAGTCGATTTTAAAGGGCTTGTTTCGATGATGATGGATGCTGACCTAAGGGCGGCAGCAGGAATTTCATGCGCGGAATACAGGGCGCAAAGAAGGGAAGGAAGAAATGATTCAGTCTGATAAAATCTATGTGGCAGGACATAGAGGACTCGTTGGCTCCGCGATTATGCGGAGTCTTGATAAAAATGGATATAAAAATGTGATTGGCAGAACGCACAAGGAACTAGACCTTACAAATCAACAGGCAGTGCGGGATTTTTTCGCAAAGGAACGACCGGATGTGGTAGTGCTTGCGGCGGCGAAGGTTGGCGGAATTAATGCCAACAATACAACGCCTGCAGATTTTGCCTATGAAAATATGCAGATTCAGTGCAATGTAATTCAGTGCTGCCATGACTATGGGGTAAAAAAGCTGCTGTTTCTAGGAAGCACTTGTATCTATCCCCGCATGGCGCCGCAACCGATTCCAGAGGAGGCACTGCTGACAGGACCGTTGGAGGAGACAAATGAGGCATATGCAATCGCAAAGATTGCGGGGCTGGAAATGTGCAAATTTTTTAAGCGGCAGTACGGAGACAATTTTATTAGCTGTATGCCAACAAATCTCTATGGACCCTATGATAATTATGACCTCTCGGGTTCTCACGTGATGCCGGCGATGATTCGAAAATTTTATGATGCAAAACAAAAGAATGCGCCAACTGTAGAATTGTGGGGAACAGGGACACCGCTGCGGGAATTTCTGTATGTGGATGATATGGCGGATGCTTGTATATTTTTGCTGGAGCACTATGACGGAGAGCAGCATGTCAATATTGGTACAGGGGAGGAGGTTTCTATCAGAGAACTTGCTAGCACAGTTCAGCGTGTAGTCGGCTACCAAGGAGAGATTGTCTGGAATGAGAACATGCCAGACGGCACGCCAAGAAAGCTCACTGATGTGACAAAGCTTCATGAATTGGGTTGGACGCATAAGGTGACTCTTGAAGAGGGCGTCCGTCTTGCTTACGAATGGTTTTGTGAGAATGCAGGAAACGCCAGATTATAGAAATTTGGCGAATTAGGATGTGATGAAAGTAAATATGGATGATGAGTGTTCGAGAGCAGATATCCTCAGACAAACTACATGCCATATGATTAGATTGGGATTTCAGGCGAGACAGCGGGGATACCGCTATCTGCGGGAAGCGGTCCTAATAGCTTATCAAGAACCTGAAACTTTAACCGCTGTCACAAAATGTTTGTATCCAGAGGTGGCAAAGCGTTATAATACTACAGATAAACATGTTGAGCGTGCAATACGAAATGCGATAGAGACAGCATGGAATGGAAAAGAATCAGAACCCTTTAAAACATTATTTGAGAAAAGCTATAAAAATATAACTACAAGACCTACCAACAAAGAGGTCATAGCGAAAATCGCCGGATTGATTAGAGATACGATGGAGTCCGATAAGTGAATTGGAGGATAGGCAGTTGAAGGCATATGCAAAGATGTTGAGTATTATTGTGCCCTGTTATAACGAGGAGGAGAGTGTGCCGCTTTTTTATGCAGAAGCAGTGAAGCAGGAATCTTTTTTCCATGAGAAGGATGTGGAGTTTGAGTTTATATTTGTAGATGATGGTTCCAAAGATGGAACTGTAGAGGCAGTAAAAGCGCTGCGGGAAAAGGATGCGCGGGTACACCTCGTTTCGTTTTCTAGGAATTTTGGAAAGGAAGCTGCCATAATAGCAGGGCTTGAGAAAGCGGAGGGAGACTTTACGGTATTGATGGATGCCGATTTGCAGGATCCACCGGCAATCTTGCCTGAGATGTATGGTTATATAGAACAGGGGTATGACTCTGTGGCGACAAGGCGTGTGGATAGGAAAGGAGAGCCGCCAATCCGATCATTTTTTGCCAGAAGATTTTATGGTCTTATGCGAAGGATTTCCAAGACAGAGATTGTTGATGGAGCCAGAGATTACAGACTAATGACACGCAAAGTGACAGATGCGATTTTGTCAATGCGGGAGTACAATCGTTTTTCAAAAGGAATTTTTGGCTGGGTTGGATATCAGACAAAATG
The DNA here is from genome assembly GCA_002358575.1 of Lachnospiraceae bacterium UBA3401. GTDB lineage: Bacteria > Bacillota > Clostridia > Lachnospirales > Lachnospiraceae > COE1. Next base: position 10,400 of record DEPD01000005.1, on the reverse strand, counting down.
GATGGAGTATGAGAATGTACAGCGGGCAGCAGGTGAGACAAAATGGTCTTTCTGGAAACTGTTTTTGTATTCTTTAGATGGAATTATGGCATTTTCGACGGCGCCCTTGTCAATCGCATCTATATTTGGGATTTTGTTTTGCGTCGTTGCGTTTGTGTTTATGATTTTTATCTTTGTCAGAGCGCTGCTTTACGGGGACCCAGTTGCTGGCTGGCCGTCTATGATGTGTATTATTTCTTTAATTGGTGGCGTTCAGCTGCTCTGTATTGGCATTATGGGGCAGTATATGAGTAAAATGTATATGGAAGTGAAGGACCGGCCCAAATATCTTATAAAGGAAGAATTTTAGGCATGGGCGAAAAAAGGGCGGGGATTGTAAGCATTATTGTGCCAGTGTACAATGCAGAACAGTTTATCCGGCAGACGATTAATTGTGTGCAGGCGCAAACTTATACAAATTGGGAGCTTTTGTTGGTGGATGATTGTTCGAGTGATAAAAGTCGGGAATATATTCAGGAGAAAAGCAGCACAGACCAGCGTATAAAACTTGTATCACTCAAGAAAAATAGTGGTGCTGCGGAGGCGAGAAACAGAGGTGTCAAAGAGGCTTGCGGGCAGTATATCTGTTATCTGGATGCGGATGATATCTGGCTGCCGGATAAGCTTGCGGTAGAGGTTGAATCACTAAGAGACATACAACGGACAGAGAATACCAATGCCGGTTTTGTGTTTATGAGTTATGAATTTGCAGATGTGTCTGGGGAAGGGCTGGGAAAGGTGGTACATGTACCTAGGCGTATCACATATCGACAGGCACTGAAAAATACAACAATTTTTACTTCCACAGTGATGATTGACAGAGAGAAAATCCCGGACGAGGATATCTATATGCCGCAGATTGCGAGCGAGGATACAGCCGCATGGTGGCGGATTCTGAAAAGACATGGTGCGGGATATGGGATTGATAAGAATCTGGTGAGATACAGAAGAAGCGCAGATACATTGTCGTCAAACAAACTGACAGCAGTCAAAAGGATTTGGAATCTGTATCGCAGGCAGGAAAAGCTGTCTGTCGCAGAAAGTGTGTACTGTATGTTTTTCTGGGCATTTCGGGCTGTGTTGAGACGGATTTAGGGTTACAGTTCACACCCCACTATATTTTAGCACCAATTTAATTCTCCTAAGTGTGAACTGCAACATTTTTGCACACAAAATGCGAAAAGGCACGCATTTTGGCGCATGATTCTCACTATTTTTATGAACGAGTGAACAGTAACGATTTAGGCTGCATTACAGGCAGGAGGCTGGACAGTGGGACGGATAGAGGCAGTAAAAAGAACAATTATATTACAGTTGTCGTTAATAGGGTTATTTGTTCAGACAATCTTGTATATCTATGTCTGGCAGAACATCTACAATGACATTATGCAGAGCGGTATGTGGAGAAGCTTTCACAGAAAAGGGTTCTGGCTTTTGGCCGCCGTTTATTTTATATTGTTGTTATTTTTTTCAGCGACTTATGGAGGACTTAAGGTAGGATACCTTAAACCGATGGATGTGTTCTTTTCTCAGGTGATCTCGCTGCTGTGTACAAATATTGTCTCTTACTTTCAGATTTCCCTGTTGTCGTTAGGGCTTGTCACGCCCTATCCGCTTTTGCTTATGATGCTGGGGCAGATTATTGTAGCTGCTGCTTGGACCTTTGTCAGCCATAAATTGTATCAGCGTTTTTTTCCGCCTAAGAATTTACTGTTTATCAGTGGAGAGCGACCGACAGAGGACATTTTAATGAAATTTGAGTCGCGCAAAGACAAGTACAATATTGTGAAGTGTGCTTTTGAGAGTGACGGATTGCATGCGCTAGAGCAAGAGATTTTAACGAACTATGACGGTGTAATATTGTGGGATATGGACACAGCGCTTCGCAACAAGCTGTTAAAATTTTGCTATAGCAGAGGAATCCGAGTGTATATGATGCCCAAAATTCCAGATATTATGATAAAGGGATCAGACCAGCTTCATCTATTTGACACGCCAATATTGCTCACGCGGGAATATGCCATGACAATTGAGCAGCGCGTGGTCAAAAGGCTGATTGATATTGTGTGTTCGTTGCTGTTGATGATTGCTGCATCGCCGTTTATGCTTGTGACGGCCATTGCTATAAAATTGTATGATGGTGGTCCTGTATTTTACAAGCAGGTGCGCTGTACACGGGATATGCGGGAGTTTCAGATATTAAAGTTTCGGAGTATGCGCACCGACGCCGAGAAAGATGGCGTCGCTAGACTTGCAGAAAAGAATGACAGCCGTATTACACCAATTGGCAAATTTATTAGAAAGGTGCGAATTGATGAACTTCCACAGCTTTTTAATATATTGAGTGGAGAAATGTCCTTTATTGGTCCAAGACCAGAGCGACCAGAGATTATCCGACAGTATCAGGAAGATATGCCAGAGTTTACGTTTCGCACAAAGGTTAAGGCTGGGCTTGCAGGGTATGCGCAAGTGTATGGAAAATACAATACGACGCCGTATGACAAGCTAAAACTGGATTTATTTTATATTGAAAATTACAGTGTGTGGCTTGATCTGAAACTGATGTTGTTGACTCTAAAGATATTGTTTCAGTCGGAGAGCACAGAAGGCGTAAATGCGGGGCAGACAACTGCGGCTAAGCATGTATCCAAAGAGATAAATGATGGAGAAAAGAGCGGATAAAGTGGAAAAGACAGGGATTGACAGCAGGGCACTATTTGCCACATATATGATAAAACTTCCAAGATTATTGATTCTGGCAGTGGCCGGTGCCGTTTTGGGCAGCGGTCTTTCTCTGATTGTTGCGCTTTTGCAGATGCATGAGAGATATTATGTGTCGGAGACAGAGTACTATGTTGAGTTTGCAGAAGGGCAATTGGAAGCAAAACACCATTATAATGATTTTACTTGGAATGATGTGCTCACGTCGAATGAAATCCTTGGCAGAGCGATGGAGCTGCTTGGTGATGGCTATGATAGAAGCCAAGTGCAAGAAATGCTGACGGCTGATATTTTATCAGATGTGCGTTATCTGACAATCACTGTGCGCGGCTTGGATTGGAACCAAGTGGAATCTGTCAAAAATGCGATTGGTACTGCACTGGAAGTTTTTGGACAGACTAAGAAGGAGTTTGACAGGATTTATAAAATAGACGATTTGGAGATTGTGCAGGAAGAAATTCCTCTTTTTACAGGGAGAGCAGCCGTTTTGGGCGGTATTTTGGCGGTCTGTGCAGGGATTTTTTTAATAGCGCTTCGCTTTGGCATAGGTTCTGTATTTTATACCAAAAGGGATATCACAAAGCATACAGGTATGTCTGTATATGGTATGACATTTGTGGGATGCTGCGAAAAAGACCGTTTTCGGGCCATTCAGAATAGACAATTGAAAATGCTTTCTGAAAATTTGCAGCTACTGACACAAGCCGATTCGGAAGTGCTATTGTTTGATGCTTCAGGGGGACAGGAAGCAATGGCATTTTTCCAGGCGATGCAAAATCAAGGATTTGCTGATAATGCGCGATTTCGGATTTTTGATAGCGAGAATGATAAACAGACAATGGCAAATGCAGTGTTTCTGGCGGTAATTCCATTTGGACAGTGCTATCGAGAAAAAATAATTGACGAGATGGACTTTGTGCAGCTTCAGGGCGGAAGCGTCGCGGGAGCAGTCCTTGTCAAAGCAAATATATTTTGGACAGCAATTTATTATGGAAACGACAAAAGTCGTCTTCCATAAAATAGCTTTTCTGGAATTGTTTATGGCAGGAAGGAGGTGGGATTTCGATGAAACTGCAGGTGTTGGTGTCGGCTGTCAATCAGGATATCTTGACAATTGCGGAGCGTATGGGGCTGGAAAGTGATGCGATTATAATTAATCAGACGGATCACTTTGGCTATGAAGAATATGCGTATAATGGTCGGCGAATACAGTGCTATGAATTTCAGGAAAAAGGGGTTGGTCTTAGCAGAAATAATGCATTGATGCGTGCGGAGGCGGATATTGTGCTCTTTTCTGACGAGGACATTCGGTATGAGAAGGGATATGAAAAGCGGGTGCTCGACGCGTTTGCAGCGCATCCAGAAGCGGATTTTTTACTGTTTAATGTGCGAGTGGGTGCTTCGCGGGCGACTTATTATACAAAACAGTATCATAGAGTTCATGTGTGGAATGCAGGACGTTATCCGACCTATTCCTTTGCGGTGCGGCGCGAGAAACTACATGCGGCGCACATTACGTTTTCTTTATTGTTTGGAGGAGGAGCCAAGTATAGCAATGGCGAGGATAGTCTATTTTTGAAAGACTGTTTAAAATATGGTCTTGTGATCTATGCCATTCCTATTGAGATTGGTTCGGAGGTTGAGCGCGAATCGACATGGTTTGCGGGATATACAGATAAGTTTTTTATAGACAGAGGCGTGTTGTATCACTTTTTGTATGGCGGGCTGGCTTACCCAATGGCGGTGCGATTTATTCTGGCACATGGAAAAGTAATGTGCCAGGAAATTCCAAAGAAAAATGCACTGGCATTGATGCGAAAAGGGATTCAGTCTGTGGAAGGATTGTGAGAAGGAGGCTTTTGTGACAGCGGACAGAATATGCTCTATTTTGTTTTATTTATTCATAACCGCAGTGACGTGCAAAATGGCCTGTCAAATACAGCCATATCAGACAGGAGAATCCATTTGGATTTGTGGACAGCGAACAGTGAAAAGTTTTCAGAACAGATTATATCTTATAGGAATATTTCTGGTGCTTTTTCTAATGTCCGCGCTGCGCTTTGACATTGGAAATGATTACTGGCAATACACACAGACTGCCCATGAAGTGTATGTTGGCGGCTATGTTGTGACAGAGGTGGGGTTTAATTGGCTGGTAAAGCTTTTGTATCTGCTCTCAGGCGGAGAGTATTACGAATTGGTGTTTGTATTTTTTGCTTTTGTTACCTTATTTTTTTTCCTGAAAGCGTTTGCGGAACAGAGCGTTCATTTTTCACAGAGCTTTTTTCTGTTTATGACATTGGGATTGTATTTTCAGACATTCAATACCGTTCGATATTATCTGGCTTTGTCAATTACACTTTTTTCTATCAAATATGTTTTGGAGAAAGATTTCTTGAAATTTGTATTTTGGATAGGATTCGCGGCGCTGTTTCATAAGTCGGTCTTGCTGGTGATTCCTGTTTACTGGATTGCTTCGTTTGATTGGAAAAAATGGCAGATTATGGCGGGATTGGTAGTGAGTGCCGCCTGTTATGTGGGAAAGGGAGTGATTTTAAAGTTCGCGCTGGTATTGTATCCCTCTTATAAAAATACTGTTTATCTAGCAGGGGGCAGCAGTTTTTTTGGCATTCTGCGTACTCTGGCAGTCCTTGCCTTTTATGCATGGTTTTTGTATACTCGCGCTTTTGTGGGACAGGAATACCGCAAGAAGCCGCTTAAATCTTTGCTTGAAGCACAGAGTTGGTACCGGGAACTTCGCTTTTATGGGCATTTGAATTTGCTGGCGTTTGTGACAGGAACACTTTTTTCTTTCCTGCCAGTGGTGACACGAATTTCTTATTATTTTGGGGTATCGCAGCTATTTATGCTCCCGCTGCTCTTGGAACATATACAGGATGTGAAAACACAAAAAAAGGCAAAAACAATTCTCTTTGCGGTATGTCTGGCTTCTTTTCTAATCTTTTTATTGCAAGCACATCAAGATGGCGTGGGATTGCTTCCTTATCGGAGTTGGCTTTTTGAAACACAGCGCTATGTGCATAAATAGGTATATCATTTTTTGTTTCTGATTTTGCAGAAGCATTTGTTCTAAGAGGAGAAACAGTATGGGACAAGAAACTTTTTTCAGCATTATTATAGTTTGTCTAAATTCTGGTCAGCGGCTCTATGATACCATAGATAGTATTTTAGAACAGACATATCCTAATTATGAAGTAATTATAAAAGATGGCGGCTCCAAGGACGGTTCTGTAAAGGCGCTTGCAGAACGATATACAGATGCAAGGCTTCATGTGTATACAAAAAAGGATAGTGGTATCTATGATGCGATGAATCAAGCAGTTGCATTGGCAAACGGAACATATTTTCTATTTTTGAATACTGGGGATAATTTTTATGATGCAAAAGTGCTAGAAAAAATAACTGCGGAAATTAAGAAACTGCAAAAAGAGGGACATCAAGCGGATATTGTGTATGGAAATCTGTATCATAAGGCGCAGGAAACCGTGATATATGCATCGCCGGAAATCAATGACTTCACTTGTTATCGCAATGTGCCTTGCCATCAGACCTGTTTTTACCATCGCACAATGTTTGACATGAGAGCGTATCGTCCAGAGTATACTGTAAGGGCAGACTATGAACATTTTCTGTGGTGTTTTTATGAGCGAAAAGCAGAGATATTGTATGTGCCTGTGGTGGTCGCCTCCTATGAGGGAGGTGGCTACTCTGAGACACGAGAGAACAGAAAGCACTCTGCCCATCAGCACCGAGAGATTGTGGTGCATTATCTAGGAAAAAAAAAGGCTGACCGATATCGGTTGCTTCTGCTGTTAACTTTGGCGCCGCTGCGGAGTGCCATTGCGGAAAACCGGCATTTATCAGGAATCTATAATAGAATCAAAAGGATTGTTTACAGGATTCAGGAGAAGGGGATTGTATGAGAGTTCTATGGTTATGTAATATTATGCTCCCGTTTATTGCAAGGAGTCTGGGGCAGAAAATCGTGATTAAGGAAGGATGGCTTTCCGGTCTTGCGGGAAAATTGACAGCGCATCAGGACAGAAATGATATAACGCTTGCAATTTGTTTTCCAGAATCAGAGAGCAGAAGATTTGTGAAAGAAGACACTTCTCTGTTTGTGAAGGATAAGGCACAAGGAATTAACTATTATATTTTTCGCGAGGATACAGTGCATCCAGAAAAATATGACGCTGCTTTGGAGGAGAGTCTTGGCGCTGTGATAAAAGACTTTGAACCGGACATTGTTCATATCTTTGGCACAGAATATCCACATACACTTGCCTGTGTGAAGGCATTTCAGCATCCATCGCGCACGTTAATTGGAATACAAGGACTTTGCAGCTCGATAGCGGAAGTGTATATGGCAGACTTGCCTTACTCTGTGCAAAAGAAAAAGACTTTTCGCGATATTCTTAAGAAAGATGGTCTGTTTGAGCAGCAGGCAAAGTTTGCAAAGCGCGGAGAGTATGAAAAGGAAGCGCTTTCTATGGTGGGGCATGTCACTGGAAGGACAGATTTTGATAGAGAGATGACAAAAAAACTTGCGCCCAATGCAAGATATCATTTTATGAATGAGACACTACGCGCAGATTTTTACAATGATACATGGAGTATAGACAAAATTGAGCGATACTCTCTTTTCTTAAGTCAGGGAAATTATCCAATTAAGGGTTTGCATTATGTTATTGATATTTTGCCGGATATTTTGGAGGAATTTGAGGATACCGTTGTCTATGTGGCTGGAGATGTCATTACTGCAAATGATAGCATTAAGGATAAGATAAAGCTGTCTGGATATGGAAAGTTCCTGCTCAAACAGATAAAACAACATAAATTGGAGGACCATGTGCGTTTTGTTGGACGATTGCAGTCCGATAAAATGTGTGCTCGTTTTTTGAAAACACATGTATTTTTATGTCCGTCGGCAATTGAAAACTCGCCAAATTCTGTCGGGGAGGCGATGCTTTTAGGAGTGCCTGTCGTCTCAGCGAATGTCGGTGGTGTGCACAATCTGGTTGATGACGGAAAAGACGGACTTTTGTATCCAAAGGATAAGCCCAAGCGATTAAAGGATTCTATTTTACGCATTTTTGAAGATGATAAACTTGCAATATCACTCTCGTCTAATGCAAAGGCACATGCGCTCAGAACACATGACCCAGAGACAAACTACAGGAGGCTTTTGGATATTTATCATGCGATTAACAATTGTGTCTAACTATATTAATCATCATCAAATACCAATGGCGAATGTGTTGTATCAAAAACTTGGTGCAGATTTTGCCTTTATACAAACTTCTCCGATGGAGGAGGACCGCGTGAAAATGGGCTGGGGAAGTGAGGTCAACGCCATTCCTTACCTGATGCTTTTCTATAAGGAGTCAGAACAGTGTGCCAAATGGATTATGGACAGTGATGTGGTGGTGTTTGGAGGCGTTGAGGATGAAAGTTATATTAAGCCTAGATTGAATGCGGGAAAGATTGTGATTCGTGCCAGTGAGCGGCTTTATCGGGAAGGGCAGTGGAAGTCTATCTCTCCGCGCGGTCGAAAAAAAAAGTACGAGGATCACACACAGTATGCAAATGCGCCAGTTTATTTATTGTGTCATGGTGCCTATGTGGCGTCTGATTTTGCGCTTGTTCATGCATATCCAGAGAAAAGGTTTGTCTGGGGATATTTTCCGGCAGTAAATACCTATGATTTGGATAGATTATTTGAGGGGAAACAGCATCTTAGCCAGAACGGTAAATTAGAAATTAGAATTTTGTGGGCAGGACGCTTTTTGAAGTTGAAACACCCAGAATATGCAATCAAGGCAGCAAGATTTCTCGAACAACAAAACGTTTGTTTTCATCTGGATATGGTGGGTGACGGAGAACTCGCTGAAACGCTTTTAGAACTTGTGCACAATTGGCATCTCGAACATAGAGTTACATTTCATGGGTTTCAGCCGCCGCAGAAAGTGCGGCGTTTTATGGAAGAAGCAGAGATTTTTCTGTTTACAAGCAACTATCTGGAAGGCTGGGGAGCAGTCCTAAACGAGTCGATGAACAGTGCATGTGCAGTCGTGGCGGGAAGTGGCATTGGGGCAGTTCCATTTTTAATAAAGCATAGAAACAATGGGCTAGTCTATAAGACAGGGCATTATCATGAATTTCAGGAGCAGGTATTAACCTTGTGTCAGGACGAGGAATTGCGAAAAAAACTGGGGATGAGCGCGTATCATACAATTGCGGAACTGTGGAATCCTAAGGAGGCTGCGGACAGGCTTTATCGTTTCTGTGAGGGATTGATAGAAGGGCGTGTGGTGCCGGAAAAAGAGGGGCCGTTAAGTCCAGCACCGCTGATTGCGCCAAGGAAAGGTTATCAATATACCAGAAATGCAAATACAGGCAGGGGATTATAAATGAAAAAGACAAAGAGCAGAATATACGTTTGCCATACTTTCTATCATGTCTATGTGGCAATCTTAAAAGAAATGAAGGTTGTAAGACAGACACCAGCCAAGCAATATCAAAAGGCAGATATCGCGTTAAGTTCCATATCGACGGACTTTGAACATCTGGGGGATAGACTTGAAAAGACAAGAATTTTTCATAAGGTTTTTGCGTTGGATGAAAAGCGGGAGGACTTTTTTCCAGAGCTTGCAAAATATAGAAAAAGCTATAATAATTTATTAAAACATATGGTAAATCGAATTATTTTCACAAAAAAGTTAGCAAAGTGTGAGATTCCATATTTGCAGGTCATTGACTTTGCGGCGTATAAAGATATTTATGTGTTCTGCGACAGTGACCCAATTGGGTATTATCTAAATTATAAACATATTTATTATCATGCAGTGGAAGACGGGTTGGACTGTCTCAAAAATCTGGATGACGCCTATGTTGCAAATCACGGACATTTTCGATTAAAGACTTGGCTTTCGCGTTTGAATCTTATTTTTATTATGAATGGTTGGGGAAAGTATTGTATTGACATGGAAATTAACAATAGGAGTGTCGTGCCCACCGACTGCCCGCGCTTTGTCGAGGAGCCAAGAAAACCATTGGAGTTGGCACTGACTTCGGAACAGAAAAAGATGATGATTCAGGCGTTTATTGAGGAGGCAGAGGATTTGATGGAGCAACTAAAGCCTGCACGGGAGGGTGAGGAGTTTGCCTGTTTTTTGACAGAGCCACACCCTGTTGATGTGGAGGCGCGCAAAAGAGTCTGCCTTGATGTGATTGCGCAGTACTGCAAAGGTTATCGGGTACTGATAAAACCGCATCCGAGAGATGCAATTGATTATGAGGTGCTCTGTCCAGATGCGGTGGTGCTTCGCGGACGATTTCCAGTAGAGGTTCTTAATTTTTTTGAGGGACTTCATATTAAGAAGGCTGTTTCTATTGTGACAACAGCGCTTAACAATATGGATTTTGTGGAGGAGAAAATAAATCTTGGCGCGTCTTTTTGGGATGCGTATGAGGACCCTGAAAAACATGCATATAACAAAAAGGCGGGGCTTACAATGGCGGATAAATAGTTACTTTTCACACCCGTACCATGCACTTGCTGCATGGTGTCGGAGCCAGCGCCAAAATGCCTGCCTTGTGGCATTTTGTGTGCATCATTT